>DBFAWQ010000163.1:0-8073 GCA_048242115.1 Eggerthellaceae bacterium
CCCCTGGCGAGGAGCATGGGACGGCGGGGAGCCGGGGACTGGGAAGGGTTGCGGCTCGGGGCCCGCACTGAGCCCCGAGCCGTGAACCTCCTATTCGCAGCCTTCGAACTGGGAGTTGTACAGCTGGGCGTAGAAGCCGTCCGTCTCCAGCAGCTGTTCGTGGGTTCCCTTCTCCACGATGTCGCCGTCCCGCAGCACCAGGATGACGCTGGCCTTCTTGATGGTGGACAGCCGATGCGCTATCACGAAGCTGGTGCGGTCGGCCATTAGCAGGTCCATGGCGTCCTGGATGAGCGCTTCGGTGCGGGTGTCCACATTGGAGGTGGCCTCGTCCAGGATGAGCACCGGGCGGTCCGCCAGCACGGCGCGGGCGATGGTGATCAGCTGCCGCTGCCCCTGGCTCACGTTGCTGGCCTCCTCGTTGATCACGAAGTCGTAGCCACCGGGCAGCGTCTCGATGAACTCGGCGCAGCGGGCGATGCGGGCCGCCTCCTCCACCTGCGCGTCGGTGGCATCCAGGCGCCCGTAGCGGATGTTCTCGCGGATGGTGCCCTCGAACAGCCACGAGTCCTGCAGCACCATGGCGAAGTCCTCCCGCAGCTGGCGGCGGTCCCACCGGCGCACGTCCAGCCCCTCCACCAGGATCTCGCCCTCCTGCACGTCGTAGAAGCGCAGCAGCAGCTTCATGAGGGTGGTCTTGCCCGAGCCGGTGGGTCCCACGATGGCCACGGTGGCCCCTGGCTCGACGTCGCAGGTGAAGTCCTTGATCACGGGCACATCCGGATCATAGCCGAAATGCACATGGTTGAAGTCGACCTTCCCCGTCCGCGCGGCTGGCAGCCGGGGCGCCTCGGAGTTCTGCTCCTCGGGGGCGGCCAAAAACTCGAAGATGCGCTCGGCGGCCGCGGCCATGGCCTGCAGCGTGGCGGATACGTTGGCCAGCTGGGTGATGGGCTGGGTGAAGTTCTGCACGTACTGCATGAAGGCGGAGATGTCGCCGATGCTGATGCGGCCGCTCACCGCCAGCGTGGCGCCCACCACCACGACGCCCACGTAACCCATGTTGGACACCAACTTCATCAGCGGCGGCATGAGTCCCGAGAGGAACTGGCTCTTCCACGCGCTCTCGTACAGCCGCTCGTTCTCCTTCTGGAAGCGGGCCACCGCACCGTCGGCCTTGTCGAACACCTGGATGACGTTCTGACCAGAGAAGTCCTCCTCCACGATGCCGTTCACCACGCCCAGCTGCGTCTGCTGACGCACGAACCACTTCTGCGACAGCTTCACGATGATGGTGACGATGATGAGCGCGGTGGGCACCGTGAGCAGGGTGACCAGGGCCAGCTCCCAGGAGATGCTGAACATCATGATGGTCACGCCGATGATCTGGGTGACGGAGGTGATGAGCTGGGTGACGCTTTGATTCAGCGACTGGGAAAGCGTGTCCACGTCGTTGGTGATGCGGGAGAGAACATCGCCCTTGGAGTGACTGTCGAAGTAGGACAGCGGCACTCGGGACATCTTCTGGGCGATCTCGTTGCGCAACCTGAAGCAGATCTTCTGGGTGACGCCCGTCATGAGGAAGCCCTGCACCAGCTGAGCGGCGCCGCTGGCAACGTAGAGGCCCAGAAGCAACAGCAAGATGCGGGAGATGCCTTCGAAATCGATGCCGCCGGTACCCTGCACCTTGGCCACCAGGCCCTCGAACACCTTGGTGATAACCTGGCCCAGGATGTCGGGGCCCACCACGGAGAACGTCACGGAGGCGATGGCCATCACCACGGCACCGACGAGGGCGGCCGCATGGGGCTTCAGGTACCCCAGCAGCTGCTTCAAAGTGCCCTTGAAGTTCTTGGGTTTTTCGGCGGGGCCGCGATGGCGCCCGGGACCGTGGCCCATGGGACCGCGGGGCATGGCGGCGCGGGCAGCCTTGGGGGCGACAGATGGGGTTCGGTTGGCGCTCATCGGACATCACCCCCTTCCGCGGCAACGGCGTCGGGGATAGCAGCGCTCGCTTTCCCGCACAGGCCGTCGGCAGGTCCGGAATCCTCTATCCCCAGTTCGGAGGCGGAAAGTTGCGAGAGGGCTATCTCGCGGTAGGTGTCGCAGCCTTCCAGCAGCTGGCGATGGGTGCCGCGCCCCACCACGCTGCCGGCTTCCAGCACCAGTATCTCGTCGGCATGCATGATGGTGGCCACCCGCTGGGCCACGATCACCACCGCCGCATTCCCGGCCCCCTTCGCCAACGCATCGCGCAGCTTGGCGTCGGTGGCGTAGTCCAGCGCCGAGAACGCGTCGTCGAACACCAGTATCTCGGGGTTCGCCGCCAGGGCACGGGCGATGGAGAGCCGCTGCCGCTGGCCGCCCGAGACGTTCGCCCCCTTCTGAGCGATGGGCGTGAGGTAGCCTTCCGGCTCCTTCTGGATGAACTCGGTGGCCTGGGCCACGTCTGCCGCCGCCTCCATCCGGGCGTCGGGCATGGCCTCGTCGGCGAACTTGATGTTCGACTCGATGGTGCCGGAGAACAGAAACCCCTGCTGGGGCACGTAGCCGATGCGACTACGCACGTCTCCCACGGCCATGGACCGCACGTCCACGCCGTCGATGAGCACCTGGCCCTCGGTGGCGTCGTACAGGCGCGGAATCAGCTTCACCAGGGTGGTCTTGCCCGAACCGGTGGAGCCGATGATGCCCAGCGTCTTGCCCGCGGCGGTGGCGAAGCTCACGTTGCGCACCACTGGCCGCTCGGCGTCCGGGTAGCGGAAGGTGACGTCCTTGAACTCCACCACGCCGCGGGGACCGCTCGGCGCCGGCGTTTCAGGCCGCTCGGGGCTGGTGATGGAAAGCGGGCAGTCGATGACGTCGGCCACGCGCTCGGCCGCCACCTGGGCTCGGGGCAGCATGACCGCCACCATCCCCAGGATCATGAAGCTCATCACGATCTGCATGGTATAGGTGATGAAGGCCATCATGGTGCCCACCTGCAGGTTGCCCACGTCCACCCCCTGGGCGCCCACCCACACGATGAGCAGCGTCACCAGGTTCATCACCAGCATGATCACCGGCATCATGAAGGCCATGGCGCGGTTCACGAACAGCTGGGTTTTCATAAGGGCGGTGGAGGCGTCATCGAAGCGATCGAGTTCGTAGCCTTCCCGGCCGAAGGCGCGGATGGGCATAAGGCCGTCCAGCATGTCGCGGGATACCAGGTTCAAACGGTCCACCAGGCTCTGCATGCGTTTGAACTTGGGCATGGTGACGCCAAACAAAACGCCCAGGACCGCGAGGATTGCCAGCAGCGCCACGCCGATGATCCACTCCATGCCCGAACGGGTGGCGGTCACCTGGATGAAGGCCACGATGCCCATGATGGGGGCCAGCATGATCATGCGCAGCAGCATCACGCACACCATCTGAATCTGCTGGACGTCGTTGGTGGTGCGCGTGATCAGCGACGCCTGGCTGAACTTGCCCACTTCGGCAGGGGAGAATTCCATCACGCGCCCGAACAGGGTTTGCCGCGTGTCGCGGGCGATGGTGGCGGCCGTCCGGGAGGCCACGAAGCCCACGGCGATAGTGGTGATCAGGGTGCCCAGGCACAAACCGAACATGATGAGGGCCATGGTGCCCAGGTAGCGATTCTGCACGTCGGTAAGGCTGATGCCCTGGGCCTCGTATTCCTGCTGCACGAAGCTGACGGCCCGCTGCGCAAGCATCTGGCCCGAAACGTCGCCCATGGCGTCGTTCATGGCCTGGGCGGCGCTGACCAGCTGGTCGCGGGACACCAGACCGTTGTCGTAGAGGATGCGTACCGCCTCAAGCGTGAGCTTTCCGTCGTGGACCTGCGTGACCCGCTGCAGCTGCTGAAGCGCATCCGGGCTGATGGCGGTTGCGGCGACTTCGCCTTCGCCGGGGGTAGCCGCACTTGCAGGGCCGCTGCTGCCTCCAACCGCCGAAACATCATTCTGACCTGCGGCATTTCCGGCAACAGACGCTGCGGCCGCCAAGCCGTCCGCGGAGAGCGCCGACCCCAGGTCGGTGTCGGAGAGCGCGCTGGCATCGATACCCTCTTCCAGAGACAGCACCACGCATTCCGGCAGGGTCATGATCTGGCCGATCTCGCCATCCGCCGCGGCCTGCTGCTTGGTGCCAATGTAGGTGAGCACGCCGTCCAACTCGCCGCCGTAGACCGCCTGCACCTTTTCGGCATCCTGTTCGGTCATGAACATCTGCAGGTTCTCCAGCTCGCTTTCGCGGATGGTTTCCGGCACGGGGCTTTCGATGCCCCCTTGCTGCAACCCCACGTCCACGATGTCGCTCATGTAGTTGGGAAGCGACAGCTCAAGGTTGGCCTGGATGACCAGTAGCACGGCGCAGATGAGCACCGCCACCCCATGGCCTTTGAAGAAGCGAAGCAGTTTCATCGGGCCACCTCCCGGACAGGTTCGCCGCTCTGGACACCCCGCACTGCGAACCCGCGCTCTCGCCCGTTAGCCGCAGGCGTGCATTTCTCTCCGATGATCTGGGCCAGGTGCCGCATTACGCGCACGCCGTCCTCGGCATCGCGCGGGCCCAGCAGCCGCAGCATCGTGGCCACATGGGCGCGCAAGGTGCTGATGTGCAGGTCGGTTACCTGATGGCCCTTTGCGGAAAGCACCACCGTCACGCTGCGGGAATCGGTGCGGGAGGGGCTTTTCTCCACGTAGCCCTTCTCTTCCAGCCGGCGGATTATGTTGGAGATGCGGCCCTTGCTGAGACCCGTCAGCTGGCCGAGCTCCTTGGGCGTGGCCTGGCCGCCCAGCTGCGAGAGGGCTCCCAGCACCCCCACGCTGCCCCGGCCCACCTCCATCAGGTCGGTCGGGATAGCCGGCGGTGCGGGGACGGGGAAAGGAGGATGCGGGATGCCGTCGCCGCCCTCCCCCGCTGCCGCCTCCGAGTCGCCTAGGCCGGCATCTTCCGGAAAAGGCGGATGGGGCGGCCGCATTTGCGCCATGAGGCGCACGACCTCTCGGGCCAGCGCATCGTAGTCGGGGACCTGCGAATCGGTTTGCACCTTAGTCGGCAATTCGCTTTCCATAGTATTTCGTTTCTACTAGATACCAGTAATTTGGGAAAGAATAGTATCGCATAGAAACCACTTGCACAAGCACAGCCGCACGTCGTAACCGAACCTTCATAGACCTGAAAGCCCGCGGACAGCTTGCGCCGAACGCCATCCACGTGCCGCTTTGCCCGCGAGGAAGGCCGACTACGCCCAAAACGCTCGCTCTTCTACGGATTATCCAAGCTCGTCGGCCTGACTTCCCGCTCGCGCGTTCCCCCGTCGTTTATGCTAAGAGCATCGCTTCGGCAGAAGGCCGAGCAATCGGGAAAGGAACCCCCATGGCGGAAGTTCGCGAGGAATACGTAGACTACAACGGGCACAAGACCTACGTGAAGATCGTAGGCGAGAACCAACCAGGCAAGAAGACCCTGCTCATGCTGCACGGCGGCCCGGGCAACTGCCACAATTACCTGCTGCCCTACGCCGAGATGGCCGACCGCTACGGTCGCCAGATCGTCTTCTATGACCAGATCGGCAGCGGTAAGTCGATGCTGTCCGACATGGGCGAGGACTTCTACAATTGCGACCTGTGGATCAACGAGTTCTACGCCGTGCGCAAGGCGCTGGGCCTGGACGACATCCACGTGTTCGGCAACTCATGGGGTGGCATGCTGGGCATGATGTGCGCCGCTAAGGACGACACGGGCATGAACTCCCTGGTCATCAATTCGTCGCCCGTACGCATCCAGACCTGGCTAGACGAGGCGAACCGCCTGATCACGTACCTGCCTGAGGACATGCAGAAGGCCGTGGCCGAAGCCGAGCGCACCGGCAACTACGACACGCCGGAGGCCAAGGCAGCCTACGACGAGTACTACAAGCGCCATGTGGTGGGCCTGTACGAGAAGGACTATCCCGACTACATCAACGACGCGTTCGGCGGCGTGGGTGAAGCGTACATGATCATGCAGGGCGCCAGCGAGTTCGTGGTAACCGGCAAGCTGCGCGACTGGGACATCCGCGAGGACGTAAAGTCCATTAAGATTCCGTGCCTGGCGCTATCCGGCACCGACGACGAGGGCACCCCCTACGTCATCAAAGAGGGCGTGGACCTGATTCCGAACTGCGAATGGGCCCTGGTCCAGGGCGCGCCGCATATCGCCAACGTCACCCACCCCGACGAGTGCATGGAGATCGTCGAGAACTTCATCAGCAAGCACGAATAGGCCATCGGGAGCAAACGCAGTCCGTCTGCTCCCGTAACTGATATTTCCCAAGCGCCTCGCCCCACCCATCAGGCGGGGCGCTTGCTAGAGTGCGGCCCAATTGATTGCACGAGTCCCTCCTTGCTAACCGCAACCTCGCAACAATGGGCAAGCACATCTCCCATGCCCTCAAAACTGAGCGACTTGCCGGGCCCAGCTGTCGCATAATTTGCGACAGCTCAACCGGAGGACAACCACAATGCGTAACGAGGGGCGGGAAATGCATCTCATACGTCAATATCAAATCGTGATTTGACAAATCGTGATTTGTGATGTGTAATCCTTTCGGTATAAGTGCAGCGCGAACCAGATCGGAGGAGGCCCTATGAGGTTTATCGGGAGAGAGCATGAGCTTGAGTTTCTCGAAAGCTGCTATCGGTCTCCGAAGGCGCAGCTCGTCTTTCTGTACGGCCGTCGGCGCGTAGGCAAAACCGAGACCCTTTTCGAATTCGCCAAAGACAAGCGCCATCTGTTCTTCGCCGCCCCCGAGGCAACGCGCAGCGAGCAGCTTGCCCTGTTCTCGCGCCGGCTATTCGAGGCGGGATCGCCTGCAGGTCGATACCTGTCTCGCTTCGAGACCTGGGCGGATGCGCTGGAGAACATCCTTGAGATTCCGGGCGAAGGACGGCGGCTGATTATCATCGACGAGTTCCCCTACCTGGTAAAGTCCGATCCGTCATTGCCTTCCGTCCTGCAGAACCTGTGGGATTCCATGCTGAAGAACCGCAACGTGATGGTCGTCCTCTGCGGCAGCGCCATGAGCTACATAGAAAACAACTTGCTTGCCGAAAAGAACCCGCTTTACGGACGGGCGACCGGCATTCTGAAGATGAGCCCTATGGATTACGCGACCGCTGCACAGTTCTTCCCCTCGTTCACCGCAGCCGAGCAGGTTGCTGCTTACTCTGTACTGGGCGGCATCCCCCATTACCTCGCTCAGTTCGACGATTCGCTCGGCCTGGAGGAGAACATCCGGCAGCACGTGCTTGCCAAAGGCTGCGCCCTTTATAGCGAGGTCGATTTCCTCCTGCATCAGGAACTGCGGGAAACCGCCGTGTACAACAGCATCATCCAAGCTATCGCCCTAGGGGCCACCACGCTTGGGGAAATCGCCTCCCGTGCCATGGTAGAGCCGCCGAAGGCTAGCGTCTACCTGAAAAACCTCATAGAGCTTGGCATCGTAGAGCGCGAGTTCTCGGTGGGGTCAAGCACGAAGGAACAGTCGAAAAAGACACGGGGGCTCTACCGCATGGCCGACGAGTTCTTCAGATTCTGGTACGCATTCGGCTTCCCCAACAAATCCGACCTGGATATGTTCGACGCCCAAGGCGTCTACCGTTTCTTCGTCGCTCCCAATCTGAGGCAATACGCGTCGCTTGCCTTCGAACGCATTTGCCAGGATTGGATGCGCCGCCGGAATCGGGCCGGGAACCTTCCCTGCCGATTCGGAGAAATCGGACGGTTCTGGAACAAGCAGACCGAGGTGGACGTAATGGGCCTTTCGGTCGCCCAGGGGGACCAACCGAAAGGAGACGTGCGCCTGTACGGTGAGTGCAAGTTCGGGAACGAGCCGATCGGCATGGGAGTACTTACCGAACTTGACGCGAAGATCGAACGTATCGGCACCGGCGCCCGTACCCTCCGATACCTGTTCTCGAAAGCCGGCTTCACCGACGAGCTCACACGCTTTGCGAACGAGGACGAAAGCCTGCACCTGGTAACCGTAGAAGAGCTGTACGAGCGAGGAGAGGGCACCATCCTAAG
>DBFAWQ010000164.1:0-11140 GCA_048242115.1 Eggerthellaceae bacterium
CTCCTACAGAGGCCGCACCCCGGCGCGGACGAGTCCGTATTCTACCGAATCCACCAGCGCGTTCCAAGAAGCCTCGATGATGTTCTCCGAAACGCCGACGGTGCCCCAGGTGCCCGCGTCGTCGGCCGTGGTGATGACCACGCGCGTGATAGCGCCCGTGCCCACGTTCTCGTCCAGGATGCGCACCTTGAAGTCCACGAGCTCCATGTCGGCCACGTCCGGGTAGAACTGGGTGATGGCCAAACGGAGCGCGCTGTCCAGGGCGCCCACGGGACCCACGCCCTCGCCCGTGGCCACCAGCCGGTGCGTCCCCACGTGCACCTTGATGGTGGCCTCCGACTGAGCATCCTTGGCAAGAGCGCCCGAGTCCTCTCGGTCGTCCACGATCACGCGGAAGCTCTCCAGGGTGAAATGGGGCTGGTAGGTGCCCAGGTGGCGCTGGATGAGCAGCCCGAGCGACCCGTCGGCCGTCTCGTAGCTGTAGCCGGCCGCCTCGCGGGCCTTGATGTCGTCCAGGATCTCCTGAGTGCGCTCGGGATGGGCCGCCAGGTCGATGCCCAAAGACGCCGCCTTCGCCACCAGAGACGCCTTGCCGGCGAGCTCGCTCACCAGCATGCGGGCCGTGTTGCCCACGGATTCGGGGCGGGCATGCTCGTAGGCCTCGGGGAAGCGGGCGATGGCGCTGGCATGCAGCCCTCCCTTGTGGGCGAAGGCCGACGAGCCGGTGTAGGGATGGTGCGCCGGCACCGACACGTTGCAGCACTCGGCAACGAACTGGGACACGCCTGTGAGCTCCCGCAGGGCCTTAGGCCCCACGCATTCCTCGCCCATCTTCAACTCCAAATCGGCGATGACCGTGAGCAGGTCGGTGTTGCCCACGCGCTCGCCGATGCCGTTGACGGTCCCCTGCACCTGGCGCACCCCGCTGCGCACGGCGGCCAGGGTGTTGGCCACGGCGCACCCGGAGTCGTTATGACAGTGAATGCCCAGCCGGGTGTTCGGCAGCGCGCGGGACACCGCCTCCACCACTTCGGCCACTTGGAAGGGCAGCGCTCCGCCGTTGGTCTCGCACAAATCCACCGAGTCGGCCCCCGCGTCCGCCGCCGCCCGCACGCAGGCCAGGGCGTAGTCGGCGTTCGCCCTGTAACCGTCGAAGAAGTGCTCGGCGTCGAACACCACGTGGCGGCCCCGGTCCTTCAGATAGGCCACCGACTCGGCGATCATGCGCAGGTTCTCCTCCAGGGTGGTCTGCAGTGCGCGGGTCACCTGGGCGTCCCACGTCTTGCCCACGATGGTGACCACGGGAGCCCCGCTTCCCAGCAAATCGGCCAGCCCCTGGTCGTCCCGGGCCGCCACCCCCTTCTTGCACGTGGAGCCGAACGCGGCGATGCGCGCATGTCGAAGCGGCATCGCCTTCACGCGCTCGAAGAAGGCGATGTCCTTGGGGTTCGAGGCGGGAAATCCCCCCTCTATGATGTCGATGCCGAAGGCGTCCAGCCGCTCGACGATGCGCAGCTTGTCCTCCAGGGACAGCGTGATGCCCTCGCACTGCTCGCCGTCGCGCAGCGTGCAATCGTAGGTGGTGACGTGCATGGGACCCAGCCTTACTCTACAGCCTTACGCTACGGGGTACAGCCACTCCTCGTACTCGGGGAGCTTGCCCTGCACCAGCTCGAAGAAGCGGTCTTGAAGCGCGCGGGTGACCGGGCCCGGCTTACCCACGACGCGCCCGTCCACGCTGCCGATGGGGGTGAGCTCGGCGGCCGAGCCGGTCATGAACACCTCGTCGGCAACGTACAGGTCGCTGCGGGTGAGGCTCTCCTCCAGCGCGGGGATCTCCAAATCGTCGGCCAGGCACAGCACCGTGTCGCGGGTGATGCCCTCCAAAAGGCCGTCGGAAAGCGGCGGGGTGGAGAGCACGCCGTCGCGCACGATGAACAGGTTCTCGCCGGTGCCCTCGCACACAAGCCCTGCCTCGTTGAGCATGATGGCCTCGGCGTAGCCGTGCTCCTTGGCCTCCAGCTTCGCCAGGATGGAGTTCATGTAGGAAGCGGTGGACTTCATCGAGGGCGGGATGGCGTTGTTCGAACGCTGGCGCCAGCTGGACACGCCCACGGAGACGCCGTTCTCCAGGGCGTCGGGGCCCAGGTAGGCGTCCCACGGCCAGCAGGCGATGACCACGTCCACGTCCGACCCGGTGGGGTCGACGCCCATGACGCCGTAGCCGCGGTAGACGAGCGGGCGGATGTAGCAGGCGGGCAGCTTGTTCGCCTTGATGAGCCCCACGGTGGCGTCGCACAGCTCCTCCACCGAGTAGGGCAGCTCGATCGCGGCGATCTTGCAGCTGCGGTGCAGGCGCTCCATGTGGTCGCGCAGGCGGAAGACGCAGCTGGCCCCCGTCTCCTCGTTCTGGTAGCAGCGGATACCCTCGAACACGCCCGACCCGTAGTGCAGCGAATGGGACAGCACGTGGGTGGTCGCCTCCGCCCAGGGCACGAGCTTCCCGTTCTTCCAGATGTAGTCGACTTCGGTGATTCCGGCCATGGCCTTCCCTTCTCGCATGCGCCCGGCGAAGCCCAGGTGCGATTGGCTCATCCCGGGCATTGTACTTCACCGCCGTCCCCGCTGCAGGCGAAGTATGGCGAATGGGGTCACATTTAACACAGGGGAAGCATGGAGACCCGGCGCAACAGGAAAAGACACCTCGGGAACCGACCTTCCCACCGAAAAGCAAGGGCTCCGGTTTGTCCGGAGCCCCCAGTTTCCACCTCGGTCCTAGAATCTACCAGCCTTGCCGGCGCCCATGCCGCGGCCGCCCATGGCTCCCATGGCGCCCGCGGGGGCGTTGGTGCCTGCCGTCACGTCGGTGCTGCTGCCACCGGACACCTTTCCGCCCGAGGCGTAGCCGTAGGCGTCGGCGCCGGTCACGCTGCCGCCCACCACCAGCTGGTAGGTCTGGCCGGATTCCATGTTCTCGCTGGAGGCCATGATACCGGTGAAGCGCTGGCCCGCAGTGAGGGACGCGAGCACCTCCCCGTTGGCGTCGGTGAGGGCCACCACGTCGCCGGCGTTGCCCGACACCTGGGCGGATACGAAGGGATGGGAGGATTGGTCCAGCCCGGAGGTGTTGCCCACCGAGCCCAGCAGGATGAAGGTCCCGCCCCTCACCACGCCCGACAAGTCGTAATCGAGCGCCCCGTCCATGCCGCTGCTCGGACCGCATCCCAGCACGATGCCGCCGTTGATCTCGACGTTGCCGTTGCTGTCCAGGCCGTCGTTGCCGGCGTTGAACACCACGCGCCCGCCGTTGATCTGGATGAGGCACTCGCTGCTGCTCTGGGCCATGCCGCCGCCCATGCCGCCGCGACCGCCGAAGTCGGGCATCTGGCCATCGGGGGCCTGCGCGCCCTCGGGAACCTCGCCGCCCCCGAAGCCGCTCGGCGGCTCGGGCATCTGGCCGTCGGGCACCTGGCCTTCCGGCATCTGGCTAGGATCGAAACCCTCCGGGGGCTCGGGCATCTGGCCGTTCGCTCCATCGGGAGCCTGGGAGCCGCCGCGGCCTTGACGGCCCTGGGGCGTTTGGCCGGTCGAGCCGGGCTGCTCGTCGGCCACGGTCTGCTGCCCGGCGGGAGCGCCCATGGCGCCAGACTGGCCAGCGGAGGCCGTATCGCCCGAAGTCACCGCGGCATCGTCGTCCGACAGATCGGCCACCGCGGCGTTCAGCGCGTCGTCGCTGGCCTCGACGAACACGTCGCCGTCGTTGACGATGACCTGCTGGGCCTCCAGCCCCTCCACGCAGGATCGGACATCGACGGTACCGCCATCGACCACAAGCTTCGTCTCGCCGTGGACCGCATCGTCGCCGGCGTCGATAGTCGTATCGCCGCCCGAGATAAGCACCTCGAGGTTCGAATGGATGGCGTCGTCGGCCGCCACCAGATCCAGAGTGCCCCCGGCAACGCGCACGAAGAACTCGGCCTTCACAGCCTTGTCCCCGGCGGTGGCCGCGATGGTGCCGCCGTCGATGCTCACGAAGCCGCGCGTGGCGTCGGAATCGTTGTTCGACTTGATGGCGTCGCCCCCGGCGTTCACCGAGATGTCGCCATCGGCGATCTTCACGCAGTCCTTGCCGCGCAATCCGTCGGCCACTGCATCCACGGTTATGGTGCCCCCGGTGATGACCAGGTCGTCCTTGGAAACGATGCCGTTCTCGTGGGCGCCCGTCACCGCAAGCGACCCCTTCCCGTTGATGGTCAGGTCGTCTTTGCTGAAGAGCGCTCCGTAGGGCTCGTCCTCGGCGTCGGCGGCGTAATCCGCCCCGTCGACCAGCAGGTTTCTCGACCCGTCCGCCAGGGTGACGAACACCTTGTCGGCGCTCTTCACGTAGAGGGCCGGTCCGTTGCTGCAGGAGACGTCGGCGCCGTCGAGCACCACCTGCACCTTGGCGGTATCGGGCGCGTCCACCACCAGATGCCCGTCGGTCAGTTTGCCGCTCACCAGGTAGGTGCCCTCCTCGGATATGGTGACCACGTCGCCGGACACCTCCACGCCCTTGCCCGCAGCCGACGAGCCCCCGTCGGCAAGGGTCACCTTCACCGCCGAGGCCGCATCGTAGCCGGCATCCAGGTCGCGCTTGGAGTATTCCAGGTCCAAGGCGGAAACGTCGAAGGTTGCCGCTACCTGGACGAAGGTCTGGTCGGCTGCGACGGTGTCGGATGCCGCCGAATCGGACGGCTTCGCCGCGCTCTCCTCGGTGGAGCCCGCAGGCTGCTCCGGGGCGGACTGCTCGGGCGCCGCGCTGTCGCCCTCCGCGGTACCGCATCCGGCAAGTCCGAAAGCAGCCGCCGACAGGGATGCGGTCAGGGCCAGGGCCATCGCGCCGTTCAGGAACGTGCGCCGGCCGAGTGCGATGTTCTTTCTCATTGGAATCCTTTCGGTTATGGCCGCGGAGCCCCCGCGACCGTTGTTGCAGTTGGCAAGTCGTTTCGTACTTCGTTCGATTCTGCGTTTCGAGCTACGTTTAGCGCTTCCGTTCATGCTTCGTTTCCACCCGCGCCCGCAGGGCACCGAGGGCCGTTCTACAACGTCTCGCGCACCACCGCGCGGCCCAGGGACACCTTGCAGTTGCCGTTCAGGCACCGCACGTCGTCGATGAGCGCCTTCTCGGTGCCGGGATGCTTCATGCGGACCAGGTAGTCCAGTTGGAAGAGGCTGCCCATGTTCGTGGTGCGCACCTCCACGAGCTCCGCGGAGGAGGTGTAGGCGGCCAGCACCTCGTCGAACACCCCGTCGAAGTCCAAATCCTCGGGAATGGTGATCTTGAGCGACTTCTGAGGCTCGCGGGGCTTGCCGAAGGGCGACAGCACGTAGACCACGTTCGCCACGGCTACGATGACGGTGAACACCACGGCCAGCGTGAGGAAGCCCATGCCCGTGGCAAGGCCGATGGCCATGGCCAGAAACACGCTGCCTATGTCCTTGGCCGACCCGGGGATGGACCGGAAGCGCACCAGGTTGAACACGCCCATGACGGCGATGCCGGCGCCCAGGTTGCCGTTCACCAGCGTGATGACCATCTGCACGATCAGCGGCAGCAGCGCCAGGGTGACCACGAAGTTCTTCGAGTAGGCGTGGCGGAACATGTACACCGCGGCCACCGCGGCCCCAAGCACTATGGAGGCGACGCTGCACAGCAGAAACTCCGCCGTGGTGACGTTTCCGATCATCGACTCGGCGGCTCCGTAGACCGACGAGAATCCAAGGTCTTGCATGAGGTTCCTTTCCAGGTATCGGTTGCCGTTATCGGCCGGGGCGTTGCGGCACGCCGTCAGCAGCCCCTAGGCGCACAGCCTGCGCTCGCGGGCCTGTTCCAAGGCGTAGGCGCTTCCGTACTTCGAGAACGAGCAGGGTACGCAGCCAAGCTCCGAGAGCATCCTCGCCAGCCACAGCGGGAAGGGGCCGGGCACCTTCACTTCCACGATCACCTCGTCGGCGGGAAGCGCCAGCCCCTCGCCGCCGCTCACCAGGTCGCGGTAGGCGATGCCGGTATCGAAGGTAATGCGCACGTCCGCAGCCTCGTCGACCCCGGGCAACGGCGCCCAGGCCGTGCGGCTGCAGCTGATGAGCATGGAGGGCACCAGCCGCCCCGTGCGTCGACGGAAGCTCTCGATCTCCCTGATGACCTGGCGGTTTAGCCGCGTAAGATCGGACCCGCCCTCCGACGCCTCCTTCGCGCCGGCACAATCGAAGCCGCCGTCGCCGTCCAGAAACGCCCGAGCCGCCTGGTAGGGGCACCCGACGCGGCGCTTGTACACGATGCCCTTGAACTTCTTCTTCAGCTCCAGAAACGCAGGGGTCGCGCCGTCGCAGCCCGGGTACCCGTACCAGCGCACCCGCAGCTTCTCCTTGTACAGAGGCTTGTCCAGCGAGCGCTCGATGAGGGAGCGCTCAGGTGTGTCGTAGTAGAGGCTGGTCACCTGGGAGGTGCCGAAGGCATCGGGGGCCATGCGGCTCGACAGGGCCTCCCGCAGCCGCCCCGCCCGCTCGGCGCCCAGACGGTACTTCACTTCCTTGCGCTCGAAAACCTCGCCGTAACCCGCCATGGACCTCTCGCATTCCGTTTCTCTTCGCCCTGCGCCCGCCTGGGGCGCCCTGTCTCCCGCAGGGGTGCCGGCCGGACCGCACGATGTCGGCGGCCGGCGTTTCCCACGGTAGGGCGAATGCTACAGGCCTTCCCTGAAATCCTCCTGAAAGGGAAAACGCCGTCCGCGCCGAATCGTTTCAGCCCCCTTTCAGGGTTGCGGGTACAATAGGCGCAATGCAGGCAACGCGAAGGAGGGGGCCGTGCGCATCCTCGTAGTCGAAGACGATGAGCGTCTCTCGCTCGCCCTTGCCCACATCCTGCGCGAAGCCGGCTACGACGTGGACGAGGCGCGCACGGGACGCGACGGGCTCAGCTGGGCCGAGAGCGGCATCTACGACGTGATCATCCTGGACGTCATGCTGCCGGGCATGGACGGCTTTTCCGTGGTGTCGCAGCTGCGGCGGGCCGGCATCGACACCCCCGTGCTCATGCTCACCGCCCGGGACAGCGTGCCGGACAAAATAACGGGCTTCGACTCCGGCGCCGACGATTACATGACCAAGCCCTTCGCGCCGGCCGAGCTCATGGCCCATCTGCGCGCCCTCACCCGCCGCCAGGGCGAGGTAATCTTCGAGGAGCTGCGCGCGGGCGACCTCGTCCTGAGCCTGTCAACCTACGAGCTGTCCTGCAACGGCAAGTCCATCCACTTAAGCCAGAAGGAGTTCCGACTGGCCCAGGTACTCATGGGAAACGCTGGGGCCATCGTGTCGAAGGGGATGCTTCTGGACAAGGTCTGGGGCGTCGATGCGTCCGTGGAGGACAACAACGTGGAGGCCTACGTCTCCTTCCTGCGCAAGAAGCTGCGCTTCCTAGGCTCCGAATCGTCCATCCAGACCGTTCGGGGCGCCGGGTACCGGCTGGTGGCCGCCGATCCGGGGCGAACCGACGACGGCAAGGGCGAGGGCGCCGGCGAGAGCTGGGTGAAGCAGGGCGCCGCGGGCATGCCGTGCGCCCCGGACGAGGAAGGCCGCGCCCGTGCTTAAGAGGCTGCGCATCAAGCTGGTGGCGCTGGTCATGGGGGTGGTAGCCCTCATCCTGGCCGTTGTGTTCAGCGCCATCTGCCTGCTGGACTACCGGCAGGACATCGCCGACGTGGAGAGCGCGTTGCAGGAATCGCTCGCCCATGCGGACGGCTCGGCCCGCGAGCATTACGGCTTCGAGAGCGCAGAGCCGCGCCCGATGCCACCCGAGATCGGCGGCCGCCACGACAAGGGCCCCATCATCCCCGTGGCCGTCTACGCCATGCTGCCCGACGGAAGCGCCCAGGCCATCCCCACCCGCATGACGGCGTCGCTTTCCGAGGAGGTGCTGGCCGAAGCCCTGCAGCAGGTCTCCCAGCAGCCGGAGGGCTTCGGGCACCTGGCATCGCTGGGCCTGTACTTCGAGAAGCGAGCCGCCGGCACCGTGGAGCTGGTGGCCTTCGCCGACGGGTCGGCTGCGGAGGGCTGGCGCCCCCTGGCCCTGATGCTTGCGGGTGCGGCCCTTTTGATGCTTGCGGCCGTGCTCGTCGTCAGCATCCTGTTCAGCCGCTGGGCCCTGCGCCCCGTGCAGGAGGCGTGGCGTCGCCAGCAGCGCTTCATCTCCGACGCCTCCCACGACCTGCGCACGCCGCTCACCGTCATCCTGGCGAACAACGCCATCCTGCTAGAGCACCCGTCCGATACCGTGGGAAGCCAACGCCAGTGGATCGACAGCACCCAGCACGAGGCCCTGCAGATGCAGCACCTGGTGGAAGATTTGCTGCTGCTCGCCAAGATGGACGAGAGCTCCGCCTCCGGACGCCCCCTCCAAACCGCCCCCTTCGAAACCGTCGACCTGTCAACGTTGGTGGAAGGCGAGCTTTTGCAGCTGGAGTCCATGGCCTTCGACCGAAACGTCCTCCTGGAAGACTCGATCGAGCCCGACGTTTTCGTAAAGGGGTCGAAACCCCAGCTCGCGCGCCTGGTAGCCACCCTGGCCGACAACGCTTGCAAGTACGCCGAACCCTCCTCGAAAGTGACGGTGGGCCTTGCGTCCATGGGTCGTCTCGCCCAGCTCTCCGTCCACAACGACGGCTCCTTCGTCTCGCAGGAGGACCTGCCGCACCTCTTCGACCGCTTCTACCGGGCCGATAAAGCGCGCACAGGCGGTACGGGCGGACATGGGCTGGGGCTTTCCATCGCCCGGGCCATCGCAGAGGAGCACGGAGGCGCCATCACCGTCGAAAGCTCGCAGGCAGAAGGGACCACCTTCACCGTGAGGCTGCCCCTTGACCAAGCCGCCCGCTAAGCCCACATCCCAGCAACGGAGGGCTTACCGTTGCGTGCCCGGCCCCCGGGGAAGCGCTCCTTCCGCTACACTTTTCACAGGCGAAAGGAGCAGCGGAAGTGCGTATCAAGGCGAAAGACGTCGTAGTCATCGGGCTGGCCTTCTTCGCGTTGTTCTTCGGGGCCGGAAACCTCATCTTCCCGCCGTACCTGGGCGCCGAAGGAGGGAGCCTCTGGCCGCTCGCCTGCGCCGGGTTCGTCCTCATCGACGTGGTGGTCACGAGCTTCGGGCTGTGGGCCTTGAACCATGCGGGCGGAAGCTCCGTGGCCCTGGACGCGGTGCTGGGCAAAGGGCCCGCACTTACCCTGAACACCCTGGCCATCCTGTGCACCGGCGTGCTCATAGCCGCCCCGCGCACCGCGGCCACCACTTACGAGATGTCCGTCCAGCCCTTCTTCGGCGCCGATATCGGGCTTCTGCCGGTCTCCATCGCCTTCTTCGCGTTGGTGCTGGCGCTCACCTACCGCCAGTCCCGGCTGGTGGACATCGTGGGGAAGTTCCTCACCCCGGTGCTGGTCGTCTGCATCGTGGTGCTCATCGCGGTCGGGGTGACGCAGCCTTTAGGCGCACCGGGTGCGCCCACGAGCCCCTCCCCCTTGGGCGACGGGATTTCCGCAGGCTACCAGGCCATGGACATCCTCTGCATCGTGGGCTTCGCCATCGTGATGCAGAACACCGTGTGCGAGTACGGATACGGAACCGGCGGCACCGCCCTCAAGGTCACGGCCCTCTCGTGCGTGGTGGCCGCCGTGCTGCTCACGGCCATCTACGGGGGGCTCACGTACCTGGGGGCCACGGTATCGTCCCAGTTCGACCCCTCCGTCAGCCAAGCCGAGCTGCTCGTCTCCGTATCCTACCAGCTCATGAGGCCCGCCGGCGTGGCCATTCTGGGCGTCATCGTCGGCTTCGCCTGCCTTACCACCGCCATAGGCCTGGTGGGCGCGGCGGCGTCCTACTTCGAACGCGTAAGCGGCGGCCGGGTCGGCTACCACCAGGCACTCGTAGCCATCGTCGTCGTGTGCGCACTTCTGTGCAACCTGGGGCTCTCCGCCATCATCGAGCTGGCCCAGCCGCTACTCGACCTGGTTATTCCGCCCTTCATGGCTACCGTGGTGCTCATCCTGTTCGTGAATCGCATCCGCTCCGTATGGGTGTACCGGGGCGCCGCCGCCGGAGCCGCCCTCGCAAGCGCCCTCATCGTGGCCGAGAACCTCACCGGCGCGCTTCCCGCCGTCGGCGCGCTGCCCCTCTACGGCGTCGGCTTCGCATGGCTTCCCTTCGCCGTCCTGGGCGCCCTGGCCGGCGCCCTCGCCGCCCGCATCCAGCGTCAGCGCGGAAAGCGCGACGTCAGCCCCGCCGAGCGCGTACGGCAGCTGCTCGCCCAGGCCGAGCCCTTCGCCGACGAGGTCTCCTGCCAAGAGGACTACTTGCGCTGATCGCAAACCCACGAAGAGGAAGCACGCAAAAAAGGGCCCCGACTCTCGCCAGGGCCCCAATCGCTCGCCTGCCTACGTTGGGTGGCTGTTCCTATCCGTAGAAGAGGATCTCGTTGTAGCTGGGCACCGGCCAGCTGCCATCGTCCACCACCACTTCGATGGCGTCCACGGCCGCGCGCAGGGCGTCCATGATGGGCACGATCTCATGGGCGTAGTAGTCGGCCTTCGCCTGGGCGTCGTCCAGGGCCTTGGCCACCTGGTGGGCCGTGTCGAGCGCCTCCAGCTGGCGGTTGATCTCCACCGCGCCGTCCAGCAGCTTGTGCAGAAGCGCCTGCTGCGGCTCCACGTTGGCGGCGGCATCGGCCGTCTTGATGATGTTGATGTCGGCGGCGATCTTGGCGGCGTAGGCGTTGATGGCCGGCAGGTACTGGCGGCGCACCATGCGCTTCATCGTGCGCACCTCGATGTTCAGCAGCTTCGCGTACTTCTCCAGCTTCACCTCGTAGCGGCTGCGCACCTCGGTCTCGGAGAGCACGCCGAAGCGCTCGAACAGCTCGAGGGACTTGGGCGCCACGAAGCACGGCAGCGCGTCGGCCGTGGTGCGGTGGTTGGCAAGCCCGCGGCGGGAGGCCTCCAGCTCCCACTCGTCGGAATAGCCGTCGCCGTTGAAGATGATGCGCTGATGGTCCTTCAGAACATGCTTGATGTGGTCGATGGCCGCCGCCTCGAACTCCTCGCCGGACTTGCCCTCCAT
>DBFAWQ010000165.1:0-5145 GCA_048242115.1 Eggerthellaceae bacterium
CACCTGGAAGAGGGCCTGGGTGTCCAGCGGGTTGGCAAGCACCCGCAGCAGCTGGGCGATTGCCGCAGCCTCTTGGGAGCTTCCGAACGAAGAGCCTCCAGCGATAACGCATTCGAAACCGGCATCCCGCAGCGCCGAGGCGTAGACGCCGGCGTTTGACATGCGGCCGAGGAGCACCACCATCGACGAGGGACTGCAGCCCGCATCGCGGAAAGCGGCGAACCTTTGGGCCAGCAGCTTCGCGGAGGCCCTCGCGGCATCCGAAGAGCCGAGCCCGTCGCTTCTCCCGGAACCGTAGGTGCACAGGTCCATCTGGATGCGGGGCGCGCCCTCTGGAAGCTTGCTCGGGCGCCCGGGGTTGGGCGTGAGGGACATGAACCCCTTCCCGAAGGAGCGGTCCTGTTCGAAAATGCGGTCCACGAAGCTGAGGATGTCGCGGTGGGAGCGGAAATTGCGGGAGAGCTCCACGTACAGCGACCTCTCCCCCATCCGAGCCATCGACCGCTTATGGGATTCGTAGACGTTCACATCCGCGCCGCGGAACCGGTAGATGGACTGCTGGGCATCCCCCACGGTGCACAGGCGTTCCAGGTTCTCGCCCGCCAAAAACGCGACCAGGTCCACCTGCAGTTGGCTGGTGTCCTGAAACTCGTCCACCATGACGAGTTTGAACTTGCTGCGGTAGAGATCGGCTATCTGGGGAAACTCAGAGAATGCAGCCAGCGTCTTTACCAGCAGGTCATCGTTGTCGAGGGCGCCCTCCTCAAGCTTTCGACGCTCGTAGCCGCATCGGACCCGGCGCGCAAGGCGCAAAAGCAGCTCGGCGCACGGGCGGGCAAGCCCCAGGCAGGTTTGGGCGCAGGCCCCGTAGAGGACGGTCTGGAAATCGGCCACCAGCAGCCTGAAGTCCTTCGTTCCGAACGTCCGCGGCACATCGCAGCACCCGTCTAGAACGCCGGCGAGGGACCCGTAGTCGTCCGCCCCGGGGTTCGATTCCAGAAACGCCTCGATCGCTTCCGACGACTCGGCGATTCCCAGGGAGGCCTTCTCCGAGGCCGGCGAGGGCTTTACCCCGACCAGGGCATCGCCGAGCGACCGGTACGCCTCCAAGAGACGCCGTGCGATGGCGCCGCAAGCAGCGGGCGCCGGGCCGAACTCGAAGCTGCCGAAGCCGTCCGGCATGCCGGAGGCCTTCCCCAGCATCTCTTCGAGCATGGAGCGCACGCTTGAGGACGACGCGCCTTTCGACCTGGCATCGTATTCGGCGAACAGACGTCCGTACCCGAGCAGCGCAGGATCGCCCCCGGCCTCGTCGATGGCCTCGGACACCGCTTCCTCTACGAGGGCACCGCGCTGCGCCTCGCTCAGGATGGCGAAGCCCGGGTCTATGCCCAATTCGAGGGCATGGGCGCGCAGGATGCGGGCGCATGCCCCGTGAATGGTGGATATCCAGGCCCCGTCCACGCGCAGCGCCTGCTCGTGCAGGCCCTCGGATGCAAGCGTCCGCTTGACCCGGGCCTTGATCTCCCCGGCCGCCTTCTCGGTGAAGGTTATGGCCATCACCTGATCGATGTCCTCGACGAAGGGACCGCTCTCCGGAAGGAGCGCGTAGGCGATTCGCTGGGTGAGGGTGAAGGTCTTCCCCGAGCCCGCGCCGGCGGACACGAGCAGCGGCCCGTCGAGATGCTCGACGCTTTTGCGCTGACCGTCGGTGAAGGTCGCAAGGTTCATGGGTCACCGCCTTTCCGGGCAGGGGCCGAAGGAGCACCATGCGCAAGGGTCGGCCCCGCGCGGAGCAGGCGCCACGTCTCCTGCCGTCAGGCGCCCGAGCGCCTGGCCCACCCTGCGCTCCACCGCATCGAGGAGCTCGCCGAAGCTGCCGACGCCGAAGTCCCGAGCCAGATCCCCCGCGACGGCATTGCGATCGACGTCGACCCCGGGGATGTCGGTCGGCCCCAGAACGCATGGGTCGTAGGCGCCGATTCCGAAGGCGCGCCCGGCGGCCCGGTTGTAGGGAACGTAGAGCGCCCCCACCACCTCCACGCCGAGCAGCCGGCGCACCGCTTGGGCGTAGATGAGCGCCTGCACCCGATGAGGCAGGTAGAGCGACCGCTCGGGATCGGCGGAGGCGCCCGTAGCCTCGGCGGCGGACAGGACGGACGATGCGCTCGCGAGCTCGTAGACGGGGCCGGCCGACCCCTTGTAGTCGATCACCACCGCCTGGCCGCGCCCGTTCACGTCCACACGATCGACGCTGCCGCGGATCGCCCAACCTCCGTAAGCGAACGGCTCGTCGGTGCCGAAGGAGAGCTCGAGGCGCTGCGGCGCGAAGCCGCGGAGAAGCTCGGAGTCACGCTCGAGATAGGCCAGCAGCCTGCGCCGCAGCGCCTGCACCTCTTCCGCTTCCAGGGCATCCAGCGCGATCAGGGGGCGCAGCTTCGCGTCCATGGTCCGCTGGGCTTTCAGCTGCTCGTCGAAAACGCGGCCAAGCACGGCCTTGGCTTCGCCGAGCGTTCGGGCGTCGGGCTTGGCGATACCCGACCGCGCAAGCCGCTCGAAGGTTTCCCGCAGCACGCTGTGGGCGAAGGTGCCCTCCTCCTGCGGGCCCAGACGCCCGTCCAGGTCGTCGAGTCGCAGACGGCGCTGGGCGAACCACTTCGCCGGACACTCAAGATAGGCCTCGATGGCCGATGGCGACAGCACGGGAACTCCCCCGCGGGCACCTGCGGGGCATGCGGCGCAGGCTTCGCGGTCCCGAAGTTCGAAAGGGGTCCGCTGCGGCACCTCGAGGTTGCCGAGACGGCTGTCGTCGGGCAATCCGTAGGCGCCCGCGTTGATCGCCCGCTCGCCCGCAGTGGCGGCGTAGGGGGAAAGCCCCCGAGGTATTCCCAGGTCCCCGTCCTCCGCAGCCGACAGGCACTCTCCTTCCAGCGGATAGCCGCAGGCGCGGTAGGTATCGGCCAGATCCTCCCAGGAGATGCTCGGATACGACTCGAAGGCACCCTCGTCGAACCTTGGTCGAGCGAGCACCACGCGGTCGGCCGCACTCTCCAGAGCCCGAAAGACGATGCGCCTATGCTCGCCGAGGGCGTCGGGGCGCCGGTAGGGCCGCTGCATCTTGTCGCAGAGCAGCCCTACCGGATCTTCGGGGGCTTTCACGGGGTATGCGGCGGCGCTCATGTCGAGCAGCACCAGCATGCCGCAGCTGCAAGGCGGTCGCGAGGCAGCCCGGGGAAGCGACGTCACCAGCACCGTCGCGCATTCCCGCCCGTCCTCGGGCACCGTGTCGAAAACGCCGGAGCAGGGCACGGCGACAGCGCCGAGCACGTCGAGGCAGCAAAGCGGGTCGACGCCGAAAAGTGCGCATTTCGAGAAGAACGTCGCGGCGTGCTCCAGAGCCGCCTTGACGCCGCGGTCCTCGGCAGACCCGTCCGGAGCGCCGAGGCATCCGGCCGTGCGCAGCGCGTCCAGCGCTCCCTGGAAGTCGGATTCGAGCAGACGTTCGAACAAACCTTCGAGCGCCGGGTTGGCAGCGACCATGTCGCCGACGACCCTCTCCCGGTCCACGAGCCGGTCGCGCCTCCAGCGGGCATCCAACCGCGCCGCTTCGCGGGCGCCGATCCCCGACAGGGGCGACAGCGCGAAATCCGACGCGCACGCGGGAATGCTGCATTCGCCGGCGATAGCGAGCAGGGCGAGCAGCGCCCGCCCTGCCGAGGTGTCCTCCAACGCCCTGGTCTCCTCCAGGACGCAGCGCAAGGCAAGCCCCGAGGTCTGCAGCCAGGGCGCAAGGTCGTCGAAGGCGGCACCGGGGTCCTTCGCGGCGACGACGACGAGAGGCCGGTCGTCGGCGACCGTCTCCAACCCCCTAAGGTAATCGGCTATCTGCTCGGAGACGAGCCGGCTCGTCGCGTAGGCGCCGGCAGGAAGGAGGAAACGCACAGCTCCCGCCGGCTCGACGGGGGGGATGCCCGCGGTGCCGTAGATGCGCCGGAGCACCAGCTGCAGCTCGCGCGCACGCTGCGGGGAGGGCGAGGGCTCCGCGAAACCGTAGGGAAAGGTTTCGAAAGCGCATCGGAGCTGCAGCGCATCGAGGGCCGCCTGCCGCGCTGCCGTCGTCCGGAAGGCGCCGACGACGGCCACACGCAAGGAGCACCGCTCGTCCGCGGCCACGGCAGCCAGCACCTCAGACATGTCGACTAGACTCCGTTCGGCCAGCTCATCCCGGTAGTCACTTGCCGCACGCAAGGCCATAAGCTCGTTGGGCGAAAGGCGGTCGCCCGCTGCCATCGGCGCTTGTGCGGCCAGAGGCGGAAGGAGCCCTTCGGCGGCGATGGACGCTACGAGCGCGCAAAGCCCCGCCGAGGACCGCAGACCCCCATCTTGCCGGGAAAGACAACGGCGCACCAGAAGCTGGCGCTCGAAATCGTCCACGATGCGCCTGCCATCGCCCAAAAGATCCCAGCACGAGGCCGCCAAGGAGTCGAGCGTCTCGAAGCGTATGCCGAAAGACAGCCCCGCATCGGCAGCTACGCGCCGCGCCAGCTCGACGTCGGCGCGGCTGTCGAGCAGCATCGTCGGCTGGCCCTTCGCCCCCTGCCTCAGCCAGCGACATCCCCGGACGACCGCCTCGGTGAAGCAAGCCGAACCGTCACCGGCCACAAGGCGCCTCCGTCCCTTCCCCCAGCTCTCGGTAGAAGCACGAGCGGGCGCCCGTATGGCACGCGGGGCCGGCCGCCTCCACGACGGCCAGCAGCGCATCGCCGTCGCAATCGTAGCGCATCGCCAGAACCCGCTGGACGTTTCCGCTGGTGGCACCCTTGTGCCACAGCTCCTGGCGGCTGCGGGACCAAAACACCGTCTCCCCGGTGCGCTGCGTCATGGCGAGCGACTCGCGGTTCATCCAAGCCATCATGAGGACCTCCCCCGTTCCAGCCTGCTGGACTATGCAGGGAATCAGCCCGTGGTCGTCGAACTTCAGCATGGGGTATTCCATAGACTTCCCACTCCTCGTTTTCGGTAGTTCTCGAATTATACCCTTGCATCGGAGAATGTCTTCTGCAATACTAATACGACTGATGCGGCGGATTCGTCCCATCGGTCATCAGTCCCCATAGTCTAGAGGTCAGGACGCGGCCCTTTCAA
>DBFAWQ010000166.1:0-15400 GCA_048242115.1 Eggerthellaceae bacterium
CGCCCACCACCGCGGCCCGGCTGGCCCACAGACCCCCTCCGGCCCCCTGGGCGCGGCGCAGGCCGAACTCCGCCACCGGAGACTGGGCGGCCAAGCACACCCGGGCGGCCTTGGTAGCCACGAGCGTCTGGAAGTTCACGCAGTTCAGAAGCGCGGTCTCCAGCAGCTGGCAGTCCATGATGGGGCCGCATACCCGCACCAGCGGCTCGTGGGGGAACACGACGGTGCCCTCCGGCACCGCGTCGATGTCCACCTTCAGCGAGAAATCGCGCAGGTAGTCGATGAACCCGGCCTTGAAGAGCTTCCCGCCGCCGGGAGCGTCAAGGGTGGCCAGATAGGCGAGGTCGTCCTCGGAGAACCGGTAGCCGTCCACCATGTCGGCGATCTGGGCCATGCCGCAGGCGATGGCGTAGCCGCCTTTGAAGGGGTAGTCCCTGAAGTAGGCGTGGAAGCACGCCTCCTCCTCGGTCTTGCCGGACTCCCAGTAGCCCTGGGCCATGGTGAGCTGGTAAAGGTCGGTGAGCAACGGGTAATCGAGGTCCATGGGCGCATCTACTCCTGGGGGGTGGAATCGGAATTGGCCTTATGGGTGCGCCGGCGGGCGCGGCGGTGCTGGTCGGGAGCGGCCGCCTTCGCCGCGGACGGTTCCGCGGCGGTCGATGCCTGGGCGCGTCCGGCGCGTATGCCGGAGGATTTCTGGCCCGGGCGGGGGCCCTGCCCCTTGCGCGGCGCCTCGGAACCGCGCGCGCCGGGACGACCGGCCTGGCCCTGACCTTTGGCCTGTTTGCGGGCCTTGGCCTGCGCCTGCTCGGCAGCAGCCGGCGACGCACCGCGCTGGCGACGGCGCGACCCGGCGCGCTTCTCGCCGTCCCGGGGCTGCTTCCCTTCATCGCGGGCGCCGTCGGCACGCTTCTGCCCCTTGCGAGGCTGCCCTTTCCCGCGCGACGCGGGCGACGCGCTCTGGGAGGCCCCCTCGCTGCGGCCCGCATCGCTGCGCCGCGTCCGCTCCACGCGACGCAGCGACCCGCGTTCGGCAAGCTTGTCCGAGCCGTTCAGGTTGACCGTGGCGAAGGCAGCAAGGGAAACGTCCTCGCCGTAGAGGCTCTGGTTCTGCGCCTTGTCCCATGCCTGCTGCCCGACCACCTTGGGGCGATTGCCCTCCTCGGGAGGGTCGAATTCGGAAAGCGGCACCTTCACCGGCTTCTCGCCCTCGACCTTCACGGACACGATCTCGCGCGGAACGTCCAAATCGACCACCTTGGCGGGACCGTCGGGGGTCTGGACGGTGGATCCGGCCTTCGGGCAGCGCCCCTTGAAGTCCTTGTAGGCCTCGAACTCGTAGCGCAGGCAGCACATGAGCCGCCCGCACAGCCCGGATATCTTCTGCGGGTTCAGCGAGAGGTCCTGCTCCTTGGCCATGCGTATGGACACGGGGCAGAACTCGCCGCCCAAACGCTTGCAGCACAGCTCCTGGCCGCAGTGGCCCAGACCGCCCACCAGCCGGGCCTCGTCGCGCACGCCGATCTGACGCATGTCCACGCGCACGTGGAAGCGGCCGGCCAGCTTGCGCACCAAATCGCGGAAATCCACCCGGTCCTCGGACTCGAAGTAGAAGACGGCCTTGTCGCCGTCCAGGAGGTACTCCACCGACACGGGACGCATGTCCGAGGCGAGCTCGGCGGCCATCTCGCGGAATATGGGCATCGCCTCCTGCGAGAGCTCCATCATGCGCGCCGCCTGGGCCTCGTCTTCCTCGGAAGCGGGCCGCAGAACCGGCTTGAGCGGGCTCTTCAGCGATTTGACCTGATCGGAAGTCGCCTCGAACACCTCGGCGTCCAAACGGCCGAACTCCGTGCCCCGCGCGGTGGAGACCACCACCGGCTGGCCTGGCGCGAGCTCCAGGTCCTGTGCGTCGAACCACAGCGTTTTAGGGTTGTATGCAAGATTGACAGGCGCAATGCGCACCATAAGGGTACCTACCGTCCTATGCTCGCCCTGCCGTCGAGCGGGCGAGCTCGCAAACCGCAAGGCGCTGCGCCTAGCGGGCGAAAAGGCACCGCCTGATCTCGAACAGGAGGGAGTCGATGTTCGTCTCAGGGGAGACATTATAGGGGATTGCCTGCAGAAAGCGGTCCACAGCGGCCAAAGCGGCGGCCGCCCGCGCCGTATCTCCATGGACCGCGACGGAGCGGATCTGCGCCGCAACGTCGTCGTTGACCACCAGATCCTCCTGCCCGGCGCTGCACACCATGACGTCGCGCAGCCAAGAGCGGGCAACGGAGCCCAGCATGCGCATCTGTGCGGTGGTCTTGGCGGTTATCTGGCGCTTGTTGCGCTCCTCCAGCTGGCGGATGGCCGACTTCGAGAGGAAGTCGCGGTTCTCGTCCAGCTGCTCCTGCAGCTTCGCCTGCAGCGTGTCGTCGGGCAGCTTCACCAGCCCCAGCAGCTCGCGGCCGTAGCCCACCACGTCCCAGTCGTCGGAGCGCTCCAGGCATCCCAGCACCGCAAGCACCCGCCTTCGGAACGACCGCTGCTCGGTGGAGCCGAGCAGCCCCACCGCCCGCTCGATGGACCCGTCGCAGGCCGCCAGAGCCCGGCGCGCCTCGGACGCAGAGGCCCCCGAGTTCTGCACCACGAGCGCGCAGGCCTCGCTTTGGGGAATGGTGCGGAAGGGCACCGTCTGGCAGCGCGAGGCGATCGTGGGAAGCACGCTTTCGGCCGTGCGGGCCAGAAGCACGATGACCACGTCCTCCGGGGGTTCCTCCAGCGTCTTCAGAAACGCGTTGGCCGCCTGCACGCTCAGCAGGTCGGCGCGGTCGACGATGTAGACCTTGCGCTTGGCCTGGATGGGCGCCATGGCAACCGACGCGATGAGGTCGCGCACCTGCCCCACCAGATAGCCGCCGGCCCCCTCGGGGGCGACGTAGACCACGTCGGGGTGCGTGCGCCTGGCCACCTTGCGGCAGATGTCGCAGGAGCCGCACTGGCCGCCGCGGGGACCGCTGGGCCCCTTCGGGCACAGGATGGCCTGGGCGAAGGCGAAGGCGGCCTGGGTCTTGTTCGAACCCGCAGGCCCGGTGAACAGATAGGCGTGGATGATGCGGTCGGAAGCAACCGTGGCCCGCAAAAAGTCGCGGACCTTGGGCTGCCC
The DNA here is from genome assembly GCA_048242115.1 of Eggerthellaceae bacterium. Classification (GTDB taxonomy): domain Bacteria; phylum Actinomycetota; class Coriobacteriia; order Coriobacteriales; family Eggerthellaceae; genus Xiamenia. The sequence continues at coordinate 3,152 of DBFAWQ010000166.1, forward strand.
CACGATACCGTCGAACGCGTCGGCCATCAGGCGCCCGCCTGGTCGAAGTCGGAAGCGTCGGCGCCCAGCTTGGGCGAGGAGGCGCCGCGCGACACGTCCAGCTGCTCGAAGAAGCCCACGGGGAAGGACGATGGCTCGCTCATCCACGGGAAGAGGTCTGACACCGCCTGGAACACGGCCCTGGCCGTCACCGACTTGCGCTTGTCCGACACCACCCGGCGGATGCGCTCGGGATGCGCGTCGGCGATGCGCTGGAAAGCATCGTTCACCCGCATGTGGAATTCCAACCCCGCGCCCTCGAGCCTGTCGGTGGCCCCCCGATGGGTCGCCCGCAGAAGCCCGTCGGTGGCGGTGCCGCCGGTGGACAGCAGGATGGTGCGGTCGGGCGCGACCCCCTGGCAGGCGAAGGCGCTCGCCCGCTCGATGAACGACTCGTCGAGGCCGCGGCCGGCACCCTGATAGGCCCGGGTGGAATCGGTGAAGCGGTCGCACAGCACCACGCAGCCGCGCGCAAGGGCGGGCTGTACCACCTGCTTCACCAGCTGGGCGCGGGCCGCCTCGTACAGCAAAAGCTCCGCTTCCGGCGCCATCTCGTCGTTGTCGGTGCTCAGCAGCACCTCGCGCACCTGCTCGCCTATGCTCGTGCCCCCCGGCTCGCGCAGGCAGAGCACCTCGCGCCCATGGCCCCGCAGCGCATCGGCCAGAAAGCGGATGTGGGTGGTCTTGCCGGCGCCCTCGCCGCCCTCGAAGGTTATGAACACGCCGGCGGGATGCGCCGGATCTTCCGGAAGGCCCATGACGTCAGCTTCCTCTCTCATGCCGTAAATATCGCGTTGCCAGCGGTATCGATGCCCACGAACACCGGGAAGTCCGCCACGGTGATGCGCCGCAGAGCCTCGGTGCCCAGGTCGGGATAGGCCACCACGCGCTCGTCGGTCACGCATTTCGCCAGGTAGGCGGCAGCACCCCCCACGGCGGTGAAGTACACCGACCCCGTTTCCACGCAGGCGCGGCGCACCTCCTCGGAGCGCTTGCCCTTGCCCACGGTGGCCGCCACGCCCGCACGGTGCAGCGCCGGCGCGGCGAAGTCCATGCGGCTTGCGGTGGTGGGTCCCACGGCCCCGAAGGGGCGCCCCGCCGCAGGGGGCGTGGGACCGGCGTAGAAGATAACCTGGCCCGAGAGACCGTAGGGAAGCTCGCCCCCCAGGCGCTCCATCTCCCGGAGCAGGCGCACATGCCCCGCGTCCCGCAGGGTGTACATCGGCCCCGAGAGCAGGCAGCGGTCCCCGGCCCGCAGGGTGCGCAGGACGTCGCGGTCGAAGGGCAGCGAAAGGGCGATGGGTGCGTCCACGGCTACTCCCCTCCCTCTTCGGCGCCTTCGGCGGCAACCACGGTCACGGGCACCGTGGGGAGGTCCACCGTGAGCCTGCGCATGGCCGAGCAGCCCTTGTTGACGGCCAGCGGAAGCGCGGCGATATGGCAGGGCGCGGTGATTACCGCCACGGAGAGCGCCGCGCAGGCGCCGCCGAGGCCGCCCGGCCCCACGCCCGTGGCGTTCACCGCCTCCAGAAGCTCGCGCTCGAAGGCGGCCACCTCCGGGTTCGGCGACGGCTCGCCCACCGGCCGCAGCAGGGCGCGCTTCGCAAGCCCCGCCACCTTGTCGAAGGTGCCACCCACCCCTACGCCCACCACCAGCGGCGGACAGGCGTTGGCGCCCTTCTCGCGCACGCAGCGCACCACCTCCTCCACGATGGCCTCGCGCCCGGCGCCGGGCACCAGCATGACCACGCGGCTGGCGTTGTCCGAGCCGCCCCCCTTGAGCATGACCGACAGCCGCGCCGCCCCGGGCTCGTCCACCGGGTGGATGTCGCAGAAGGCCGGCGTGTTGTCGCCGGTGTTGGTGCGGTCCGAAAGCGCGTCGCGCACCACCGACTTGCGCAGGGCGCACTCCCCGTAGGCCCGGGCGACGGCATCGTCCACCAGCGAGAACACGTCGGCCGGCACGAGCACGCCGGGACCCGCCTCCAGGCTCGCCCACACGGTGCCAGTGTCCTGGCACAGCGGCACCCGGTCGGCTGCCGCCACGGCCATGTTCTCGCACAGCTGGTCGAGCACGGCCCGGCCGAGCGGGTGCGTTTCAATCTCGCGCGCAGCTTGGATCCCCGCCGCCACGTCGTGCGGAAGGTCGCACGCCAGGGTGGGGATGGCTTCGTAGACCGCCTGCGCCACGGCCTCTTTGGTGATGAGTCTTTCCATGGGCCCTAGTATAGCCCATGGCGCGCGACGGCATCGGCCACGATGGCCTCGGCCACCCGCAAACCATCGCAGGCGGCGCTCATGATGCCGCCCGCGTAGCCCGCCCCCTCGCCGCAGGGGTACAGGCCGCTTGCCCCGGGCGCGTCGCGGTCCGCGGGCGCCGGGCCGAAAAACGCCTGCAGATCGGCGCCCCGCAGGATGCGCACGGGGCTCGAGCTGCGGGTCTCCACGCCGGTCATGACCGCCCCCGCGTCGGCGAAGCCGTGGAGCTTCCGGTCCAAAAGGGGCAGCGCCGCAACCAGCGCGTCGGCGACGAAGGTAGGCAGGCAGCCGCGCAGATCGCACCAGGCCACGCCCCGGGGATAGGTTGGCGCGACGGAGGAACCGGTCGGGCCGCCCTCGCCGAGTCCCAGGAACGAGCCCACGGTCTGGGCCGGCGCGCTGTAGGGGGCGCCTCCGGCCTCCACGGCGCACCGGAAGGCCGCCTGCTCCATGCGCCGCTGGAAATCGACGCCGGCCAGGGGATGGTCGCTGCCGAAGTCCTGCGGCCCCACCCCCACCAGAAGCGCGCTGTTGGCGTTGCAGCCGTCCCGGGCGCGCCGGCTCATGCCGTTCACCACCACCGAGCCGGGCTCGCTCGCCGCGCAGACCACCTCGCCGCCCGGGCACATGCAGAAGGTGTACACGCCCCGCGGGCCGTCCGACCCCGCCGCCGGGAGCTGCACCGACAGCTTGTAGTCGGCCGCCCCCAGGGCCGGGTTCCCCGCGAAGGCGCCGTACTGGGCTCGGTCCACCATGGCCTGGGGATGCTCGATGCGCACGCCGACGGAGAACGGCTTCTGCTCCATGGCCGCGCCCGCATCGTAGAGCATTTGGAACGTGTCCCGGGCCGAGTGCCCGCAGGCGAGCACCACCGTGTCCGTCTCCACGAACTCCCCCGCGCCCCCGGCATCGGACCCGTCGCCCGTGGGCTCCAGGTAGGCACCCCGAACGCGGCCGCCCTGGGCGGCCAGCCCCGCAAGCTGCGTCTGGAAGCGGACCTCGCCGCCCGCCTCCTGGATCTGCCGGCGGATGTTGCGCACCATGCCCACCAGAAGGTCGGTGCCTATGTGGGGCTTTGCCTGCCACAGGATGTCGGCGGGCGCCCCGGCCTGCGTGAACAGGCGCAGCACGTCGGCGGTGTAGGGGCTCTTGATGCCCGTGGTCAGCTTGCCGTCGGAGAAGGTGCCGGCGCCGCCCTCTCCGAACTGGATGTTGGACTGCGCGTCCAAGGGGCCGCCCGACGCGAAGGCCTCCATCGCCCGCATGCGCCCCTCCACACTTCGGCCCCGCTCCACCAGCAGGGGTCGCAGGCCGGCCTTCGCCAGGTACCATGCGCACAGCAGCCCCGCAGGCCCCGACCCCGCCACCACCGGGCGCGGCAGGTCCCGGGCCGCGCCGTCCACGGGCTTCGGGAGGTGCGGCGGCTTTTCCACATGGGGCCGCAGCTGCACGCCGGGCGCGGGCTCGGGCGTCGCGGCCGAGTCCAGCTCCACGGCCAGCGTCGCCACGAAGTGCACGTCGGCCTTCTTCCGCGCGTCCACGCTGCGCCGAAGCAACCGTACATCGCCGACCGACTCGGGCCGCACCCCCAGGCCCGCAGCCGCAGCCCGGCGCAGGTGCTCCCGGCCCCCCTCGCCGGCCAGCCCTGCCTCCAGGGGCAGCCGCACGTTCGAGACCTCCAGCGCGACCGCGTCGTCCCCGAACCTGCCGCCTTCCGCCAGCGCCCCTCCGTCCTGCGCGCCCACGGGATCACGCATCCCTTCCGCCGGCCAGCATCCGGGCCGCGCCGCCACCGGCCAGCATGCCGCTCGCCCAGGCCCAATGCAGGTTGTATCCGCCGCAGGGACCGTCCACGTCCAGCAGCTCCCCGGCGGCGAACAGCCCCCGCACCGCCTTCGATTCCATAGTGCGCCCGTCGAAGGCGCAAACGTCGAATCCGCCCCGCTGCACCTGGCATTGGGACGCATCGGCGATGCCCTCCACGGGGAAGCGCAACCCCTTGGCCGCCTTCGCGAACGAGGGGATGTCGCCGGAACGGAACTCGCCGTCCTGCGCAAGCCCCGCCTGGCGCAGGATAAGGGCCCCTACCTGCGAAAGCACCATGCCCGCACACCAGTCGGCGCCCGTCACGGGCGAATCGGCCGCATCCGAACGCAAGGCCGCAAGGCGTCCTTCCATCCAAGGCAGCGCATCGTCCGCGGAAACGTCCGGCAGCGCATCGACCACCACCGTATCGCCCGGACGGGCGTAGCGGGACAGGTTGAACACGGCTATGCCGGACAGGCCGTAGTCGCGGAAGAGCAGCTCGCCCCGCTGGAAGGCCAGCAGCGCCCCCGTTTCGTCCTCGAGGAAGCGCCCCGCGCCCGAGACGGCCCCATCGCCGCAGGCCAAGGCCGCCTCCAGGGCGGACCGGCGCAGATCCGCATCGGCGGCGACATCCCTGAGGGCGGCTGCGACGTCGGGCCGGTACAGGCGCAGGGTGCATTTCAGGCGGATGTTGTTCAGGGGCTTCGTAAGCCGCCTGTCCGAGCGCAAAGGTCCCAGCACCGGGTGCATGGGCGCTACCGCAAGGCGCTCGGGCAGCTCCACGCTGCGAAGGTGCTTGCCGCCCATCGCAAGCACGACGGCGCTGGGGTGGGCGATGTTTCCGTCCTCGAAGAACACGGCGAAGGGGGCGCCCGGATGCCTCGGTGCCTCCACGCGGCGCACCCGCTTCCGAGCCTGCTCGCACACCCCCAGCCGGGCTGCCTGCCCGCGCAGCACGTCCAGCACGCTCGTGGCCTTGTTGGCCTGGGGGTAGAGCCTCCCCTCCGACTCCTCGCGCCACAGCAGCCCGGCCCGGGCGAAGAAGCAATGCACGGGATCGGCCGCAACATCGGACCAGGCGGCCGCAGCTCCCGAAGGCGCGCTTGCGGCATCGGCCCGCCGCGACCCCGCCGCCCGGGCCCGCAGCGACTGGAAAGCCGCTCCGACGAAGGCCGCGTTGCGGTAGTCCGAGGCGCGCACGTTCGCGTTGGAGAAATTGCACCGCCCGTTGCCCGTGGCCAGGATGGAGCGCCCCACGCGCTCGTCGGCCTCGGCGAGCACCACGCGCACGTCCGCGCGGCCCAGGGCGCGAAGCTCCCGGGCCGCGGCCGCGGCCGCCGCAAGCCCTGCGGCGCCGCCCCCTATGACCAAGATGGATTCCATGGCCCCATGATACCCCACGACCTCGGGCAAAGGAAACGCGGGGAGCGCCGTCCCCGCGTTTCCCACAACAGAAAAAGCCCGCACAGCCGCAACGAGCAGATGGCCGGAGAGCCCAGAGCCCGGCTGCGCGCCTATCGTGTCCGCGCAGCCGAAGGGCGCCTACTTCGATTCCAGCTTCGGGATGGGGGTCGTATCCACCTCGTCCAGGTGCTTGTCCCACACGTAGTGCTTGGTCTCGCGGGCGATAAGCCCCGACAACAGCAGCACGACGATGATGTTCGGGATGGCCATGAAGGCGTTCGCGATGTCGGAGATGGTCCACACCAAATCGCCCACGCCGATGGCGCCCAGGAAGGCCACGGCCACGTAGACCACCTGGTAGGGACGGATGGCCTTCTTGCCGAACAGGAAGGTTACCACGCGGTTGCCGTAGTAGGACCACCCCAGGATGGTGCTGTAGGCGAACAGGATCATGCCGATGACCAGGATGGGCGTGCCGATGACGGGGATGGAGGCGAAGGCGGCGCTGGTGAGGTCGGCGCCGGCGGTGATGAGCCCCTGCTCCATGATGCCGGGGTTGGCGAGCATCGTGGACACCAGCACGATGCCGGTGAGGGCGCAGATGACCACGGTGTCCCAGAAGGTGCCGGTCATGGACACGAGCGCCTGGCGGGCCGGGTTGCGCGTCTCGGCGGCGGAGGCCACGATGGGGGCCGAGCCCAGGCCGGACACGTTGGAGAACAGGCCGCGGGCGCAGCAGAACTGAAGCGCCCGCATAAGCCCGCTGCCCACCGCGCCGCCGAAGGCCGCCTTCGGGGTGAAGGCGCATTCGCAGATCAGGCAGATGGCCGGCCAAACGTATTGCCAGTTCAGCCCGATGATGACGATGCAGCCCCAGGCGTAGGCGATGGCCATGAAAGGCACCAGCTTCTCGCACACCCGCGAGATGGACTTGATGCCGCCGAAGATGACGAGCGACACCATGATGACCACCGCAAGGCCGATGCCCCAGGTGGGAACGCCTGGAGCGTTGGAGACGATGATGCTGGTCATGGCGCTGGACTGCACCGCCGAGCCGATGCCGAATGAGGCGATGGCCGTGAACACGGCGAAGGCTCCGGCGCCGAGCATGGCCCACCAGGGGGTCTTGCCATCCTTCGAGAAGGCGCGCTTCCAGGCGTACATGGCGCCGCCGAGCATGTTGCCGTTGTGGTCCTCCACGCGGTACTTCACCGCGGCGTAGGTCTCGCAGTACTTGGTGGCGATGCCGAACACGCCCGTGAGCCACATCCACAGCACCGCGCCCGGGCCGCCGGCCAGGATGGCGGTGCCCACGCCCACGATGTTGCCGGTGCCGATGGTGGCCGAAAGGGCCGTGGTGAGCGCGCCGAACTGGCTGATGTCGCCGGGGGCGTCCGGGTCCTTGGTCACCGAGAGCTTGATGGCCGTGGGAATCTTGCGCTGGATGAACCGGGTGCGGAACGTCAGAAACAGGTGCGAGCCCAGCAGAAGAACGATCATGGGCGGCCCCCAGACGAAGGCGTCTATCGAGCCAATCGCGGCGATTACGGCATCCATGGGAAAGCGGCTCCTCTCGGTCGGGCACGGCGCGCGGCCGCACGTGAAGGGTCAAGGATACCCGAGCAATTCCGCACGGGACGTTTATCGCGGGGATATTTCCGCCGAACGGCAGCAGGAGGCGCAAAAGGAGCCCCCCTTCCCAATCCGGGAGGGGGGCTCCGGGCGAACGGCCCTCGCAAAGTCCGGGGACGTCGCGGCAAGGCGCGCCCGCTACAGCGCCACGAGGTTCCAGCTGCCGTCGATCTCGCAGAGCCACGCCTCAGGCTCGGCAACCGAGAAGAAGGTCAGGCGCGGATCGTCGGGGCTATCCCAGGACTCCCCCAGAGCCACCATGTGGTCGAAGCCGTTTTGCCTCATGGACTCCGATGCCCGGTCCTCCAGGTCGGCGACGCCCCGCAGGATGACCCAGCCGCATCCGGGCTTCCAGGCGGTCAGCTCGAAGCGCGGGTTGGCCTCAAGCTCCCGGTATACGTCCTTCTCGGTGGAGGTGCAGAACCACAGCCGCCCGTCCTGGACCTCGGCGAAGCTGAAGGGCCTCACGTGGGGCTGCCCCTCGCCGTCCACGGTGGCCAGGTACCAGGCCGGGACGCTCGTCAGGTACGCGAGGATGGTGTCGAGTCCGTTTCCATTGCTCATAATGGTTCCTTTCGGTCGTGTTCCCCGGGGGCCTTCCGCCCCCTGCGGTTCTCTTGCGGTTGCGACCGTCCCCGCCTGGGGCCGAGCCGCTCCCCGAACCATGCAGTTCCGTGTCGGGATTTCGTGAAGGGACAGGTGGGCCTTTTCCCCGATGCGGAAATGCATGGTCGTTTCCTAGATGGGCAGGAAGTTGGCGGCCACGGTGCATACCAGCAGCGCCGCGACGGCCAAAGCCCCCCTCCGGTCCAGGGCCGTGTAGCGCAGCGGGTGCAGCCGCGTGCGTCCCTCCGCCCCGTGGTAGCAGCGGGCGTCCATGGCCGCCGACAGCGTCTCCGCGTGGCGGAAGGCGCTCGTGAACAGCGGCACCAGGAGAGAGGTCAGCGTGCTCACCCGCCACTTAGACAGCACCGCGCCGCGGCTGACCTGGGCACGGTAGATGGTGGTGAGCTCCCCCACGAACAGGGGCATGAAGCGCAGGGCCAGCCCCATCATCATGGACAGCTCGTGGGCCGGCAGCCCGAAGCGGCGAAAGGGCGCCAGCAGGTACTCGAAGGCGTCGGTGATGTCCAGCGTGGGGGTAGTGAGGGTGAGCAGGCTCATGGCCAGCAGCAGCACGGTCAGGCGCAGGGCGATGAAGACCGCCATGCGGATACCGCCCGTGGTCACCTCGATCACCCACCACTGGAAGACCACGTCGCCCGTATGCACGAAGAGCACGTTCAAGAGCGCCGTGATCACCACGATGAACAGCAGCGGCACGATGGAGCGCAGCGCGCTTTTAAGCGGGATGCCCGACAGGGCGAACAGCGCGACGGTGAACAGGGCCACCACGCCCAGGGCCGCGAAGGTCTGGGCGACGAAGGCGATGGCCATGACCGCGAGCGACAGCAGCAGCTTCGCACGGGCGTCCATGCGGTGGATGGGACTGTCGCCGGGCCAGTAGCGGCCTATGCAGGCGATGTCAGGCATGGGGGCCCTCCTTCCCCTCCGCAGCCGGAGCACACCCGCGCACCCCGCGCTCCCGCCCCTCCGCATCGGGCTGCCCAAGGGCGAACCCTCCCAGCTGGGGCGCCAGGTCGTCGGCGAGGGAGGCGGTGTCGTACAGGGGCCTGGGCAGCTGGAAGCCGGCGTCGCGGAGCTCCTCGGCCATGCGCTGGGCCGGCGGCACGTCCAGCCCGATGCGCCGCAGAGGGGCGCCGTCGGCGAACACCTCCTCGGGCGTTCCCAGGGAAAAGATGCTGCCGGCGTTCAGCACCAGGATGCGGTCGGACAGGCGCGCCAGGTCGTCCATGTTGTGGGAGGCCATGACCACCGACACGCCCCCTTCGTGCAGCTCCGCGATCAGGTCGAGGAAGCTCTCCCGCGCCCGAGGGTCGAGGCCGGCCACCGGCTCGTCCAGCACGAGCACCTGCGGGTCCATGGCCAGCACCCCGGCGAAGGCCACGCGCCGCTGCTGGCCGCCCGAGAGCTCGAAGGGGCTGCGGCCCCCGATGTCGTCCACGGACAGGTGCACCCGTTCCAGGGCCCGGCGCACCCGCTCCTCCAGCTCGCGGCCCGAAAGCCCCAGGTTCTTCGGACCGAAGGCCACATCCTGGGATACCGTGGGGGCGAACAGCTGGTTCTCCGGGTACTGGAACACCAGCCCCACCTTGCCGCGGCACTCCTGGGCCCACCGCTTGTCCGCCAAGTCTCGCCCGTCTGCGAGCACGCGCCCTTCCGTAGGGTGCAGAAGGCCGTTCATGTGCTGGATCAGGGTGGACTTACCGCTGCCCGTATGTCCCGCCAAGCCCAGGAACTCGCCGGGCTCCACGGAGAAGGTCACATCGCGCAGCGCCCAGCGGGCGTCGGGGTCGGCCCCCCAGTCCGCCTGCCCCAGCGCCTGAGCCGATGGGCTGGCCGCCGCCTTCCGACCGCCGCGGCTGCGGCGCTTCGAGGCGGCCTTCTCCTGGGCTTTTCCCTGGTAGGAGTAGCTCACCTGCTGAAACGCAATGCGCATAGCTCCTCCTTCAGGTCCTCGGGCCGCACCTGCACGGCCACCTCCACCCCCCGCCGCCGCAGCGCCGCGCCGAGCGACGCCGCGAAGGGCACGTCCAGGCTCAGCGACTCCAGGTAGCCGGGGTCGGACAGCACCTCCTCGGGGGCTCCATCGGCCACGACGCGACCCCCGTCCAGCACCACCACGCGGTCGGCCAACGCCGCCTCGTCCATAAAGTGGGTGATCATGACCACCGTCATCCCCCGGTCGTTCAGCTGCCGCGCAAGGCGCATGAGACCCTTGCGGCCGCGGGGGTCCAGCATGGCCGTGGCCTCGTCCAGCACCAGTATCGCGGGGTCCATGGCAAGCACCCCGGCAATGGCCACCCGCTGCTTCTGACCGCCGGAGAGCGCCGTGGTCTCGCGGCCGTCGAAGCCCTGCAGCCCCACCTCCCCGAGCGCCCGGATGACCCGCTGCTGCAGCTCGTCGGTGGGCACCCCCAGGTTCTCCGGCCCGAAGGCTACGTCGTTCTCCACCACGCTTGCTACCAGCTGGTCGTCGGGGTTCTGGAACACCATGCCCGCATGGCTTCGGATGTCGAAGGTGCAGCGCGGGTCGTCGGTCTCCCACCCCAGCACCGTCACCCGCCCCGCGTCGGGCAAAAGCAGCGCGTCGATGTGCCGGGCCAACGTGGACTTGCCCGAGCCGTTGCCCCCCAGGATGCACAGGAACTGCCCCTTGGGGATTTCCAGGTCCACATCGCGCAGCACGAAGGACTCGCCGTCGTAGGTGAAGCTCACCTTCTCGAAGGCCACCGCCGACGACGCCTGGGCGGCCGCCGACGTCCGCACGGCTTCCGACCCCGTGGCTCCCACAGGCTTAGCGCTCATGCACCTGGTCCTTCTTCGGGGTGATGAGATTGCTCACGGACTTGTAGATGACCAGGGTGAGCACCGCGTTGATGACGGCCTTGATCACGTTGAAGGGCACCAGGATGGGGATGATCATCTCCACCACGGCCTCCACGGGGACTCCCAGGTAGAAGGGGGTGATGACCAGGTTGCCCAGGATGGCCATGACCACGGCGGCCACAACGGACACCGCAAGGCCGACCACGGCGCCCTTCCAGCTGTGCATGCGCTTGTAGATGAAGGCCGACGGCAGCACCAGCCCCGCCACCACCATGATGTTCATGACCGCGCCGGAGAAGTCGGCCATGAGCAGCCCGTGCAGAATGGCCTCCACCGCACCCACCGCGAAGCCCGCGGCGGGGCCGAACGCGAAGCCGCACACCATGGCCGGCATAGAGGAGACGTCGCACTTCAGCCAGGTCACGCCGGGCAGCAGCGGGAACTCGATGAACGAGAGCACAACCCCGATGGCGCACATGAGCGCCATGGTCACCAGCTGCCGCGTGCCCCATACGTTCGTGTTCGCGTAGCGCTTGCCCGTGGGCTTGCGGGCAGCCGAGCCCTGGGCGTCGCGGCCCTCCACTTCCTCGATGGTCTTCATGGAGCCTGCCATATCGCACCTCTTTCCTTCGGGCCTCATCGGTTGGCAGGCTTTTCCGTTTCCCGGCCCGAGGAAGAAAACAAGCCTGCATGAATTCCTTCATACAGGCTTGAAACACGTCTCGGTTTCGCGCGCCGGGCGAGAACCCGGCTGCGACCGATGCGCTGCTTCTTCCATCCGGACTGTAACCGTTGGTCCCGGGATGCCACCGGAGTCAGCCTGGCGTTACCTGCGGGCCGTCTTGCCGCCCGCCTGCTGCGCCAGGGTCGCGGACTCGCCTTCGCCGCAGCCTTGCCGGCCACCGCGGAAGCATTACCGCCAGTGAGGATTTCCACCTCGCCCTGAAACAGAATTCATCTGGCGGACAGTGTAGCCCTTGGGCGCCGCCCGCGCAAGCCCCCTACTCGAAGTCGTAGAGGCCGCGGGCGGCCTGCCGGAAGTCGGCGTAGGCCTCCTCGGCGATGGCCTCGTCAAAGACGAGCTCGAAGGCCGCGGGCTGGCCGTCCTCGTCCAGCTCCGTCACCTCCAGGCACACCACCTCGCCCGAGGACAGGGCCGGCGCATCCTCGGACACCGGGAAGAAGAACCCGTAGCGGCGCTCGCCGTGCAGCACGAGCCCTAAAAACTCCAGGTCGACCCGCTCCCCGCGCTCATCCTGAAGCGACACGATCACGCCCTCCTCCGTAGGCGGGCAGAAGTTGGGTGCACTACCTTCGCGCATAAACGCTCCTCACTTTTTTTTGGAAAAGGGCCGATATTCAGCCCGACCCCAGCTCAACGACTTGCTACGAAGATTGTAAACAAGCGGACACCCCATGACAAACCCGCAAACCGAAACGGTGTCTTTTGCAGCCGCTCGCGACACGACCCGGCATTGCACTGGATCACAGGAGAAAGGTCCAGCCGCCCTATTGGGCGCAACCATCGCTTTTCCCTTCAAGAAACCTCTTGCGGCTGAAGAAGTTCCATACGGACACTGCTGCCGTCGCAACAACTTTGACAACCAGATAGCTGATGCCCAGCAGCTCCACACCCGCCCACATGCACGCATTGTTTAG
>DBFAWQ010000167.1:0-3938 GCA_048242115.1 Eggerthellaceae bacterium
CCGCAAGCCGGCCGATTCGCGCCACATCATCCTGGGCGGCACCCTGCTTTCCGCGGCCATCTTCGGGTTTCCGGTGTTTTGCCTCGTGTGCCCCGTGGGCCTTTCGTTCGCCCTGGTGTTTCTGCTTATCGCGCTGTTCGGCGGCGGCGATGTCACCTGGTCGGTGCTCATCATTCCCGTGTTGATAGCCGCCGAGGTGATCTTCTTCCGCAAATGGTGCTCGCATCTGTGCCCCATCTCGTCGTTCATGAGCCTCATCGGTCGCGCCAATCGCACGTTCCAGCCGGCCATCGACGATGCGAAGTGCCTGGAGACTTCCCATGGTGCCACCTGCGGGCGTTGCGCCGAGGTGTGCGAGGTGGGCATCAACCCGCGCCATCCGGAGCTGGGCACTACCTTCAACGAGTGCACCCGCTGCCGCGCCTGCGCCGACGTGTGCCCCGGGCATGCCATCAGCTTCCCGCTTATCGCCCGCAAGACAGCCGGCGCCCCGGCGCTGGAGCCAACGCCGGCTGGGGCGAGCGGCACACCGGCCATCGGGTCTGACCTCGACCTTGACGAGCCATCCGAGGCTCTCTCGTAACGCCCGCCTCCTCTCCTTGGGAAGAAGCTGGGCGCGGCGACCGTGCAGGCAAGCCTTTCAACCCGCACGGCCATCGCACCGCAGCCCAGCCTCTCCCTGACCGGCCTTTCCCCTCCTCCTTCGATGCGGCACTCCTCATTTTCCCGAAGCTTTCCCTCTCCCTCCCCCCGCTTCGGCCCCCGCATCAGGCGCCTCCCCTTCCTGCGCCCTGCGAAAGGCCGTTCAGGGGGAGCCCGGCAGTCTCGATTCCCCAATGTCCTCGAACTGCTGGGCTTCCCTTTCTACCATCTCATCCAGCGTGTTCGGAAGGCTACCTATGACCCTATCGCCAACAGCAACTGAAGCGCTCTGCATCACGGGCGATCCCCGCTCGGGCAAAACGGGCACGCTCGTCGAACGTGCCGTAGCCTGGGCCGAGGCGGCTCCCGCGACTCCGGACGCCCAGCCGCCATTGCTGTTCTTCTGCGCGTCGCCCGTGACAACAGATGACGCCGCACTTCGCCTTTCGCAGCGCGGACTGGCGAACGTGCCCGTAGAGGCTGTAGGGCTTGCCGAACCCGCCGCTTGTCAGCACGGCCCGCGCACGGGCCTAGTAACCACGCCCTTCGATTACGCTTGCCGCATTCTGGCCGATCCTCGCGCTCAGCGGGCCATCGGTCGCGGCGGGCGCGTGCTCAGTCGCGCCGAGGAGGCCGTTTTCTACGAGGATCTGAAAACCTGCGGCCTGAAACGCCGGCGCCTACGGGAGCTGTGGGCCTTTCTGCAATGCGGTCTTGCGAACCTGAACGACGGCGACCCTAACTGGATTCAGACCACCGAAGAACGGGCGATTCTCGACCTGGCTCGCGACATTCTCGCTTTCGAAGACGCCATCCTGCCGGGCGAGGTGGTAAATCTGGCCGTGCACGCTTTGGAAGTTGAACCGACGCTGCGCCAGCGCTTCGGCTCGCCCGTCGTGCTGGCCGACGATTACCTGCTCATGAGCCCCGCCTCCCAACGCCTCGTGAACCTGCTGGCCACGAGTAAGATCGCCGTGGCAGGAAGCGAGAAAGCCGCCCTTCCCGCCTTCGAGCCCTACCCCTGCGCCACGGGCTTCGAAGAATTCGAAGCGGCCCACGCCCCTCTTCAACGCGTGACGCTGGAGGCTCCCTTCCATGCCCTTGACCGCGCCTGGGAGGCGGCTCCCGACCTCGCCGGCGAGATGGGCCTTATCGCCCGCACGATTGCCGAGGAGCTGGCCGGCGGCACGAGCCCCGGCGCCATTGCCGTTGTATGCGTGAACCGCACGTGGCGCGCGAACCTGCAACGGGCCCTCGCATCGGTGGGCATTCCCGCTGCGTCACTGGGACATGCGGCCCTCAAAGCCCCCAAGGGCGATCTTGTCCCCGCCAACGACGACGAGCGCGAGCGCGTTCTGAGGCAGCTTCGCGACGACATCGTGCAACCAACCGGCTTGCGCGAATCCCGCGCCCGCGCTCGTGCCGATATGAGCGGCATTGCGTCCCACAACGAACCGTCGGCTTCCCCCTGCGGGGACTCCATCGCGTGGCGCCAGTGGCTCAGCTTCGACGACGCCCTCGGCCGCAGCGCCGCCGTCTCCGAGCTGCGGCGCGTCGCGCAGCCCCAAGGCCTCAACCTCGCGGAAGCCCTCGCGGCCTTGGATGCCGATACCCTGCCCGGGCTTCCCGCAACCAGCCCCTTCGCCCAAAGCCTGCTCGCCCCCTACCGCGTAGCCCAGCGACTGCTCGGGGAGCAGAGCGAGGAGAACCAACCCGAAACCGACATCGCACTCGACTCGGCAGCGGAGAGCTCTTCTGCATCCGCGGTCACCGCAAGCGTCACGTCCCTCTCCTCTGCTCGCCACAGCGAAGCATGCGAAGAAAGCGCGGCAGCAGCGCCGTCCTCTATACGGAAGGATGCTGCGCCGTGCGGAAGAAACTCCGACCCGGACGTTCCGGCCGTCGCCATTGCCGCCCCCGAAGACCTCTTCGGCCATACTTTCGAGGTGGTCATCTTTGGCGGCTTCGTGAACGGCTTCATCCCCTCGCGCGATATGTGCGACCCCGGCGTCGTTGTCGGCGGCGCCCGCGCCCGCCAGGAAGCCTCCGACCGAGCCGCCATCACTTTGGCCGAACAACGCACCACCCGACGACTCCTTTTCACCAGCTTCGAAAGCTGCGATTTGGAAACCGCCGAGCGCCTGCTCCTGCACATCCCCCGCATCCGCCTCCGCTCCGGCGTCCGCACCTGCAACATCGAGCCCAGCAGCTACCTGGAGGAACTGAACCTGGGCCCCAAGCAAACCTCCGGCCCAACCGATCAAAGCCATCCGTCAGCTTAGGCATCTTCGAAATTCAAGGGACAGATGCCAGTTCGACCCCGAAGTGGCGCACCGCACTGCCAGTTGAAGGCCGAAATGGCCAGAAAGTGCCACTTCATAGCCGAAATGGCTTCCCCCCTCTTACCATTTCGGGGTCGAACTGGCATTTGCCACCAGATTCGTGAAAGCGATGTGACTTGCTGCCTCTCTTAGGTCGCCCCATCGGGCATGTCAGGTAAGCACGTTTTTCAGGGCCTCCTCGAAGGTTGCGTGGGAGGCGGCGGCGAGCAGGGCGTCCTTTTCGTTGCGGGAAAGCTGCTTGAAGACGTATTCTGCGTGCATGGCATCGTGCTTGGTGGCGAACTCGGCATAGGCGAGCAGGCTCACGGGCAGGCGAGCGCGGGTGTACTTCGCGCCCTTGCCGGCGTTGTGCACCGCTAGCCGCGCGCGCACGTCCACGGCATAGCCGGTGTACAACGACCCATCGGCGCATTCCAACACGTACATATAGTGAGTAGAGGCCGCAGCCATAGCGGGCCTGGCCTAGTAGTACCGATAGTATGCCGCGCAGCTGCCCTCGCTGGAAACCATGCAGGGCCCGACCGGGTTCTCCGGCGTGCAGACCTTCCGGAACAGCGGGCACTCGCTTGGGGCCATAATGCCGCGGAGCACGTCTCCGCAGCGGCAGCCCTTATGCTCGCGCACCTCTTCCACATCCGGTTGGAAGCGGCGCATGGCGTCGAAGTCGGCGAACTCCTCGCGGATGCGGTAGCCGCTGCCGGGAATCTCGCCCAAGCCGCGCCAGGTGGCGGAGCAGGTTTCGAAGACCTCGTCGATAGCGGCGAGCGCCACGGGGTTGCCCTCGGGCATCACGCCGCGGGCGTAGGCGATCTCAATCTCGGCGCGCCCCTCGTGCAGCTGGCGCATGATCATGGCGATGCCCTGAAGCACGTCTACCGGCTCGAACCCGGTAATGACGCCGGGGATGCCGTACTTCTCGGCCAGGAAGCGGTAGGGCTCGGCGCCGATGATGGT
>DBFAWQ010000168.1:0-7702 GCA_048242115.1 Eggerthellaceae bacterium
GTCAGCTACCGCGACAGCTCCCAGCCCTGGGTGCTGCGGATGACGGTGAAGCAGGACCTGGCCAAGTGGTTCGGCCGGGCCATCGACGGACGCTCCTGGGACGGCGCCGACCCCGACGTGGTGCGCGAATCCGACTACGCCGAGGCCATCCGCGAGGCCCTGGCCGGCAACGGCGGCTACCAGATCAAGGTCTGCGTGCCCTCCCACGTGTTCGGCAACAACGAGAACGAGGCCTGGTACGACCGCCTGCTCGTGCGTCCCTGGGACCGTCCCGCCAGCGAGGGCGGCGCTGCGGGCCAGGACAAGGCGGCCGGCCAGGAGCCCAGCCGCTCGTCGGCCTACTACCAGCTGTTCGACATCGACCACTTCGAGGGCCTGGCCCAGCAGCACCGCCGCAACATGCAGCCCTTCGGCATGGACTACAAGTCCACGATCCAGACCTGGTACCACAGCGACCCGGCCGACCGCCAGCTGGCGGGCTCGCCCAACATGCCGGCCGTCAACGGCTACACCGTGCAGAACAACACCGTGCGCCTGAGCGCGGCCGACGGCGACGGCGCCACCGTGAGCGACCCCATGGGCATGGCCGCCGCCAACGGCTCGTTCTGGAGCACCGCCTACAAGGGCGCCTCGGAGGGGGAGGGCCCGGTGCTCTACGCCCAGACCGGCACGAACGCCATCATGCGCAAGCCGGTGGTGCGCGTGTGGAACTCCGTCAGCCTGCCCGACGTCCTGGGCGGCGACCAGGAGAGCGGCACCGTCACCGACGGCGTGGGCAGCACCTCGGCCAACTACTATATGGAGGCCGAGACCGACACGCGCCAGATCAACGTGCACGTGGAGAATCGCTTCTGGTGGGATTCCATGACCCGCACCTACACCGACAACTACTACCACAGCGGCTGGCTCATGAACGAGAACCGCTGGGCCACCTACTCGCTCATGGGCGGCCAGATGGGCGACTTGGTGCTGCCCGTGGTCACCGTGGTGCTGCCCTACGGCACCGCGCCGCTGCACCGCGAGACGCGCCAGCCCTACGGCCAGTGGCCCGGCGTTGCCCAGCAGTTCCTGTACGAGGACTGGGATATCGCCCAATCCACGAACGCCACCTGGGGCAACGCCTCCGAGGTGAACCAGAACGAGAGCCTGGATTGGCTGCGCGAGAACTTCACCGCCACGGTCACCTACGAGAAGGTTGAGGCGGACACCACCCGCTATCCTGCCAGCCAGATCAACCAGAATAACTACCGCTTCGTGGTGCGCTTCCTGCCCAAGGGCAACGACCTGGGCAACGACGCGGGCACCGAGCAGCGCATCAAGTCGCACCAGATGGACACGTTCAAGTTCTCCGTGGCCATGACCGCCGAGCCCGAATGGTACGAGCTGCCCTCGAACAAGGAGGCGGCGCGCACCACCGAGTCCATTCGCACCTACGTGACCAGCGCCATGACCGGCTACAAGGCCCTCACGGACAACGAGATATCCAACGGCAACGTGGGCGCCGACCCGTTCACCGTGGGCTCGGTGGCCCAGTACCGCGGCCCGAACACCGGCCGCCAGGCCGACGTGCGCCTGGATGCCCTCACGGCGGCCTATCCCATCCGTTGGGGCGACGATCCGGACTGGTACGACATCTCCCAGCTGACCACCACCCGCATCAACACCGGCTACTACTGGGACGTGCACGGCTACGACGCCTACCGCTACAAGTGGGAGTTCGACAACCGCTTCGACCACACCTCCTACACCTACCACTGCACGAACCTGAACCATAACTACAGCCACTCCCACTACTGGAACGCCGTGGAGGAAGTCGTCCGCATGCCCTACAACTTCTACAATGCGGGCACCCAGACCAACGACGGCGTGCAGTACAACCATCTGACCGGCTACTTCGGCACCTACACCGAGCAGGACGGCCACGTGCGCCTGGCGGCTACCAACAACGGTGGCACCCGCACCGTGGGGCTGGCCGGCCCGGCGCTGAACGCCGGCCTGAACATCTCCGAGTACAACTTCCGCACCCAGTACGGGCTGTCGGCGCGCACCACGAAGAACCTGAACAACAGCTTCCAGGACGCGTCGGGGGCGCTCACCACCGACTCCACCAACTCCGGGGCCACCAAGACCGAGGCCTTCGCCACTCGCGCCGACGGCAACCAGGCGGTGCACGTGGACGGCGGCGTGTTCGCCGCCACGAAGCTGCGGCTGAAGACCCCCACCCTGGGCTCCGACTACCTGGTGCAGAACGAGCCCGCCACCCGCCCGGTGGACGAGGACGTGGTGGCAACCATGGAATCCGACCTGGCGAAGCTGCGCGCCGACGCCGCCGCGCTGGCCGGCAAGGACGACGACGAGTCCAAGGCCAAGCTGGATTCCCTGAACAACCAGATAGCCGACGCCGAGCGCGCCATCGCCGCCGTGGGCCCGAACGCCTCGGGCAACCTGGGCGCCAACGACTCGCTGCCGCTGACGGGGGCCGCCGCCGGCGCCACCCTGGCCAACGACGACGCCGACGCCGCGGAGGGCACCTTCGAGTACGACGACGAGGTGTGGTTCTCCGCCACGCTGCGAAACTCGGTCATCTCGAACAAGAGCCAGCCGGCCCAGCAGGGCAAGGAGGGCGCGCTGCAGCACGCCAAGCTGGTGTTCTCGCTGTACCTGCCCGAGCAGGTGACCTTCTACGACCAGGACAAGCTCATGAACCTGGGCGACGTGGTCGCGCCGGCCGACTTCGAGCGGCTGTTCTGCGACTACGAGGGCGACGACTACCCCTTCTACGTGGAGTACACCTACAAGGACCGCCACACCGACACCGGCACGGTGAAGGACGAGGTCACGGGCGAGTCGAAGTTCCCCAAGCGCGAGAACCAGCAGAAGAAGTACCTGCGGCTGACCCCCAAGCAGCTGGTGGAGCAGGGCTGGACCGTGTCCGTGCGGGTGCAGCCCGACTACGACGCCGACGCCTACGCGGCCATCGGCGGCCTGTCCAACAAGCACTCCGAGTACGGCAAGCCCGACGTGGACGACCCCACCGACATGCCCGACGCCGCCGACGTGAAGTCCCGGACGCGGGCGGGGGAGACCGTGGTCATAGAGCTGGCGCCCCCCGACGACGCCTCCGACGCCGAGTTCCTGAAGCACGACAGCCTGCTGGCCGCCTTCTGGGACAACGTCCGGGCTGACGGTTACCTGGGCGCCGGCGACGCCGTGACGCTGAAGGTGCGCACGCGCCTGGACAACGTGGGCGACGAGGAATCGGCCCTGGCCGACCTCACCGACGAGGACGGCAACCTGCTCACGTTCCAGGAGCAGATGGAGCTCATCCGTACCTGGTCCACGGAGTCCTCCTCGGCCTACTTCGCCATGGAGGACCGCGACGTGTCGTGGCTGCCCCAGACCAGCGGCTGGTCCCACACCTTCGCCGCCGACCAGACCGTCACGCTCTCCTGCGACGACAAAGTGTACCGCGCGAAGACGGACGCCTCCGGCAACATCCTCTACGGCGCCGACGGCTTCCCGCAGGTGGAGCTGATGGTGAACCCCTCGGGCGACAAGAAGCAGACCGTCACCTTCCAGGCGGGGCAGACCTACTTCAAGCCCACGGTAGCCGCCGATTCCCAGACTTCCTACGGCGTGGCCTGGTTCAACAACCAGTCGCCCGAGTACTTCCAGTGGGAGAACGAGGCGGCGCTGGTGTACGACTCCGAAGCCCACGAGGACCCGGACACCCTGGACTGGGTGGACGCCGTGGACTACGACCGCGACGGCGTCTACGACGGCGGCGACAAGATCTGCCGTCCCGACGGCACCCCCATCGTCCGTCCCGAGCTGCACCTGTCCGCGGCCTGCGGCACGTTCGACATCCGCAAGCCCTCGGCCAGCGTGCGCGCCGACACCCAGATGGTCCGCGTGCCCACCAACGAGGTGAGCTCCACGGACTCCACCCAGGCCTCCAACAACTACCTCTACGTCACCCAGGCCATCAACACCGGCGCTGCGGTGAACAGCTTCATCGTGGACTGGCAGGTGCCTATGTGGGCCACGGCCACCCAGACGCTGGAAAACGCGCTGTTGGCCAACCCGAACATCCCCACGGGCCGCGTGGACCCCGACATCTCGCAGGTGTTCTCCGGCGTGTGGGAGATGCCCGGCACCACCACGTTCATGATCGTGAACCCGGTGAAGGGCGGCGACCCCTACGAGACCTCCCAGGGCACGCACTACTTCGACGAGCACGGCGACGAGGTTGGATCCTGGCGCGTGGACACCACCCGGCCCCTCACCAGCGCCGGCGTGGGATGCTACCCCTACTTCGTCAACGAGGACAACGACTATGCGGGCACCGACGGCAACGTGAAGTACGACGACTACCAGGATGCCGAGAAGGCGGGCAAGCTGCGCTTCGTGACGAGGGCCGAGGCCTATCGGGTGGACGTGAACACCCCCGAGGCCGAGGCCGACCGCGAAATCGAGGAGCAGCTGTACGTGCTCGTGTACGTGCGGCGCGCCTCCGACAACCTGAACGCCCCGGTGAACGGCTTCAACGAGCAAAACGGCGCTGCCTACAACCCCCGCGAGAACTACTCCGTACCCGGCACCGACGCCGACCGCGACTACTTCTACGGCGAGGACGACGCGACCGATCCCAACACCGCCGGCATGGACGGCAACGGCTGGGAGTACGTGGGCTACGCCAAGGTGTCCGACAAGCAGAACAAGGTGTTCACCAACATCGCCAAGGCCGGCACCACCATCCGCCAGGTGCGCTGGGTCGTCCGCGCCTGCGACACCGATGCCAGCGGTCGGCCCATCATCACCGACGAGACCCTCTCCCACGAGGTGCCGGTGCCCACGGGCTTCCGCCTGGCCGTGGATGCCGACGCCGACACCGTGGAGCGGGAGATGCCCGACACCGTGGACCCGAAGCGCAACAACACCGGATGGAACAAGCGCAAGGACTACGACGACGGGGTCATCTACAAGTACGTTTCCCGCAACCTGGGCAACGTGAGCTACCTTGACCCCGCCAAGTTCTACAAGATCGGCCCCAACGAGCTGTACTTCTACGGCGAGGTCATCCGCACCGAGAAGGGCGATGGCGGCCGCACCCTGTCGCCGGCCGAGCGCGAGGCGGCCCTGAAGGGCATCGCCCCGGCCACGCCGGTGGGCGGCGACGACTGCTGGGATCGCACCATGCAGGGCGACCTCATCGTGCGCGAGCACCAGTCCCAGTGGGTGGTGGGCTCCCCCATGCCCAAGTCCATGTCCGACAACGCGGCCGGCGTGCTGGGCGGCGCCTTCATCACCGAGCTGCCCGTGGTCCACGACACCACCCGCGAAGCGGCCCTCTACGGCACCCGCGGCGTGGCCGACCCGGCTGCAACGCCGGGCAAGTCCGTGAACCTGCTGACCGACGCCAGCGCCCCGGCCCAGATCACCGACATGGTGGCCACCATGCTGGACGAGGCCGGCGCCGACGTGACCGTGCTGGCCGACGGCGAGCACGAGGGCGAGGACCCGGAGGCCGTGCGCTCCGACTCCGTGCACGTGAACCACTTCGCCACCGTGGTGCCCCGCTACGACGACACGAAGTACGCCTCCTTCGAGCGCAGCCGCGCCGGCTTCTTCCGCTCCGAGGAGAAGCCCACCATCAAGGTGGACGTGAAGCAGTGGTACTTCAGCGGCACCCCCGACTCCGGCTACCGCTGGCTTTCCGACGGCATCATGCTGGACCCGGAGGACTCGCTGTTCCTGCGCTACGAGATCACCCTGTACAACATGTCCGAGGGCCAGCTGCGGCTTCTGGGCTACGACGCCGAGGCCGACGGCTACAGCGTGGACTCGTGCACGAACCCCTCCATATCCGCCCTGCTGCCCCGCATCCAGAACTACGGCCCCACGGCCGGCACCATGCTCGACGAGCTGCCGGCCCTGAACGCCAACCAGCAGAAGCGCATGCAGCTGGCGGCCCAGGTGCGGACCATCGGCGCCGAGCTCTCGAACCTGCCGGTTATCGAAGGGGAGTCGCCCGAGGCCACCCAGGCCCGCATCGAGGTCGTGGCCAAGAAGCTGGAGGCTTTGTGCGGCAAGGCCGAGACCGATTCCGCCGGCGCCGAGTTCCCGGGCCAGATTCTGGCCTTGGGCGGCGAGAACGACAGCACCACCAGCGACATCGAGGTTACCGTGCGCTCGCTGCGCGGCTCGGTGAAGAGCCTGCGCGGTTATAAGAACGCAGTTACCGACGAGGAGACCGGCGTCACCACTCCGGCCGGCTACTACGGCGGCGTGACCGTCTCCGATGCGAAGCGCTACGCCATGTCCGTGAGCGCCCAGGCCAACGCCCTGGAAAGCTACGTTACCCGCGAGCGGCCCTTCAGCCGCGTGCTCACCTACGTGCCGGCGAGCGACCTGCTTGCCACGGCCAGCGCCGACGGCACGGCCGACTACTCCGGCACGCGTTCGGCCGGCGACGGGTTCGACTACGGCGACGGCTACGGGACCTGGAGCAACCCGTCTGCCCGCTCCACCCAGTCCATCAACTCCCAGGTGAGCGCCGGCGGCTATTTGAGCCCGCTTTCCGAGAACTACACGCGCCTTTCCTACAGCTACAACGACGGCGGCACCACCAAGACCATGGCCGGTTCGCACATGAACAACCAGGTGAACCTGTGGACCTACCGGGTGGTGGAGTTCGACAGCTACGTGCGCGACGACGCAGGCAACCTGTGGGTGTCCGAGGACGAGGGCGAGTACACCTTCAAAGGCGTGCTGAACGACGACGGATCGGTAAAGAGCCCCGAGGATTTGGCCGGGCAGGAGGGCTACGTAGCTCCCGAGAAGCCGGTGGGATCCATCAAGGAGGTGGGAAGCCTCACCGACTACAAGCCGTTGGAGCTCTCCGGTTCCACGGCGGCCATCCGTCCCGACGACAACGACGGCACCACCGACATGACCAAGCTGCAGCGGGGCATCGTGCCCAACGGCGGTTCGGCGGCTTCCTCCAAGGACGAGTACGACTACGTCTACCAGGCGAAGCTTTCCGCCGGCGAGGACGTGGACGTCACCTACGTGGGCCCCACCCAGAACACGCGCCGCTCGCTCACCTGGAACTTCACCGGCCAGAACGGCAGCCGCGGCGTGCTCAACCCGGGCCAGGCCATCATCGTGGACTTCATGATGCAGTTCAACCCGAACTCCTCGGCCTCCACCGACGTGGGCAACGCGCTCATCCTGTCCGCCTACGCCGACAAGGCTGGCAGCTACACGTTCTACGACTACCCGCTCACCCGCATGGTTAACAAGGAGGGGTCGGAGACCGGCGAGCAGGTGGTGCAGCTGGTGACTAAGGGCGCCATATTCGACAGGGAGAGCACCATCACCAAGGACTCCTCGTACCGCTCCGACATCAACGACGGCAACGGCAACGGCGACCGCACCGAGACGCTGCTGCGCAAGGACGGCGCGGCCCTTTCCTGGTCCAACAACGACAACGTGGTCCAGGAGAAGATGGTCCAGCCCAAGTACACCGACGAGAAGTTCTCGCACCGCAACCAGACGGCGGCGGTGCCCGAGGGCACGTCGTTCACCTACGAGGCCATGCAGCAGTACACCGGCATCAGCGACAACACCGCCGCCCTGTACCAGCACTCGGTCATCGTGGACACGCTGCCCCGCGAGCAGGACAAGTACACCTCCACCG
>DBFAWQ010000169.1:0-2634 GCA_048242115.1 Eggerthellaceae bacterium
CCTACGACGATAAGCCCGTGACCGCCCACGACCTGCATGCGGAAGGGGCCATGGCGGCGCTGCTGAAGGACGCGCTCAAGCCGAACCTGGTGCAGACCCTGGAGGGAACGCCCGCCTTCGTGCACGGCGGCCCCTTCGCCAACATCGCCCACGGCTGCAACTCCATCATGGCCACCCGCATGGCGCTGGCCCTGGGCGACTACTGCGTGACCGAGGCCGGCTTCGGTGCCGACCTGGGCGCGGAGAAGTTCCTGGACATCAAGTGCCGCCTGGCCGGCCTCAAGCCTGACGCCGTGGTGGTGGTGGCCACGGTGCGGGCGCTGAAGAACCACGGCGGCGTGCCGAAGGCCGAGCTGAACGAGGAGAACCTTCAGGCGCTGGAAGCGGGCCTGCCGAATCTGCTGCAGCACGTGGAGAACATCACGAACGTGTACAACCTGCCCTGCGTGGTGGCCATCAACGCGTTCCCCACCGACACCAAGGCCGAGCTCGACCTGGTGGAGGCCAAGTGCCGCGAGCTGGGGGTGAACGTGGCGCTCTCCGAGGTGTGGGCGAAGGGCGGCGAGGGCGGACTGGCCCTGGCCGACGAGGTGGTGGCCCTTTGCGAGCACGGCGACGCAGCAGGCCGCAGCGCCGACACCTTCACCTTCTCCTACGACAGCTCGCTTTCGCTGGCGGAGAAGATCGAGGCCATCGCCTGCCGCGTTTACCATGCCGACGAGGTGGTCTTCGAGCCGGGCGCTCAGAAGCAGCTGGCGCAGCTGGAGGCCCTGGGCTTCGGCGATATGCCCGTGTGCATGGCCAAGACCCAGTACTCCTTCAGCGACGACGCCTCGAAGCTGGGGGCGCCCCGCGGCTTCACCATCACGGTGCGCGAGGTGAAGGTGTCCGCCGGCGCCGGGTTCGTGGTGGCTCTCACCGGCTCGATCATGACCATGCCGGGCCTGGGCAAGAACCCCGCCGCCTTCCGCATCGACGTAGACGAGAAGGGCGTCATCAGCGGCCTGTTCTAAGGGCTGCCGGGGCGCCCCCTGCTTCCGGGCGCCCCATCCGTTGCGATTACAGTGCACAAGTGGAGGGTTTTATGGGAAATCGCCCAAAACCCTCCACTTGTGCACTGTAATCGGCGCAACTTCGGTGGAGCGGCGCGCTCGATGGGTGCCGCGACTTCCGCAAAAGCAGCGTCCCCGCCGGCATGGGCTGGCGGGGACGCTTGGGTTTCGGGGTTCTATTCTGCGGTGCGGCCGATTGGCGACTGGGCAAGCGCGGGTGCGCCCCTACACCACCAGCGTCACTATGCGCAGGGCGAACAGCGCCGCCGCGACCCACATGACCCAGTGGACCTCCTTGGCGCGGCCCTGGCAGATGCGCACGATGACGAAGGACAGCATGCCGAACATGATGCCGTTGGCGATGGAGTAGGTGAAGGGCATCATGATGAGGGCCAAGAAGCCGCCGATGGCGCCGGCCGCGTCCTCGGAGAAGTCCATCTTCGTGACCGACGAGATCATGAGCAGGCCCACGAACACCAGCGCAGGCGTGGTGGCGAAGCCGGGGATGGCCAGGAAGATGGGGGAGAGCAAAAGCGCCGCGAAGAACAGGACGCCGGTGGTGAGGGCGGTGAGTCCCGTGCGGCCGCCCGCCGCCACGCCCGCGCTGCTCTCGACGTAGCTGGTGACCGTGGAGGTGCCCACCATGGCGCCGAAGACGGTGCCCACGGCGTCGGACATGAGCGCCTGCTTGGCACGCGGCAGCTTGCCCTCCTTGTCGAGCAGGTTGCCCTTGCTGGCCACGCCGATGAGCGTGCCCGCGGTGTCGAACAGATCGACGAACAGGAACGAGAACACGATGACCAAAAAGTCGATGAAGTGGTTCGCCACGAACTCGAAGTTGAACTGGCAGAAGTAGGGCGCGGCGATGTTCAATCCGTTGCTGAAGTCGGGAAGCAGCGAGTAGACGCCGGCCTCCGGGTCAACCTGGTACCAGCCGATTCCCTGGGCGATGATGCCCAGCACCCACGTGGCCAGGATGCCCCACAAGATGTATCCCGGCACCCGGTAGTGGTACATGACGGCCACCAGCACCAATCCGATGCAGGCCAGCGCCACCTCCGGCGTGGCGAAGGACCCCAGCTCCACCAGGGTGGATGCGTTGGCGGCCACAACGCCCGCGTTCTCCAGGCCCACCAAGGCGATGAACAGGCCGATGCCGGCGGCGATGCCCAGCTTCAGGTTCTTCGGCACGTCGTTGACCAGCGCCTCGCGGAACTTGCACAGCGTCAGCAGGATGAAGATAAGGCCTTCCACCAGCACCGCCGTAAGCGCGACGGTCCAAGGGTCGTTGATGCCTTCCTGGGCCAACGGGATGCACACGGAATAGGCGAAGTAGGCGTTCAGCCCCATGCCGCTGGCCAACGCGATGGGGTAGTTGGCGTAGAACGCCATGAACAGCGTGGCGAAGCCGGCCGAGATCGCCGTCGCCGTGAACACTGCGGCGGGGTCCATGCCCGACGCCGACAGGATGGACGGGTTCACGGCCAAAATGTAGACCATGGACAGGAACGTGATGGTTCCCGCCATGACCTCCGTTTTGACCGTGGTCCCGTGCTCCTTCAACTTGAAGAACTTCTCCATG
>DBFAWQ010000170.1:0-18581 GCA_048242115.1 Eggerthellaceae bacterium
GGCCATGTTCAAATACATCGCCCCGCCACCGGGAACGGTGTAGTTATGCGTAACTCCTTTTTTGACAAGGAACTCCGCTATGTATTCGCTTACCTGCTTCTTCACCCTTGCAGCTCCATCCTAGACGAACTCTCGAGAGCGCCTGCGCGCTACTACCCCACCGCCTTCGTGATGGCTTCCGCCATGTAGGCGAGCTTCGCTTCGTCCATGCCGGGGTAGACGCCCACCCAGAAGGCGTCGGCCATGACGCGGTCGGTGTTCTCGAGCGTACCGGAGACGCGGTAGGCATCCGTGCCGCGGATGGCATCGAAGCACGGGTGAAGCAGGATGTTGCCCGCGAACAGCCGGCGGGTCTGCACGCCCTGCTCCTCCACAGAACGTACCGCCTCGACGGCATCCACGCCCTTGCCGGCGAGCATGAGGAAGCCGAACCAGCTGGGCTCGCTGCCGGGCAGCGGCTCGGGGAGCACCAGCTTGCCGGCATCCGCCAGGGGCTGCAGCGCCTGGCGCAGGTAGTCCCAGTTCGACCTGCGGGCATCCACGAACTGCGGCAGGCGCTTCAATTGCGCGCAACCCACCGCGGCCTGCAGGTCCGTCGCCTTCAGGTTGTAGCCGAAGCGGCTGTACACGTACTTGTGGTCGTACCCCTTGGGCAGAAGACCGAACTGGCCGTCGAACCTGTGCCCGCAGCAGTCGTCCTTGCCTGACGGGCAGCTGCAGTCGCGCCCCCAGTCGCGCAGGGAACGGACGATGCGCGCGAGCTTCGGGCTGCTGGTCAGCACCGCGCCGCCTTCGCCGCAGGTCATATGGTGTGGCGGGTAGAACGAGCAGGTGGCAAGATCGCCCACGCTGCCGGTGCGGACCAGAGCACCGTCGAAGGGCGCGAGACTGCCCAGCGCGTCGCAGTTGTCCTCGACGAGCCAGAGCCCATGCTCGTCGCACAGCTCGCGCAAAGCCTGCAGGTCGAAGGGGTTTCCCAGGGTGTGAGCCGCCATGACCGCCTTTGTCTTGGGCGTTATGGCGGCGCGAACGGCTTCGACGCTTATGTTGCACTGCGGAAGCTCCACGTCCACGAAGAGGGGCACGGCCCCAGCCTGCAGGATGGGCGCGATCGTCGTCGGGAAACCGGCGGCAACGGTGATGACTTCGTCCCCGCGGCCCACAGCGCGCTCCCCCAGCTCGGGCTGGCAAATAGCTTGGAATGCTAGAAGGTTCGCCGAGCTCCCGGAGTTGACGAAGGACGCCGACGACACACCCACATATTCCGCAAGGCCCCGTTCGAACTCATCGGTGTAGCGTCCGCTCGTAAGCCAGAACTCAAGTGAGGCATCCACCAGGTTCTCCATCTCGGGCGCCCCGTAGACGCGCCCGGCATAGCCAATGCGCTGCCCGGTGCGCCACGGTTTCGCCCCGTGGAACCGCTCAGCATACTCGCGAACCTGCTCGAGAATCGCCTCCCGCGCCTGCTGCTCGCTCATTTTCTCGAACATAGCCTAGAACCCTCCGAAGTACTCGTCGATCTGCTTGTCCATCATGTCCGCGGCCGGCTCGCCTTCCGCCAGAGCGCGGTAGCCCGCGGCGGTAAGAGCGATGGCCTCCCCGATGGTCCAACGGGGGCGCCAGCCCAGCGCACGTTTCACCTTGCCGGCGTCTAATGCCAAAAACGCCGCCTCCTTGGGGGCGTTGGGCTGGGGGACGCTCGCCCACTTCGCCTCCGGGCCCCATTCCTCGCAGAAGACCATGGCAAGCTCGCCCGTGGTCACGTGGGACTCCTCGTCAGGCCCGATGTTGTAGGTAGAGGCCAGCGAGAAGTCTTTCGCCTGGGCTTCGGCCAGGGCCAGGTAGGCGCAGACCGGCTCCAGCACGTGCTGGTAGGGGCGCGTGGAAGTGGGGTTGCGAAGCTCGCAGGCGGTGCCGTCCAGTGCCGCCCGCACCAAATCGGGCACGATGCGGTTGTCGGCCCAATCGCCCGGGCCGATCACGTTGCCGCTGCGTACCGCGGACACCGGAACGCCTGCCGGGGCCAGGAAGCACCGGTTGTAGGTGGCCGTCACCAGCTCCGAGCAGCTCTTCGAGTTGCTGTAGGGGTCGAACCCGTCGAGGGCGTCCCCCTCCACGTAGCGGTAGCCGTCGATGTCGTCGTTTCGGTAGACCTTGTCGGTGGTTACGTTCACCACCGACTTCGGCAGACGACGCCGACAGCATTCCAGCACGTTCACGGTGCCCATGACGTTCACGTCGTAGGTGTAGGACGGGCGCTCGTAGCCGGCGCGCACCAGAGGCTGGGCCGCCATGTGGATGACCACCTCGGGCCGCGCGATGTTGAACGCCTCCATCAGGGCAACCGGATCGCGCACGTCCCCGATGAACGTGTTCGTGCGGCATCCCAGGTCGGCAAGGTCGAACAGGCTGTTCGGCTCGGGGTCCAGCGCGTAGCCGGAAACCTTCGCCCCCAGCCCCAGCAGCACCTCGCACATCCAGGAACCTTTGAAACCGGTGTGCCCGGTCACCAGAACGCGCTTGCCCCTCCAGAAGTCCTCCGTGGGAACCGCGAGATTTGTGGAAATCGCCTCGACAGCCATTTACTCCCACACCTTCCACGGGGCGCTGTCGTAGCTCCACAGCTTCTCGAGCTGCTCTCGTTCCCGCTGCGTGTCCATGCAGCGCCAGAACCCCGGATGGCGGTAGCAGCCCAAGCGCCCGGCCGCTGCCAGAGGCGCGAGCACGTCCACCTCCAGCACGCAGTCGTCTCCCTCTATGTAGTCGAAGATCTCCGGCTCGCAGACCATGAAGCCGCCGTTGATGAGCGAGCCGTCCGAGTCCTCCTTCTCCCGGAAGCTCTCCACCATCCCTTCGGGGCTCACGTCCAGCACGCCCTTGGACTGGGAGACCGACGCGCCCGTGATGGTCACCGTCGCCCCCGTGGACTCGTGATGGCGCAGCAGCGCCTGCAAATTGACGTCGGCAACGCCGTCGCCGTAGGTGAGCAGGAAACGCTCCCCTTCCACATAGGGCCTGATGCGACCCACGCGGCCGCCGGTCATGGTGGAGTAGCCGGTGTCGGCGACGGTCACCCGCCACGGCTCCACATGGGTGCCGTGGACCAGCACCTCCTTGGTGCCGTTGCGGTAGTCGAACGTAATGTCGGACTGGTGCAGGAAGTAGTCGTCGAAGTACTCCTTGATGGCATGCTGCTTGTACCCCGCGCAGATGACGAAGTCGTTGATGCCCTGGGCGGAGTAGATCTTCATCACATGCCACAGAATCGGCTTGCCGCCGATCTCGATCATGGGCTTCGGGCGCAGATGGCTTTCCTCGGAGATGCGCGTGCCGAAGCCGCCGGCTAGGATGACCGCCTTCATGCGACCACCTGCCGGCCGTTATGGGATTGTGAAAAGGAGAATGGAAGAGGTCGAACATTGGCGGCCCGTTGGCCACCTGCAGCCTGGGTTAGGCTATGAACGCCCCCCCCCCGGCAACGTTACACGACAAGCGAAACTAACCATAGCGAACAAGTCCGATCCTTCTCTGTCGAATCATCGTGGCAGGCAAACGCCACACAAGGCTTAAAGTCTATACCATCCCGTCGCGCTTCGGAAGCCGTTTACAAAAACCCCACCGCGAACGGCCGACCCCCCCCCGGCGGACGTACGGCCATCCCATCGACGGTCCACCGCCCTGCGGCGTCCCTTATTCGTGCAGCACGCTGGCCGCCACGCCGGCGTCGATGGCGGCGTTGCATTCCCGGTCGATGCGCTCGGCTGTTTCCTCGGGCGTGGCGTTGCCCATGAGCAGCTCGTGGATGCACTGGTAGAATACCTCGCGGGTGGCCAGCGTATCGGGGTTGCTGCCCGTGAAATCCACCACGCTGGCGCTGTTCTCGCGGAACAGCTGGTAGCAGGGTATCTGGTCGCTGTAAGCCGCGGAGACCGACTTGGACGCGGGCAGCGTTCCCGCCGCGTAGCTCAGCATCTCCTGGCTGCCGTAGACGAAGGACAGGAAATCCTTGGCAGCCTGCACCTTCGCAGGGTCGCCGTTGTCGAACACCTCGAAACCCGAGACGAACACCGTGGCGCATCCCGCCTCGTCGGGTCCCGGGAAGTTCACCAGGCCGATCGTGTCGCCGTAGCGGCCGATGGAGGCGTTGTTCACCATGTAGATGGCAAGCTGCCCTTGGCGAAACAGGCTCGAGCAGTCCTCGATCTCCAGGTTCTCGGCATGGGGAGGGAACCACCCGCGTTCCACGCCTTCCTGGATCCAGGCCAAAGCCCGAACGCCCTCGGGCGCGCTCAAATCGAAATGCCCCGACTCGTCGAAGAACGACGACCCAGCCGAGCGCAGCAGCGTCATGATATGGGTATCGCCCTGCGAGCTTGCGGCGTACATCATCATCGGGTACGTTCCCGCGGGAAGCCGCTGCGCCAACGTGTCCAGAACGTAGGTCCAGTCCTCCAGCGACCACGACGAGATCCTGTCGTCGGCTATGTAGTCCTCGAGTCCCGCTTCGCGCAGCAGCTCCTTGTTGTAGGCGAGCACGTTCTGCCGAACCAGGTAGGGCATCATGTACACGCGCCCTTCGGCGGAGCCGAAGTCCCACAGGTAGTCGAAGACGTCCTCGCGCACCTGCTCGGTCGCCACGTCGTCCAGGGGCACCACGCGCCCGGTATAGATGTAGGTGGAGATGTTGAAGTAATCCCCGTACAGGATGTCGGGGGATTTGTCGGTACGAACGTGCCGCCCACCGCGGCATCGTACTGGTTCTGCTCGAACACCTCGATCTCGATATCGACGTTTTTGCCTTCCGGCGTCTTCTGGAACTCCTCGGCCATGATCCTTATAACCTGGTCGGCATAGGAGATATCGTCGTCGAACACCACGTCGTGGCCGGTGCGGGGAACCTTCACGAGCAAATGCACCTTGCCCGTCTCCGAATCCGCGCAGCCGACGGCGCCGAGCACCATAGCCAAGGCCGCAAGACAGGCGAAGCTCACGGCGAAAAGGAACGCGAGCCGGGAAGACTCCCCTCGACGCAACGTCATGACCGTCCCTCCTCCAGAGCGCGAAGCTTCGCGAGCATTACCGGGACGTCCAGCGGCTTGGCGAGGAAATCGTTCATACCCGCCTCCATGGCACGGTTTCGGTCCTCGGTGAACGTGGACGCCGTGCAGGCGAAGATGTACACCGTGCCCGCATCCTCGCGACTGCTCGCCCTAATTGCCTTGGCGGCCTCGTAACCGTCCATGACCGGCATCTGGGCATCCATGAGAATGGCATCGAACCCGCCCGCCTCGGAGGCCTCGAACAGCTCCACGGCCCGCTTGCCGTTCTCCGCCACGAACACCCGGTAGCCCTCCTCCTCCAAGATGCCCGAGATGATGTCGGCGTTCAGCTCGTTGTCCTCGGCCACCAGCAGCCGCAGCCCCGACGAACGACGGCCGCCGTCCGCTTCGGCAAGCGTGCCCCGCTCCGCCCCTCCGCTCTGCGCGCCCTCGTCGCGCACCCGGGTCTGCGCAGGCCCAAGCCGCCCATCGGCCCCCACGGGATGCCGCGCGGAATCAATCGGCAGCTCCACCTCGACGGTGAAGCACGACCCGTGCCCGAGCTCGCTTTCCACCGACAGCGACCCTCCCATCTGCTGCATGAGCAGGTAGCTGATCGACATGCCCAGCCCGGTGCCCTTCTGCGACCCCGAATTGCTGTTCCGCTCCTGGGTGAACACGTCGAATATCTGCTTCTGGAACTCGGCGCTCATGCCGCAGCCCGTATCGGCGACCGAGATCTTGACGGGCACGAACCCCCGCTCGTTCAGCGGGCCCTCCACCGCCCGCACCGTTATGCGGCCGCCCTCGGGGGTGAACTTCACCGCGTTCGAGATGATGTTCATGAGCACCTGGCTCACGCGCACCTCGTCTCCAACCACCCAGGGGAAGGCCATGGGACCGACGTCCAGGTCGAAGGCGATGCTGCGCTCGGCCATGGGCTCGCGCTGCATCTCGCAGACGTTTTCCACGGCACCGGGCAGGTCGAAGGGCTCGTTTACCAGCTCAACCTTCCCCGCCTGCAGCTTCGATACATCCAAGATGTCGTTCACCAGCGACAGCAGGTACTGCGCCGCCTTGCCAAGCTTGCGGACGTAACCCTCCATGGCCTCCTTGTCGCCCACATGGCGCTCCATCAGATGGTTCAGGCCGATGATGCCGTTCAAGGGCGTGCGGATTTCGTGGCTCATGTTCGAGAGGAACTCGGCGCGCGCGGTCGCCTCCGCCCGGGCCTGCACGGAGCGCTTCATGAACCGGTAGATGAGCAGCATCATGCCGGAAAGCACCAGCACCATGACGGCCAACATGATGCCGGTCATGGCTATGAAGGGCGCCGAGCGCTGCTCGAAGACCGACATCGGAACCGTCATGATGAACGACCAGCTCGTCCCCGCGACCGGGGCGAAGCTCATGACCAGCCGCTCGCCGTCGCTGTTCGTCACGTTTATGGTGAACTGCACGCCGTCGCGGATGTTGCGGCGGACGTCGTCGATGGTCATCCCGCCGTCGATCCGTCCGTCCCGCAGCACATCGTAGAAGTTGTTGCGCCCCGCAAGGTCGGTGGCGGGGGATGCGCTTACGATGTAGTAGCCCTTGTCGTTGACCACGCTGGAGACGCCCTTGCCGTCGAAGCTCTCGATGAGCAGCTGGCCGCTTATGGTGGACAGGTCGCTGCGGCCCAGCATGGCCACGAAGTTGATCCCGTCGATGACCGTGTCGGTCAGCCTGATCCCGTAGACGAGGGACTCCTTGGTGGTCTCCAGCCGCCCGTTCTCGTCGTCGTAGAGCATGACGAAATTGTCCTGCTTCTCCGAGACGATCTGCAGGTAACGCGTCTCATCGGGTCCCAGGACCACGTAGGAGCTGCTGTAGAGCGACCCGTCATCGGCCAGCAGATATACCGCATTGAACAGGGCTGACGACGCCGCTTCCAGGTTCAGCTGCTCCTGGGCCTCCTGAACGGTCTCCACATCGTACACCTTCAGGCGCTTCGCCACAGAGCCCAGCCGCGAGTATGAGTTCGCAAGCGATCCCTCGATGGTCTCCACGTCATGGCGCGAAATCTCGTCCATCGAGCTCATCACGTTGCCCGAAACGGTATTGCTGAGCTGGCCCAGATAGACGACTACCACCAAAACCATCAGCGCAACCGCCCCGCCGAAAACGGCTATGTACCTGTTTCTCTTCACGACCCTCCCGCAACGGCGATGCAACCCCCGGCCTTCCCCAAAGCCGACGAGCCTTCGGAAGCACTGCAACCCTCGCGCCCCGACCGATAGTTTACCAATCGGCTTTGATTTTACTTTCCTGTGGAAGGTTTGTCATCGGAAGGTTAACAAATCCCCCCTACGAGTTCCATAGGTACCCGACGCTGCGCACCGTTTCCAGATGTTGAGCGAGCTCCGGACCCAGCTTCGCGCGCACGCGGCGCACATGCACATCCACCGTCCGACTGCCGCCGTAGTAGTCGAAGCCCCACACGCGGCGAAGGAGCGCATCGCGCGAATAGGTTCGGCCCGGATGGGTCACCAGGAAGGCAAGCAGCGCATACTCCAGGTAGGTGAAGTCCAGCGGCGTCCCGCCCACCGTCACCTGGTACGTCGCCAGGTTGATGGTCATGTTGTCAACGGTCACGTAGTCGCTTGCGGTGCTCTCGTTGCCCGGGTGCAGCAGCTGCCGGACACGGGCCGCGCACTCGTCGGCCGAGGCGCCGCTCACCACGAAGTCGCTGCGCACCTGCACGGGAAGGCGAAGCTGCCCCAGCTGGTCGGCCGGCACGATGGCCAAAAGCGCCGTCGCGTTGTCCTCCGCCAGCTGGCGCTCCAACCGCTGCAAGGTATCCACCACGTCCGAGCGCACCTCGAAGATCACCAGGTCGCAGTGGGCTTGCTGGGACAAGAGCTTGCGGAACTGCATGGACGAGCCGGCGGACACGCTCACGTCCATGGAGCAGAGCACCTGCTGGAACTTGTGGGCGTTGTCCAGGCTGTCGGCGACGAAAATGACGTTGTCGGCCATGGCTAGAGCACCTCCAGGTAGCGGTCGAGCTCCCAAGGCGACACGCTGGCCTGGAACTCGTTCCATTCCCGGCGCTTCTCCTTCACCAGGTAGCTGTGGATATGCTGCCCCAGAACCTCGCGCATGAGCTCGGATTCGGCGAACAGCTCCACAGCCTGCCCGAGGCTCTCCGGCAGCGTCGGGAAACCCCGCTCCTGCAGCTCCTGGCGCGAAAGGTCCGCAAGCGTGCCGTCCTCCACCGGCTCGGGAGGCTCCAACTCGTCGGCGATGCCCTTCAGCCCCGCCGCCAGCATGACCGCAAAGGCGAGGTAGGGATTGGCCGAGGGGTCGGGGCTGCGCAGCTCCAAACGGCACGCCACCTCGCTTTTCGGACGGTACCCGGGCACGCGCACGAAGGCCGAGCGGTTCGTGCGGGACCACGACAGGAACACCGGCGCCTCCCCGCCGCTGACCAGGCGCTTGTAGGAGTTCACGCAGGGGTTCGTGATAAGGCAGAACTCCGGGGCGTACTTAAGCAGCCCCGCCAGGTAGTGGCGTGCCACCTTCGACAGGTTGTAGCCCTGCGGATCGTCCGCGTCGAAGAAGGCGTTGTTGCCGTCTCGGTCGAACAGGCTCTGGTGCACGTGCATACCCGACCCGGGCTGGTCGGCCATGGGCTTGGGCATGAAGCTGGCGTACACGCCGTGCTTGAGCGCGATCTCCTTCACCACCAGCTTGTAGGTCATCACCGCGTCGGCCATGGACAGCGCGTCGGTGAAGCGCAGGTCTATCTCGTGCTGGCTGTGCCCCGACTCGTGGTGCGAGTACTCAACGGGTATGCCCATCTTCTCCAAGGTGAGCACCGTGTCGCGCCGTAGGTCGCTCGCATAGTCGAGGCTGGTCAGGTCGAAGTAGCCGCCCCGGTCCAGCACCTCGGTGCCCCGGGCGTCCTTGAAGTAGTAGAATTCCAGCTCCGGGCCCACGTTGAAGGTGTACCCAAGCTCCTGGGCCGCCTGCACTATGCGGGCCAGCACATGGCGAGGGTCGCCCTCGAAGAGACTGCCGTCGGGGGTGCGTATGTTGCAGAACATGCGCGCGACCGCGTTGCTCTCGGGCCGCCAGGGCAGCACCTGGAAGGTTGAGGCGTCCGGAAACGCCAGCATGTCCGACTCCTGGGTGCGGGTGAAGCCTTCGATGCAGCTGCCGTCGAAGCCCATGCCCTCGCTGAAGGCGTCCTGGAGCTCGCTGGGGATGACCGCGAACGACTTCATGGAGCCCAGCACGTCGGTAAACCAGAAGCGCACGAAATGGACGTCGCGGCTCTCTATGGTCTTCAGCACGAAATCTTGCTGAAAGTTCGCAGGCATGAAGGTTCCTTTCCGCCGAATCCGACTGCGAAAAACGCAGTTTGCAGCAGTTCCCAGTGTAATGCCAGAAGGTGCTTTTTTGCGGCTTCTCATCGGAAAGTCAACGTGTTTTCAACAATGGCCGAAAAAAGCTTTCGTTTCGGTGACAAAATACGTACACTGTCGTCATGTCGCTTGCACGCAGGGCGCCGTAAAGGCCCTCATCCTGCACGCCAGTGGACACGAGCAGGATAGCGACCTTGCAAGGCCCGAGTTCGAGAGGATTGCCGTCATGGAAGACTACACGAGCGCAAGCGCCCTTCCCGTCATCGATTACGACGAGGCGCTTGACCGTTTCGGCGGAAACTCCGCCCTGTACAAACGACTTGCGGCAAAGTTCACCGACGACCCCCACTTCGCGGACATGGAAGAGGCCCTCACGCGCAACGACGTGGAGGACGCCTACCGGGCCGCCCATGCGCTCAAGGGCGTCTCCGGAAACCTCTCGTTCAGCGAGCTGTACTCCATCGCCTCGGCCATGAGCACCTCGCTCCACGACGGCGACAAGGTAGCAGCCGCAAACCTGCTCCCCACCGCCAAGGACGCCTACGTCCGCGTGCTCGGAGCCCTCGTCGACCTGGAGAGCCTGTCGCTGTAACCGGCCAGAGAACGCCCCTCCCCCGTTACCGATATTCTCTACCCGCGCAGAAAAGCCGCGTCCGGAACCCCGTTGGTTCCGGACACGGCTTTCGTTTCGCGCGGAGCGCCCTGATGCCGCCCCGCCTCTGCTCGCACGAACGCAGGGGAGGGGGCAGCTTCCGGCCCGCTAGGCGGCCTTGCGGCCGAACAGCTCCTCCCAATCGCTGGCCGCCAGGATCGTCCCAGCCAGGATGACCACGCAGCAGACGACCGATCCCATGGTGGGGACGGTTCCCTGCAGGATGAACGCGAACAGCACGGCCCAGGCGGAGTAGCTGATGTTCAGCGCCATGGACTTCGCCGCCCCGATGGGCGAGCTGATCGACTTGTAGTAGAACAGATAGGAAACGGTGCCCGCCAAAGCCGCCAGTCCCACCACGCCCGTGGCCAGGCTGGGGATGGCGCTGGCGGTGAAGGCCCAGGCCCCGAACGCTGGCAGCACCACCGCCGCGTACACCAGACCGCTCGTCGTCTCGCGTATCTGCAGCGCCGTCTCGTTGTCCACCAGATCGTCCTTCATCCCCCAGCCGCACAGGACCGCCTCGCTGCCCCAGCCTATCACGCAGGCGGCGGCGCCCACCAGGCCCAACGCAGCATTGCCCCCGGTCTCGGCGTCGGTCATGGACAGCACCCCCATGGCGACGATGCCGCCCATGGCGCAGAAGAACGCCACCAGCTGCTTGGCGCTCATGCGCTCCTTCAGGATGACGTAGGACAGAAACGCCCCAACCGCCGGGTAGAAGGCCGAGATGATGGCGGTATAGCCGGGGCCGATGTTGTTGATGGCCACCACGTAACCGGTCATCCCGATGGGTCCTCCCAGAAGCGCGCCCAGAACGACTACCTTGCCGCTGCGGGTCCGAAGCGCCCGCCAGGTATCCTTCAGGCGTCCGCGCACTCCCATGTACAGAAGCAGCCACAGCGCGCAGAACATGTCGTGAAGCGCCGAGGACGCTATGGCGGCGAACGCGAAGGCCTCCGCCGTCCCGATGTAGGGGCTCATCCCCAGGGCGATCCCCAAGACCACCGTATCCAGCGCCCAAAGGATGCCGCTGGTCAAACCGTACTTCGTCTTGCTCAATGCGCCCATGGGGCTTCCTTTCCTCTCGCATGCGGCCCGCGGGCCGCCCGTTTTGTCCCGCTTCCCTCGCATAGCCAAGCCGCACCATCCATTTCGGGGCTCGGCCGCGTCAGCATTTATTTCCCGTACATGGCAAGGACCGGGTCCAGGTAGTCCTTCGCGTAGCGGTAGTAGATGTAGAGCCACTCCCCCACCACGTCGCCCTCGGCCTCCTTCAGAAGCGACCACACGTACCAGCACCAGCCCGCGAACGCCACGTAAGCCAGGTTGTGCCGCAGCTCCTCGGGCGTGGGGGTGCGGCCGAAGTAGTAGGCCAGGGTCCGCTCGGC
Source organism: Eggerthellaceae bacterium (assembly GCA_048242115.1). GTDB lineage: Bacteria > Actinomycetota > Coriobacteriia > Coriobacteriales > Eggerthellaceae > Xiamenia. The sequence continues at coordinate 11,492 of DBFAWQ010000170.1, forward strand.
CTCCTCCCGGCTCAGCTGGCAGCACACCACGTAGGTGCCGAAATCGCTGGCGTAGTCGGACATGCCGGCGTACTCCCAGTCGATCAGCGACATACCGCCGTCCCCGTCCACGAGGAAGTTCAGCGAGAAGAAATCGTTATGGCACAGGCAGCGGTAGGTGTCGTCGGCATCGGCGCAGCTCTTCAGAAGCGCCACCTTCCGAGCCATCTCCGCGAATCCCGGCACGTCTATGGCGCCCTCCCGCGCCTTCAGCAGCGACTCGTAGCGCTTCGACTCCTCGAAGAAGTCGAAGGTGCGATCCACTGCAGCGCCGGACTCGTGAAGCGCCCGCGCCATGGCCATGGCGCGGGCCGCCTCGTCCGGATCGTGGGGGTCGAGCGCTCGGCAGTTCGGGACGAAGCGGGAGAGCTTCCAGCCCGTTTCGGGGTCCTCGGTCACGAAGGTATGGTCCAACCCCAGCTCGCGGGCAACCTTAAGACCGGCAAGCTCCGCTCGGCGGTCGATGAGGTCCTCGGTGCCAACGCCCGGATGGCGGTACACGTACTCGTCGTCGCCGACGCGGATGTGGCACGAAAGGTTCGTGAGGCCCTGCTTCAGCGGGTACACGTCGCAGATGTCCGATTTGCGGCAGCCAAGGACCGACACGATGTTGTCGAAGGCCTGAGAGTCCACGTTCTCGAGAAACTGCGGGTCGAAGTCGCGCAGGTCGTCCAGCGAGTCGAACTCGTGTATAGCGCCTTGGGGGTACTCGCGCGCCGTCATGGACAGCTCCCCGACGTGCTCCACGAACAGGTCCTCCCACAGCTTGTCCACGGTGGCGGGCTTGCCCCATTCCTCCTCCAGGATCTCCTTGAAGCGCGCGGAGAACTCCTCGTCGAAGAACACGTGCCCCAGCATGATGAGCGAATCGGCCCCTCCCACGGTCACCCCGGTTATGCGGCCGTTGCTGCCCGTGCGCATGCACCATTCGTCCGTGGGACCCTCTACGAACTGGGCTGCGTAGTAGGCTCCGTACACGTACGGTTCGAAGGGGTTGTCGGTGAAGTAGTTGTCGGACGAGCATATATAGGTGCGCCTGAGCCTGTCGCGCACCATCATGAGGGAGGAGTGGTTGTTGCGCGTGGCATAGTAGTCGTTCACGACGAAGCGGACTCCGTACTTCTCCTCCAAATAGAAGAAGTACTCCTTCTTGTAGCCCACCACCACGGTGATATCGTCGATGCCCGCGGCTTTGAGCTGCTCGATCTGCCGCTCGATCAGAACCTCGCCGCGAACGCGCAGAAGCCCCTTGGGCTTCTCGTAGGAGATGGGCGCGAAGCGGCTCGACAGTCCCGCCGCCAGGATGACGGCGTTGTCGACTCGGTAGGGCTTAAGCGCCGACCGCCCGGCATCGGTTACGGCGGATCCGCCTTGGCCCTCCGTCAGCAGCCCCCGGCCGACCAGGGCCTTGCGGGCGGCGTTCACCGACCCGACGGAGAGCCCGGTCCGTGCGGCCACGGCGCGCTGGGAATTTCCCGGATGCTGCGCCAAAGCAGCCAAAACGGCGAACTGGTTCCTCGACAACGTCCGATCGCAATCCACTGCAGTTCCTTCCGAAAAGGGCACGGAGCTCTGGGCGCTCCGTTCAATCTCTTCGGTATTCTAAAGGAATTGAACAGCTAGGCCTATGGCGTTCAAATTTAAAGCTATTTCTACATAATTGAACAACAGTGGGCAGGCGTCGGCTGCACCCCCGGCATCTGCTGCACTGGAGCCGCTACACCCAGCGCTCCACGAAATGGAGGATCGCCGCGGCGCTTGTGGGGGTGAGCAGCTCGCCGTCGCGGAGGTTCTCGCACAAAGGCAGCCCCCGTTCGATGACGGCCCGCGTAGCCGGGGCGGGAACGGCCAGGCGCCCATGGGCGCACTCGACGAAGCCCCGGCCGGGCTGCACTGCCGTGGCTTCCACCGTATCGGCCCCGACAGCTCGCACCGCCAGGCAGATGAGCAGCGCGTTCTCGATGGCCTCGCCGTTTCCCACCTCGTGGAAGTGCGTGCGCTCCACCGGCACCCCGTGGGCCGCCGCCTCCGCTTCGGCCAGAATCTGGTAAATCGCACGCATGTCGCATTTGACGGCCTCGTCCGCATGCAGTCCGTCGATGACGGCGCGCACCTCGGCGATATCGTGGCAGTGGCCCCTCGGCACGCCGGCCCGCTCGCAGGCCTCGCGCACGGTCCGCTCCCCCTGCGGGCCCAGCGCGGCAAAGGTCTGGGCCAGCAGCGTCCCCCGGGTGGCATCGTCACGCAGGTCCCATCTCAGCACGGATTCCACAATCGGCTCCTTCCTCTACGAGCGCCGTCCGTCCCCGCTACCCGGAAGCGACGCGCAGGGACAGTCGATCATATGGGCAAGGTATCCGGCGCCGAAGCCGTTGTCGATGTTGACCACCGAAACGCCCGAGGCGCAGGAGTTCAGCATGGAGAGCAGCGCCGCCAGGCCGCCGAAGCTGGCACCGTAGCCCACGCTCGTGGGCACCGCCACCACAGGGCAGCTGGCAATGCCGCCCACGACGCTGGCCAGGGCTCCCTCCATGCCGGCGACGGCCACCACGCACCGTGCGCGGGACAGCTCGGAGCCATGGGCGAGCAGCCGGTGGATGCCGGCCACCCCCACATCGTAGAGGCGCACGACGCAGCTGCCCATCGCCTCGGCCGTAAGCGCCGCCTCCTCGGCCACGGGAAGGTCGCTCGTGCCTGCGCAAGCCACCACCACGCAGCTTCCCGGGCTCGGCTCGGGAAGCTCTCCGAATAGGAGGATGCGCGCGGCCTCGTGGTAGCGCAAGCCCGCATCCGGCCCCTTTGCGTCCCCCAGCGCCCGGGAAGGCCGTTGCGCTCCGATGCCGTCGACGATCTCGCGAACCGACTCCGCCTTCTCGGGGCACACCCGCGTGGCCAGAACGGGGGTCTGCCCGGCGTCGATGAGCGATAGCGCAATGGCGGCTATCTGCTCGGCCGTCTTCCCCTCGCCGTAGATGACCTCGGACGCCCCCTGCCGAAGCTGGCGATGCAGGTCGACTTTCGCGAAACCCAGGTCGTCCAAAGGCTCCACGGACAGCTTAGCCAGCGCGCCGTCCACTTCCAGCGAGCCGTCCGCCACCTGCTGCAGCAACGCCCTAGCCTCTCGTCTGTCCACAAGCCCACCTGCCCTCGGAAACGCCCGACCATGCAAATCGGGGGCATCGCGCCGATGCCCCCGAACATCTTCCCCGAAACCGCACCGCGAAACGCCGATAGCCCCTTACGCCTGCGTCTGGTCCGCTTGGGCCTGCGCCTGATCGGGGGGAACCGTGCTATCGCCCCACTCGTCGGGGTACCCGTCCATATCGGCGTCCACGTACTCGACGCCGTTGTAGACAACCGTATTGGGCTGTGCGGCCTCGGTGCCGCCCTCCCCCTGGGTTCCCTCGTCCCCGGAGGCGTCGCCCTCGGTGCCGCCCTCGTCGCCCGAGCCTTCCTCTCCCGAGCCCTCCTCGGAGGACCCCTCGTCGCCCGACCCCTCGTCGCCTTGGGTGTCGGTCGGGATGGAGGAAGCCGCCAGCGCCGTCAGGGGAACGTTCGTGAAGTCCAGGGCGCTTCCCAGCCACTTGCTCTGGATGACGCCTCCCACGCCGTTGCCGTTCAGGGCCACCACCGCGTCCGAAACGGCCTGCTTCAACTCGGCGTTGCCGTCGCTCACGCCCACCCCGTAGCCGCCCGGCTGCTGCATGAGCGCCACGATATGGGCGTCCATGCCGGCGCTGTGGATGGCGTAGGTGCCGATGATGGCGTCGGCGGCCGCATACTGGACGGCGCCCATCTGCAGGTCGTCGAGCGCCGATCGCAAGTCGTCGGTGGAGGTGAGCTCGGCGTTCGCGAACTCGTTGGTCACGGCCCACGCGCTCTTCGAGGAAGCCTGCGCCGCAACTTTGATGGCCGCATCGCTGGCGGGCACCTCGGTCTCGGAAGCCAAGCCGAACAGGGCAACGGCCGTGGGCAGGTAGGAGTCGGAAACCCAGAAGGAATGGCTGTCCGAGCGGTCCACACCCATCACGATGTCGACGGTGCCGCCCGCCAGCGCGGATTCCAGGTCGGACCCTACGTCGATGATCTCGAGCTTCAGGCCGAAGCGGTCCGCCAGGGCCGCCGCCATGTCAACATCGATGCCGATCACCCGGTCGGACCCGGAGGGCTTGCCGGCCAAGGGCGCGGTGTCGGAGTTCACGCCCACGCGCAGCACGCCGTCCTGCCCGATGGTGGGGCTCGCCAACGTGGGCGTGGGGGTCGGGGGGGTGTAACCGCCGCCCGAGCAACCGCCCAAGCAGGCCAACGATGCGGCCGCGGCCAGCAGGGCCGCCGCCAGAAGAGCCTTCGCCTTGCCTCGCTTCAAACCCATGGAACAAGCCTCCGTCCGACGTTCGAGGTTCGTTTTGGTGCGCTTCCTTCGACTGACCTAGTCTTTGACCCCACACTCGCGCACCGGGGCTGAGCTTGCGCCTGACCCTCTCGTCCGCTGCGGCGGGATGCCGCAAACATAGAACGGACGGTGCGGCTTACCTCTAGGATACGCCATGATCGCCGTGCGGACACGGCTTACGTGGATCCTTTCGACCGCATCTGCCATGGACTTGGGTGCATGCACCCGCAACTACAGACTCGAAAGAAGCATCGATACAGTTTACTTTATGAATTCGCTTTGAATCGGCAACAGCGCCAACTTACACGCGAGAACCACGGGAGGGCTGCTATGCTGTCACCATGAACGCGTTTACCGAACACATCGCGCGCTGGGTTGCGGCGCTGTGCCGAAGCGCTGCCGAAGTGGCATGGCCCACACGCTGCGCCGTCTGCGAGCAGCCCGGGCAGCTGCTGTGCGACCGGTGCAGGCGCAGCTTGGGCTACGTCGACCCCCTCCGTGCCTGTCCGCGCTGCGGGGCGCCCTACGGACGCGTTCAATGCAGCGAGTGCAACGGCTTCACCCTGGCCCGTAGGGGCCTCGCGAGCTATCCCCTGGACGGCCAGGCCAGCGCGGTCGCCTTCGACGATGCCGCCTCCCGAATCGTGAGGACTTGGAAGGACGCAGGCGAGCGGGAGCTCGCGCAGGTGATGGGGGAGCTCATGGCGGCCTGCGTGCCGCCGGAGTGGGTCCGCCAGCATCCCGTCGTCGTCCCCGTTCCGGCAAGCGCCCGCGCCCTGCGCAGCCGCGGCTTCGACCATGGGCACGAGCTGTCCCTGGCGTTGGCCGAGCGGCTGGGACTATCCTGCCAAGACCTCTTCGAGCGGCCGCAAGCGAAGGACCAGCGCAAGCTCACCGGCTCGCAGCGAGCGCAGAACATGCAGGGAGGGTTTCGCCTGAAAGAGCAGGCGCCGCGAGGGCCGTTGCCCGAAGCCGTCCTGCTCGCAGACGACGTCTGCACCACCGGAGCCACCCTCTTCGCCGCCGCAGAGACGCTGCGCGGCGCAGGGGTGAAGCGCGTCTACGCCGTCACCTTCGCCAGGGTTTGGTAGGGCGCCGAGCAGTCGCGCGCACGCCCCGCAGGCTCCGTCGCGCGAGCTTCCCGCTATTCCTTGGGCTGGCGCAGAGCCCCCATGGCCACGCCCGTGGTCTCAGAGGCTTCCATTGGGATGAAATGCCGGATGGGCTTCCACTCGCACTTGCGCACCAGGGCCACCAGCGCGATGGGGATGTAGGTGAGCATGAAGAACGGGAACGTGAACATGGAGCGCACCTTCAGCCGGGTGGGCGCGTGGATGGAATCCCACTCCACGAAGGTGGTCAGCACCCCGAAGGCGAACATGAACAGGAAGAAGTTCGCCAGGCAGAAGAATATGGACGAGGCGCAGGAGACGATCATGGTCTTCACCGTGATGACGCCCATGGCGGCAAGCACCAGGCACACGGAGTTGACGATGACCGCCACGATGGTCAGCAGCATCCCCGGCGCGATGGTCATGAGCATGTCGTAGCAGGCGAAGCGCGCGCCGCGGGGGTTCGCGAACGCGCCCTTGACCAGGCGGGCGCCGTAGTTCCAGAACACCTGGTAGAAGCCCTTGGCCCAGCGGAAGCGCTGGTTCCACGAATCGCCGAAGGTCACGGGCTGCTCGTCGTAGAGCACGGCCGTGGGCGTGTAGCTGATGCGCACCCCGTTCAGGATGCTCGCGGCCGAGAACTCGATGTCCTCGGTGAGCAGATGCCATTTCCAACCGCCGGCCTTCTCTATCACGTCGGCGGCGATGAAGAAGCCCGTCCCGGAGATGGCGCAGCTGGTGTTCAGCAGAAGCCTGGCCTGGTTCAGGAACTTCGCCTCGCGCAGGAACCACACCGCATAGCCCGCCGAGATCCAGTTGGAGTAGAAGTTCTTGGAGTTGCGGTAGCTGGTGGAGGCTTTGGCGCCGGCGTCGAAGGTCTTGTTCATCTCGCGGAAGTAGTTCACGTCGAGCACGTTGTCGGCGTCGAAGACGAAGTAGGCCTCGTAGCCCGCATCGGCGTAGTGGCTCCGGATGATCTGGAACCCGTAGTCCAGCGCGTAGCCCTTCCCAACCTCCTTGGTGTTGTGCCTGGTGAACACGGTGGCCCCCGCATCGCGGGCCACCTGGGCCGTGTTGTCCGTGCAGTTGTCCGCGATCACGAACACGTCGATGAGCTCCTGGGGGTAGTTCTGCACCTTGATGGAATGGATGAGCTGCCCGATGACCGGCTCCTCGTTGCGGGCCGTGATCATGACGGCGTAGCGGTGATTGCGCTTGGGGGTGTGGACGGGCACCTTGCGCGTAAGCACGACGAACACGTAGTAAAGCTGGTAGGTGTAGCAGAGCGTGAAAACCAGAAAGACGCAGAAGTTGAACGCGTCTATGAAGGTTATCTGCGACAATGCCTCGTCAAACACGGTTGCTCCTCGATTGCCCTGGCCTCGCCCAAGCCACCGCCGCAAAACCCCGCGAAAGGACCCTGCGAATCGGCCGGCGCCCTGCAGATGCACGCCCATGCCGCCGGTAGCTCAAGCGCCCATGATTCTAGCAGTCTGAAACCGACTGGTGACTTACATGTTTGCAACGTTGCCCATTCTTTCAAAAT
>DBFAWQ010000171.1:0-6467 GCA_048242115.1 Eggerthellaceae bacterium
CGCGGGCCGCGGGCGGACGGGCGTCTGCGAAGCCGCCCCCGCGCCGCCAGTCCGAAACGGCGACACGAAGCCGTCGTTGAGGCGGTCGCTCAAGTCGACGATATGGCCCATGGCATCCGCAGACGACGGAATGTAACGCTCCCGCGCAGGTCGTGCGCGCAAAGCGTCATCGTAGCTGACGATGTTGGCCCGTCGGGTCATGAGGTTGCGGTGCCCCTTTGCCAGATGTGGTCCGTTTGCAGTTCGTTTGGTGCAAGAAGCACTGCTCAGGATAGCACAGCGGCGGCCGCGGCGGAACCGCAGGGCGGAAAACGGTTACAAATTCAGCGACTTGATGTAGCTGCGCCACTTCTCGAAGGAATCGTCGCTGATGGCGTGCTCCATCTTGCACGCCTCCTCCTCGGCCGTGGCCGCATCGATCCCCAGACCCTTCTCCAAGAACATGCGCAGCAGCTCGTGGCGCTCGTAGACGGACTTGCCGTAGGCGTAGCCGTCCTCGGTTAGGGTGATGTCGCCGTAGTAGGGCTGGTCAACCAGGCCCTGCTCCTTCAGAAGCGAGATGGCCTTGGACACGGACGCCTTGGAAACCCCCAGCTTGGTCGCCACATCGACCGACCGCACCGGAGAAGTGGTGCTGCCCCCCAGCATCACGATGGCCTCCAGGTAGTCCTCATGGGACATGGATACTTTTTCCACAGACAGCTCCTCGTCTCGACGTTGCGCCCATGGTATCACACCCGCGCAACGCACGGGTCGGGAAGGCCCCGGCAAGCTAGGCTAGCGCTGGGGGACGTCATCGCGCCAGTCGACGAACTTGTAGCCCACACGCCATACGGTCAGAAGGTAGCGGGGCTTGGAGGGGTTGTCCTCTATCTTCTCGCGGATGCGCCTCATGAATACCGTGATGCTGCTCTCGCCTATGGAGGCGTCGGGCCCCCAGATATGCTCGTAGATCTGGCTGCGGGTGAACACCTGGCCCGGGTTCGACGCCAGAAGCGCCAGTATCTCGAACTCCTTGGCGGTCATGTCCACCCGTGCGCCGTTCAGGAGCACCTCGTAGCTATCGAAGCGTATCTCCAGATCGCCAGCTCGGGCAACGCCGCCCCTCACCAGGGGCTTGGCGAACGACAGGTCCTCGCGGTGGCGACGCAGGTGCGCCTCCACCCGCAGCATCAGCTCCTCGGGGCTGAAGGGCTTCACGACGTAGTCGTCCCCGCCGGCCTTGAACCCGATGGACTTGTCCACGATGTCGCCCTTCGCGGTGAGGAACACGATGGGGATGCGCCGGCCCCGCTCCCGCATGGCACGGCAAACATCGAATCCGTTCATGCCCGGCATCATCACGTCCAGTAGCAGGATGTCGGGATGCTCGGCGTCAACCAGCCCCAGACCTTCCTGACCCGAAAGCGCCCCGCAGAAGTCGTAACCGGCATCATGGCATAGGCGCCGTATAAGCACGTGCATGTTCTCGTCGTCGTCGATTAGCATGACCTTGGGTCTCGCGTCATCCCTCACGGCACATCCCCCTTCCTTTATCAGGCCTTTCGGCCGCATCCTCTAGATATCCTGCACCGGAATCGTCACGGTGAACACGGAGCCCTCCCCAGCCCGGCTCTCAAGCTCTATGGTTCCGCCGTGCAGCTCCACGTACTCCTTGGCAAGTGCCAGCCCCAGCCCCGTGCCACCATGCCTGCGGGACAGCGACGAATCCACTTGGAAAAACTTCTGGAAAACCCTCTCATGGTCGGCGGGATCTATGCCGATGCCGGTGTCGCTGACGCGGACCCGTATGCTCTTTCTCCCATCGGCGTCCGTCACGCAGTCGGCGTCCATCGAGACGCTGCCGCCGGGATCGGTGAACTTCACCGCATTGTTGCACAGGTTCTCCAGCACGTGGCGCAGCTTCTCGAAGTCCGCCTGCGTAAGCGGGATGTCCGGCGCAGCGTCTACGGCGAAGGACACCCCCTTCTTCTGGGCAAGCGGGCGTATGACGCTCTCCACCATACCCACAACGTCGGCCATGTCCACGACCTCCATGGAGGTGACCATACGCCCGGCGTCCAAGCGGCTCATCTCGAGTATATCGTTGATCATCATGAGCAGTACCCGACTGTTCGTCTCGATTTCCGACACCACCTGCTCCTCTTCCGGGTCCAGCTCGCCCCGATCGCGCCGCAGAAGCTCCGTGAAGGCGATGATGCTGGTCAGCGGCGTGCGAAGCTCGTGGCTCATCATGGCCAGGAACTCGGATTTGAACCGGTTCTCGTCCGAGAGGAAGGCGTTGGCGGCCTCCAGCTCGGTCTGCTTGACCTTCAGCTCCTCGTTGGCCTTGGCCAAAGCCGCCGTCCTGTCGGCCACCTGGCTCTCCAGCGTGGAGTAACTCTTGGAAAGCTCGCTTGCCATGGAGTTGAAGTCTCGCACGAGGGCGTTTATCTCGCGCGAGGATTGAATGGGCTCCACCTGCACCGCCAAATCGCCCGACTGCATGGCGCTCACCCCGTCCCGGATCTTCCGCAAGGGGCGGGTGACCAGGCTGCCCAGCGCGCCGAAGATGACGAGCAGACACAGCACCAGCATGATGCCGAAGAACAGCGCGTCCTGCTGGATGGACTGCTTCTCGGCCTGTGCGTACACGTCCAGGGGCATGGTGATGCTGATGGCGCCGCCCACATCCCCCAAGCTCCAGCCCTCCTTCGGGAAGCCGGTCACGTCTATCTCGCCCTTGGGCTGGCCGTGGCATTCCAGGCAGTTCTTATCGATGCGCATGGGGGTCATGTAACGGAACACCTCGCGCCCGTCTTGCTCCACGATCTGGTAGCGTTCGCCGCCCTTGCCGTCTATGAAGCCCTGCAACGCCTCCGCCTCGAACTCGTCGGGCTCGTCGGCGGAGTTTCGGGGGTTGAAGTTCACGAAGCGGGTGGTGTAGTCGGTCTGCGAGGTGAAAAGCGCCCCGATTGAGCGCCCCACGATAGCGCAGTGGAGCCCCTGGTAGACTCCCTCGTCGGTATAGGAGATCTGCTCGAAGCGCTCCTGGTTGGACACCATGAACTCCCATACGCAGTTCATCTGCTGGGACAGAACCTCGCCCTTCTCGCGCAGCTGGTCCTCCATCTGCGCGCGGGCGTTCTGCGACGTCCAGAACAGATTGACGGCCATGGAAGCCGCGATGAGCGCAGCGATGAGCACCGCGAACTTTACCTTAAGAGAAACCCTCTCCACGCTATCTCCCCCTCGACGATGGCGAAGCGGCCCCATGCGGCCGATAGCACCATACCCGATTGCGCCGCCCCTCGGCAACGCGAAAGCGGCGGCAGCCCGCGCACGCAGGTTGCCGCCGCATCGCCCTCGGTACGCCCGAGCGCCTAGACGAAGACCTTCTTCCCCTCGTCGGTCAGCGCAACCGGCTTGGCGTCGATGGCCACGGAGGGATTGGTCTGCGATGCATCGGGCAGCACCGCTATCTGGTTGACGGCGTTCGGATGCGCCGCCCGCAGATCGTCGATCTCGCCGAACTCCAGGGCGCGCATGGGGCAGGCTGCCACGCAGGCGGGCTGCTCTCCCAAAGCTCGCAGCTGATAGCAGGCGTCGCACTTGTGGGACTTGCTCTTAGCCTCGATGTACTGGGGCACGCCGTAAGGGCAGGCGTTCACGCAGTACTGGCAGCCGATGCACTTCGTGTCGTCGTGCTGGACGGTGCCGTCGGTCTCGTCGATGAACATGGCGGCGTTCGGGCACACGGCCACGCAGGCCGGGTTCTCGCAGTGGTTGCACGTGGCGGCGTAGTGGTAGCTTACCGGCGCCGGAAACTTCCCCGTCTCGAAGGTATGCACCTGGCGGAAGAGCGTGCCCACCTCCAGCTGGTTCTTGTTCTTGCACGCTGCCTGGCAGGTGCGGCACCCGATGCAGGCGCTCTGATCGTAGTAGAATCCCTTTCGACCCATGTCGGTACCCCCTATTCCATGCCGGCCGGCGCGGCAATCTTGCGCTCGCAATCCAGCGGCTGCTCTTCGCCCTTGTACTTCTCCACCGCGCAGATGAAGTTGTTGTACCCGCTCACGCCCAAATTGCTGGTGGTCGGGCCCATCATCAGGTTATCGGTGCCTCCTCGGTCGAGCTCGGCCTCGTCGTCCCAATCAAGCCACGCGCCGTGGGGCAGGCCCACCAGGCCGGGGATCATGGACTCGTGCAGGCTCGCGTAGCGGACGGTCTTGCCGTAGGGGTTCGACACCAGCACCGCGTCGCCGTCCTCGATGCCCAGCGACCGCGCGTCCGACGCGTTCAGATACACCGGGTTGTTCCACGCCTCGCGCAGCCAATCCACCTGGTCCAGGCAGGAATGGGTGCGGCGCAGGTAGTGCGGGTTGTACAGGACGAACGGGTAGTCGCCCTTCTTGCCGGCGTCGATATCCTCGAAGGTCTCCTCGTAGCAGACGGGCGCCTTCACATAGGTCGGGTAGGGCTTGAACACCATGTCGGAGTGGCCGAGGGCGTTGAGCGTGTCGGCCTTCCACTGGCAGTAAATCTCGAACTTGCCGCTGGCGGAATCGCGCGGGTTCGCCTCCGGATCGGCGAAGAATTCGGCATAGGCGATGTGGTCGGAACCGTCGCCCTCCTTGCGCTCGAACTGGTAGCAGCCGCGCTCCACCAGCTCGTCGATGGCGATGACGCCCTGCTGGGGCTCGCCGGTGACGCCCCACTTCTCGATGTCCTTGTCGGTGATGGTGCACAGGGGCGCGTAGTCCTTCAGCTCCGGGTCCCACACCGTGCTGGTGGCCAGCAGGTTGAAGAACGCTTGGTTCTCGTCGAAGGGGAACAGCTCCGCCGAGCTCAGGCCCAGACGGTCGGCCAGCTGCGCCGCAATCCACTGGTCGGAGCGGGACTCGAACAGGGGGTCGATAACCTTCTGGTAGAAGATGACGTACTCGCGGTCCTGGCTGATAGCACCGCCGCCGTCGCACTCCCAGGGGGTGGCCACCGGCAGCACGATATCGGAGAGCTTCGCCGGGGTGTTGAAGGTGAATGCCTGGGTGAAGGCGAAGTCCACGCTGCGGTAGACGTCCAGGCCGTCGCGAATGTTCGGGGTTGCCTGGATGCCGCCGGCGGCTTCGGTATGGATGACGTGGATGTCCACATCCACCATGCCCTTGTTCTCCCATTTCGTGTCCGGGCCCGCCGAAAGGAACCGCCCGTCCTTGATGGACTTCCACATCACCGGGGCGCAGATGGTCTCGGTCACGGGGTTCTTCACCGACGGATACCCTTTGGACCCGGCCTTCACCAGCTTGATGCCGGCGTTCACCTGGGCCTTGTAGGCGTTGCCCGTGCATTCGCCCGGCTTGCCCATATGCCCGGTCATAAGGCCGATGGTCATGAACGCCTGGGGGAAGTCCTCGGCGCCGTTGTTGCGGGCGGGGGCGTTGCCGTGCAGGATGGAGACGCGCTTGCCAGGTCTGATCGCCTCGGCCAGAAACTCGATGTCTTCCACGGTAGCACCGGACATCTTGGCGCCCCAGGCAGCGTCCTTCACCACGCCGTCGTACTCACCCAACAGGTATCCGCGGAAGTTCTCGTCGGTAGCTGCATCGGCAGGCATCGTCTCGGCGTCGAAGCCCACAGAGTACTTGTGCAGGAAATCCCAATCGATCATGGGATGGTCCTCGGAGTCCTTGGTAAGAAGCGTATGGGCGACGGCAAGGAGAAGTGCGGTGTCGGCGCCGGCCATGACAGGGATCCACTTCGCATCGAGCATCTGGGCCGTGGCATTGTAGTAGGGGCCCACGTAAATGTACTCGGCACCGGCCTTCTTGACCTGCAGATGCAGGTAGGGGAAGATGCCGCCGCAGGACCAAGCCGGGTTCGCTCCGAAGAGGACTACGGTTTCGGCCTTTCGCAAATCGAAGCGGTCGTTGGCCGACCCCTGGTCAGAGGCGACCATGCCGGCCTTAGTCCAGTCGAACTTGTACGTTCCAGAAGATGCGGTGTCCCATTTCGTGCGGAAACCGCCCAAGCTCGAGAGCACGTTCTGCACGCCGCCGGCGCTGCCGAAGCTCAGGATGGACTCGGGGCCGTAGTTGTCGTAGGCCTTACGCAGCTCGTCGGCCACGTAGTCCAGCGCCTCGTCCCAGGAGATGCGCTCCCACTCGTCGCGGCCGCGCAGCTGGCCCTGGGGGTTGTCCGGCGACCAGCCCTTGCGCTTCATGGGGTACTTGATGCGGTCGTCACCGAGCACCTGGCGCTGCTGCGAGTAGCCGCGCAGGCAGGCGCGCTGCTGCGGGAAGTCCGGGCTGTCGGCGTGGGTGTCGTCGGTCTTCTGGCGCACCACCATTCCGTCTTTCACCAGCACCTTGTTGATGCACTTGCCGCCGCAGTTGTGCCAGCAGGCGGCGCTCACCCACGTGCCGTCGGCCAGGTCGCGCTCGAACGTGGCCTTCGACGGGTTGTCCGCCGTGGCGGGCTGGGCCTCGGGC
>DBFAWQ010000172.1:0-14299 GCA_048242115.1 Eggerthellaceae bacterium
GCTCCGGGTTGACGTAGCCGGGCTCCGCATGCACGACGTAGCGCAGCAGCCACGTCTTCTCCGACGCCCTCTGCACGGCGCTGCGCCCGTCGTAGGCCGGCCGCGACGACAGCACCACGCATGCCGTGTCGTAGAAGGTCATGCCGCACTCGCTCTTGAGCATGGAGAACAGAACCTCGCAGGGCGTCTTCAATTGTGCGATCATGAAGGTCCTTTCGTTCGGCCGTGTTCCCGAGCCATGGGGCTTATATTGCGCTGGCCAATTGCGGCCACCGCATCATAAGCAGCTTCGATCAACCTCTCTTCATTATGCCCCTGCTTGTCCCAGAAGAAGGTGCGCACCTTTTTGTAAAGACCAAGTTTCGTATTGAACGAACGGCGCGGCTGGCCTGCGACCCATTTAAACCTGCCCTCCGAGAAATCGACCTCGGCGGGCATGTCGGCAACCTCCCTCGTGCCGCTCATTTCGATACCCCCCCCAATACCGCCTTCGGCCCTCCAATACTGCCGTTCCTCGGCTTTCGTGGGTTTCCTTGCCGAGATTATCCTGATCGTTGAGCTGCCGCAAATACGTTAAAGCAACTTTAACGTATTTGCGGCATGGCCAGAGCGGCTGAATGGGGATGAAAAGATGCGCCTTGCCTGGTTCCATTCTGAACAGTCGTAGTCCAAACGCATAAAAGCCCTACTCAAAATGAGGTCGTTTTTCCCTCATTGCTTCCCTCTCATCCCTTTTTTTCTTCCCTCATTGGGGGGATTAGCGCCCATTGATGGATGCACGACTTCGACGGGGCAATCGCATTTCGTTCGGCTTTGGCAGGGGAGCATGCACTTTCTTCGGCTTTGGCACGATTTCGGCTTCCGAATCGCACGAACGACGGTTTTGGCGGGCGATTCGGAGGCAATGGACACCCCCGCTTCCAGCATGTTCGGAAAGCACCAGTTCATAGGCTTGCGATGGTTGATAGGGCATTGCCAAAACCGAACGAAATGCGGGAGGCCGTGCCATAACCGTCGCTCGTGCAATTTCAAGGCCCGTTTTGTGCCAAAACCGAACGAAATGTGGGTTCCTCCGCCATACCCGAACCATGTGTAGGGCGTGGTTGCCAAAGCCGAAGGAAATTGTAGGGCGTGGTTGCCAAAGCCGAACGAAATGCGGGTTCCTCCGCCATGACCGAACCATGTGTGGAGCGTGGTTGACGAAGTCGAACGATATGCGGTCGCCGGATATCGAAATCGAGTGGCGTGCGGCTGCCGAACGCCAAGGCCGAACCGTGCGCAGAGTACGGCAGCCTTTCGCGACGGGTCTCGGGTGTCTGCGCCGTTTGCCGGGGATTTCGTCACAGGTTCTGCATATCGGGGGCGAATTTTTTTGGGATGGCGCCCCACCGGGGGCGGAGAGAGCCCTTTTTTTCGAACATCGGTATGAAGCGAGTGGCCCCTTGCGCTATATCTTGGGGTCGTGTTTTGCCATAGCCCACAACATAGGCGAGCGAACGCTGCCCACTTCGCTAATGTTTTATCGAACATTCGTTTTTACCTGGGGAAATGTCGCGGGTGGAGTCGTGTGTCGTAGTGGTGACAAGGGGGTAAAAGTGGGGGAAAGTGTAGCAAAGTAGGGCAAAGTGGTGTACTATTCCACTCATCGGAAAACCAAGGGATCACAAGCGGGGAAGGCTCAGGCGATGGAAGGCGAAACCTCCTGGCATATCGACCTCATGGGGTCGTACAGCCATAAGGTGGACGCCAAGGGTCGCCTCGCGCTCCCGGCCCAGTTCCGCAAGGTTCTTCCGACGGACCTCGTGGTAACCGTGGACATGAAGGACCAGGCGCTGCGCGTGTACGACCAGGACGACTTCAACCGCTGGGTCGACCAGTTCTTCGTCGACCGCTTCGGGAAGTACGACTCCTCCAGCGTGCAGCACGAGGCTATCAAGCGCAAGCTGAAGTCTCGCAGCATGCCGGTGACCATCGATTCTGCCGGGCGCATAGGCCTCTCGAAGGCCCAGCGCGAGAAGGTAGGCATCGACACCGACGTGGTCATCGTGGGCAACACGGGCTACTTCGAGGTTTGGGACGCGGCTTCCTTCGAGCAGGCGGACGACGAGATCGACCTCGCCTCCTTCATGCAGTAGGCGCCGCGCGAACCGTGACAAGCGAATACCGGCATACACCCGTCCTGCTCCCCGAGTGCCTCGAATACCTGCAGCTTAAAACACACCCCATATTCGTGGACGCAACGCTCGGCGGAGCAGGGCACTCCTCAGAGGCAGCGAAGCAACTGGGGGCGTCGGGCCTGCTCATCGGCATCGATCAGGACGAGGTGGCGCTTGCCGCCGCCGAAGCCAAACTCGGGACGATACCGGAGGGGCAGCGCCCGCGCATCCAGCTGGTGCGGGGCAACTTCGGCAACCTCGACCAGGCGCTGCTTTCCGCGGACGTCCCCGGGATCGACGCGATACTGTTCGACCTGGGGGTCTCCTCGGTGCAGATCGACACACCCGAGCGCGGTTTCTCCTTCAAGGAGGACGGCCCATTGGACATGCGGATGGATCCGGGAAACCAAACCCTAACCGCAGCAGAGATCGTCAACACCTACAACGCAGCAGATCTCTCCCGGATAATCCGCGCCTACTCCGACGAGAAGTGGGCAAGCCGCATCGCGGAGTTCATCGTGAGGGCGCGCCAGCAGCAGCCGATTACCCGCAGCGGGCAGCTGGTGGAGGTGATCAAGGCCGCCATCCCCGCCTCGGCCAGACGCGCCGGCGGGCATCCGGCCAAGCGCACCTTCCAAGCCCTGCGCATCGAGGTGAACGGGGAGCTGGACGTGCTGCGCCGCGGCCTGGACGCCGCCATCCGCTGGCTGAACCCCGGCGGGCGCATCGCCGTCATCAGCTACCACTCGCTGGAGGACCGCATCGTGAAGGACGCCTTCGCCGCCATGGCGAACCGCTGCGTGTGCCCGCCGGACCTTCCGGTGTGCGCCTGCGGCAAGAAGCCGGTATTGGAACTTGTCACCAGAAAGCCCGTCCTGCCCACGGCCGAAGAGGTCGCGCGCAACCCCCGGGCCCGCAGCGCCAAGCTGCGGGTGGCGCAGAAGTGCCAGGGACAGACGGACCCGAGATAACGAACGCTTCGGCGCGCCCCGCAACCCCGCACGGCGCGCCG
Source organism: Eggerthellaceae bacterium (assembly GCA_048242115.1). Lineage (GTDB taxonomy): Bacteria > Actinomycetota > Coriobacteriia > Coriobacteriales > Eggerthellaceae > Xiamenia. Next base: position 3,169 of record DBFAWQ010000172.1, read on the forward strand.
TTTCGCCCCTAGGGGCAGGAAGGAGGGGAACCGTGGCAACCCGCAGCACCTACGTGTACGGCAGCGCCGCGCGCGACCTCTCCGCCGCCCCCGCCCCCGAGCGCTTCCGCAGCACTCCGCGCCCCGAGCGCACCCCCTCGCGCCCCGCGGCGCCCCGCCAGCAGGTGCGGGTGGTCCGCGGCAGCGGCACCGTGTCGGCTCCGCGCACCGCCCCGGCCTTCTCCGTCGGACGCGCGGTCGCCTTCGCCGTGGCGGCGCTCGTCGTGGTGGCCGTGGCGGCGTGCATACGGCTCGCCCTTTCGTCTGCGGCCATCGCCACGTCGCTGGACTCCCAGCAGATATCCAACAGCATCCAGGACGTGCGCACCGCCTCCACCTCGCTCGAGATCGAACAGTCCACCCTGGCCAACCCCGCCCGCATCAGCGCCGAGGCCAAGCGCCTGGGTATGGCGGCCCCCTCAAGCGTGGGCGTCATCGAGCTTGCGCCCGACGTGGTGGTGCTCGACGGCGACGGGGCGCTGTCCCTGTCCCAGAGCGTGGACAGCCTCATCGCGATCGAGGGGTAGCCCCATGGCGCCCCGAACCCCATCCTACCAGCGCTCCGGCCGCAGCCCGCAGGGCGGCTCCGCGTCGCGAGCGCGCGCCGGCCGCGGCTCCTCCTACGCTCGCACCGGGCGCTACGACAACCTGGACCTTTCCCAGCGCACCGTCGGCGCCCCTGGCCGACCCTCCCGCGCATCCGCCGCCCGCAGCTCGCGCAGCTCGCGGGCTTCCGGCGTCTCCCGGCCCGGGCGCGGCAACGCGGCGGCCGCGGCCAACATGGGTGCCCGTACCGTGCTGGTGCTGGCGTTTCTGGCCCTGGTGCTGCTGCTCATCGGCCTGCGGCTGGTGCAGCTGCAGGTCTTCGACCCGGACGGCTACCGGGCCATGGCCGTGGAGAACCACACGAGCACCGAGGTGCTGGAGCCCAGGCGGGGCACCATCTACGACCGCAACGGCACGGTGCTGGCCATCAGCGTGGACGCGGTTGACATCTACGTGAACCCCTCCGAGAGCGCCGACCCGGGCGCCGAGGCCCAGGCGCTCGCCTCGGTGCTGGGAGGCGATTCCTCCGATTATCTGGAGAAGCTCACGGCCAAGGGCACCTACCAGGTCCTGGTGAAGAAGGCCGACCCCGAGGTGGGGGACGCCGTGAAGGCCCTGGGCGTGAAGTGCGCCCACGTGAAGCAGACCACCCGTCGCGAGTACCCCCAGGGCGAAATCGCCGGCCAGGTGGTGGGCGCCTGCAGCCTCGAGACCGACGAGGAGCGCAACCGCGAGTACTACGCGGGCATCTCCGGCATCGAGGCCTACTACGACGACCTGCTGTCCGGCACGCCCGGCACCTCGTCGGTGGAGGTGGGCCTGGGCGGCCTTCCGAAGCCCGGCGGCGAGAGCACCGTGGAGCCGGCGGTGGACGGCCAGGACATCGTGCTTTCCATAGACTTGGAGCTGCAGAAGTACGTGCAGGAGCGCCTGGTCGAGGGAGTGGACGACGTGGAGGGCACGGGCGGCAGCGCCATCGTCGTGGACTCGCAGACCGGCGAGATCTACGCCGCCGCGTCGCTTCCGTTCTTCAACCCGGCGGACCGCTCGGAGGTGGAGGAGCGGGCCACCGAGCTTCGCTGCATCACCGACACCTTCGAGCCCGGGTCCATCTTCAAGACCGTGTCGATGCTGTCCATCTTGGAGAACACCTCCATGACGCCGGAGACCGAGATCTTCTGCCCGTCCTACATCCAGGCCGACATCTACACCATCTCCGACGCCCACGACCGCGGCGACGCAACGTTCACCCTGCGCGAGATCCTGGACAAGTCCTCGAACGTGGGCATATCGCTTGCCACCGAGCAGATGGGGTTCGAGAAGCTCTACGACTCCATCGTGCGCTACAACCTGAACTCGCGCACCGGGGTGGACTTCCCCGGCGAGGGGCAGCAGGGCACCGACGTTCTGGGCTGGCTGGGCGATTTCGAGGACTGGGACGTGGTGAAGCGCTACAACGCCAGCTTCGGCCAGGGGCTTTCCGTGACGCCGCTGCAGATGACCCGTTTCTACGGGGCGCTCATCAACGACGGGGTGGAGTGCACGCCGCACTTCCTCATCTCCTACGCTCGCACCGGCGAGACCGTGGAGTACTCCACCGAGCGCATCAGCGACGATGAGCAGGCCATAAGCACGCTGGTTGACATGCTGGGCACCGTGGTCACCGACGGCACCGGCACCTCGGCGGCCATCGAGGGGTACACCGTGGCCGGCAAGACCGCCACCGGCGAGATCTACGACGAGGAGAACGGCGGCTACAGGGAGGGGGTCTACAACCTCGCCTTCACCGGTTTTCTGCCGAACTCGTCGAGCCGGTTGGTATGTTTTGTGGGAGCCAACGAGGTTCCCGGGGACAGAACGGTCGCTCCGGTGTTTAGGGATATAATGGCCAAGGCAATTGACCGGTTCAGAATATCCCCGGAAGAGGGCTAGCATGGAAAAGACCTTATCTGACATACTCTCGGGCGTGCAGGCCACGGTCATCGGAAACGCCCAGGAGCCGGTGACCGGCATCGCCTACCGCAGCAACGAGGTGCGTCCCGGGGATGCCTTCTTCTGCATCGTGGGCACCGTCTCCGACGGCCACTCCTACGCGCAGGATGCCATCGACCACGGGGCGAAGTCCCTGGTGGTGGAGCGGAAGGTGTACCTGGCCGACGCCACCGACGTGACCGAGGCGGTGGTCAGCGACACCCGCAAGGCCATGGCCCAGGGCGCTGTCAACTTCTACGACGACCCCTCCGCCGACTTCTCGCTGGTGGGCATCACCGGCACGAACGGCAAGACCACCACCACCTACCTGGTGCAGTCCATGGTGCAGTACGCCGGCAAGCGCTGCGGCGTCATCGGCACCGTGGGCGTGTCCATCGGCGGCGTGCGCGAGAAGGCCGAGCGCACCACGCCGGAGTCCCCCGACCTGCAGCGGCTGTTCGCCCGCATGCGCGACGCGGGGGAGGACGTGGTGGCCATGGAGGTGAGCTCGCACGCCCTGGATCTGGACCGCACCTGGGGCTCGCACTTCGCCGTGACCGCCTTCACGAACCTGACCCAGGACCATCTGGACTACCACCACACCTTCGAGGCCTACTTCGAGGCCAAGGGGCGCCTGTTCTCCGCCGACTACCCGGCCAAGCGCGTCATCTGCATCGACGACGCCTGGGGCGGGCGGCTGCTGGAGCGCTGCTCTGCGGCGGGCGACGCCATCGTGACCACCGGCTTCAACGAGGCCGCCCAGATACACCCGGTGTCGGTGGGGTACTTCGACACCCACACCTCCGTGGTGCTGGACGTGCGCGGCGAGCAGGTGGCCTTCGACTACCCGCTGGTGGGCCGCTTCAACGTGGAGAACGTCATGACCGCCTTCGGCGTGGGGCTTTCCCTGGGCATCCCCGCGGCCACCATCGCCCAGTCCATGCGGGAGGCTCCCCAGGTGCCCGGGCGGCTGCAGCGGGTGCGGGGGCCGGAGGGCTGCGACGTGTCGGTGTTCGTGGACTACGCCCACACGCCCGACGCCCTTGCCAAGGCGCTCGCGTCCGTGAAGGAGTTCGCGCGCGGCCGCACCATCGTGGTCTTCGGCTGCGGCGGCGACCGCGACGCCACGAAGCGCCCGATCATGGGCCAGGCGGCGCTCGAGGCCGACTTCGCGTTCGTGACCTCGGACAATCCCCGAAGCGAGGACCCGCGGGCCATCATAGAGGATATCGTGGCGGGCATGGGCCGCGGCGCGGGGCGCTTTTCGGTGGAACCCGACCGCGGGCAGGCCATTCGCCAGGCGCTGGCGGAGGCGCGTCCGGGGGACGCGGTGCTCATAGCGGGCAAGGGGCACGAGGACTACCAGATCATCGGCGGCAGCACCATCCATTTCGACGATTGCGAATGCGCTGCCGCGGCGCTCGCCGACCTGTACGGCGGCGCTTCCGACGAAAGCCGGTCGTAGAGGAGACGCCCATGCGCATGAACCTCAAGCAGATCGCCCAGTGCACGGGCGCCCAGGCGGTGATGGAGCCCATAGACTGGCGGGCCATCGCAACGGGCGTCACCTGGGACTCCCGCGACGTGGCCGAGGGCGACGTCTACGTGGCGCTTCCCGGCGAGCGGGCCGACGGCCACGACTTCGTGGCGGCCGCCCTTCGCCAAGGGGCGCTGGCGGCGCTGGTCATGCAGCCCGTGGACGGCGCGGTGCTCTCGCTCGCCCGCGAGCTGGGGGCGGCGGTGCTGGAGGTTCCCGACACGGCCCATGCCGTGGAGGACATGGCGGCCCAATGGCGCCAGCATCTGGGCGGCAAGGTGGTGGCGGTGACCGGGTCCACCGGCAAGACCACCACGAAGAACCTCATCCGCGACGTGGCGTCCGCGGCGTTTTCGGTGTGCGCCACCCAGGGCAACCAGAACAACGAGCTGGGCGTGCCCAAAACGGTGCTTCGCGCCGAGGCCGACACCCAGGTGGTGGTCGTGGAGATGGGCATGCGCGGGGCCGGCCAGATCACCGCGCTGTGCGACTACGTGCGTCCCGACTGGGGCGTGGTGGTCAACGTCGGCGAGGCCCATATAGAGCTGCTGGGCAGCCGGGAGAACATCGCCCGGGCCAAGGCCGAGCTTTTCTGCGCCCTGCCCGAAGGGGCGGGGAAGGCATTCGTCAACGCCGACGACGACTTCGCCGATTTGCTTGCCACGGTGTCCAACCTGCATGCGCGCTCGGTGGAGGAAATCTTCTTCGATGGCAGCCCCTCGGCGGCCGAACGCCACATCAGCTGCCTTGACGCCCATCCGGCCGACCGGGACCACCGCGTGTGGGCCACCGACGCCGTGCTGGACGAGCAGGGGCGCCCGAGCTTCCTTTTGCACTGCCGGGGCTTTTTGGAGGGGGAGCCCTGGGTGGAGGAGACCTGCGAGTGCGGCCTGTCGCTGCGGGGCCTCCACAACGTCTCGAACGCCTGCGCCGCTGCGGCCGTGGGCCGGGCGCTCGGCATCCCGCTGGAAGCGTGCGCCCAGGCGCTTGCCGCCTCGCTTCCCGAAGCGGGACGCCAGGAGGTCCTTTCCGCCCCCGGCGGCTTCACGGTGATAAACGACGCCTACAACGCCAATCCCGAATCCATGCGGGCCTCGCTTTCCACCTTCGGCGCCATGGACGTGGCCGGCGGCCGTTTCGCCGTGCTGGGGGACATGGGGGAGCTTGGCGACTTCGCCGAGGCCTGCCACCGGGGCGTCGGCGAGTTCGCCGCCGGATGCGGGCTGGAGCGCCTGGTGTGCGTGGGACCGCTTGCCGCCTTCATCGCCGAGGGCGCCCAGCAGGCGGGCTTCCCGGCCGAATCCCTCGTCCGTTGCGCCACCGTCGCCGAGGCCCTGGCCGATATCGAGCCTCTGCTTGAGCCGGGCGATGCCGTGCTGGTGAAGGCGTCCCATTCCATGGGGCTTGCCCGCGTTGCCGAAGGGTTGGTTTCCTAGATGCTGTCGCTGTTCGCCCAATACCCCACCTTCATGGTCTTTCTGGCCTTCGCCATCGCGGTGGCCCTGGTCATCGTGGTCATGCCCGCGTGGATCCGGGTGCTCACCCGCAAGCACATAGGCCAGCAGGTGCGCGCCGACGGCCCCGAGAGCCACCTGGTCAAGCAGGGGACGCCCACCATGGGCGGCGTGGTCATGCTCGTGGCCGTGTGCGTGAGCGTGGTTGTGACGGGCGGCGCCTCGCCGGAAGTGATCGTGCTTCTGGTGGCTACGCTGCTCACGGGCCTTCTGGGCCTTGTGGACGATGCATCGAAGGTGGTCAAGGAGCGGTCGCTGGGGCTTACGCCCAAGGCGAAGCTGGTGGGGCAGTTCGCCATCGCCACGGCCTTCACGCTGGTGGCGGTGAACATGCTGGGGGTTGCGCCCACGCTGGACATCCCCTTCGTGTGCAACCTGGACCTGGGCATCCTTACCACCACGGTGTTCGGCGTCTCCATCCCGTGGCTGTACCTGCTGTTCGTGGACGTGCTTCTGGTGGGCATGTGCAACGCGGTGAACCTGACCGACGGGCTGGACGGCCTTGCGGCGGGCACCGTCATGATCGTCATGCTGGTCATGGCCGCCATCGGGTTTCGGTCCGACAGCCTGGGGCCCGCCCTGTTCGCAGCGGCGCTGGCCGGCGCCTGCGTAGGCTTTCTGTGGTACAACTCGTTCCCGGCCGACATCTTCATGGGCGACACCGGCTCGCTTGCCCTGGGGATGGCGCTCGGGTGCTTGGCGGTGCTCACCAAGACCGAGTTTCTGGTGCTCGTCATCGGCGGTTTGTTCGTAGCCGAGGCGCTGTCGGTCATGATCCAGGTGTTCTACTACAAGAAGACCAAGAAGCGCATCTTCCTGATGGCGCCTTTGCACCACCACTTCGAGAAGAAGGGCTGGTCGGAAACGAAGGTGGTCGTGCGCTTCTGGATCGTGTCCGGGGTGCTGGCCGCCATGGGCTTCTTCATCTACTTCGTGCAGTCTCTGTTGGGGGCGGTATAGGCTATGGGTGTCTGCGAACAGGACCTTCTCGTCGATAGGAAGTACGCGCCGCGCAACCTCGGGCGCGTGCTTGTTCTCGGGCTGGGGCGCAGCGGCAAGGCGGCGGTGTCCTACCTGACGGGCCCCGCGGCCGGGCGCGTGGAAACGCTTGCGGTGGCGGCGGGGGAGCGAAACGCCCAGGCCGAGGCCTTCGTCATGGAATACCCCGAGGACGTGCTGACGGCGGCCTTCGGCGACGAAGGCCCCCAGGTGCTTGCCCAGGGGGGAGGCCGCTTCGACCTGTGCATCGCAAGCCCCGGCATCCCGCCGGCAAGCCCTTTGTACCGCGCCGCCGCGCAGGTGAGCTGCGAGGTGGTGTCGGAGGTGGAGTTCGCCTGGCGCGAGAGCCGCGCCGACAGCCGTTGGTGCGCCATCACCGGCACGAACGGCAAGACCACGGTGACGGCCCTTGCGGCGCACCTGCTGCAGGCGGCCGGTATGCCCGCGAAGGCCGTGGGCAACATCGGCGATGCGTGCCTGGACGCCGTGGCCGGGGGCGACGTGTCGGTGTACGTGGCCGAGACCTCCTCCTACCAGCTTTACGGCACTTCGCGCTTCGCCCCGAACGTGGCCGTGGTGCTGAACATCACCCCCGACCACCTGAAATGGCACGGAAGCTTCGAAGCCTACGAGCAGGCGAAGCTGAAGGCGCTCGCCAACCTGGGGGATGTGCCGGGCTCCGTGGCGGTGCTGGACGCCGCCAACGACGTGGTGCGCGCCACCGTGCGCAGGCTGCGGGCCATGACCTCCGACGAGCGCGGCTTCCCCTACGTGCCCTTGGGGACGGCCGAGGGGGTGCGCGGCGACATGCGCGCCGCCTGCGGAAGCGACAACGCCGCCTTCGTGGACGGGGACGGCCTGCTTACGGTAGCCCTTGACGGCGCCGAGCACGTTTTGGTGGCAGCCGGCGAGCTGCAGGTCAAGGGGGAGCACAACCTGTCGAACGCTCTGGCGGCTTCTTCGGCGGCTCTGGCCTTGGGCGTGCCCGACGAGGCTGTGCGCCAGGGCCTTCGCGGCTTCAAGGCGCTCGCGCACCGCATCGAGCCCTGCGGCAGCGTCGCCGGGGTCGCGTGCTACACCGATTCGAAGGCCACCAACGTGGATGCCACGCTGAAGGCGTTCTCCGCCTTCGAGCCGGCGCGGCCCATCGTGCTCCTGGGGGGCCGCGACAAGGGGACCGACCTTTCGCCCCTGGTGCGGGCCGCGGCCGACCACGCCAAGGCCGTGGTGCTGTTCGGCGAGTCGCACGATCGCTTCGCCGAGGCTTTCGCCGGCCTCGAGCGCCCGGACGGCTCGGACGCGACCGCGGTAGCGGTGCTGCATGCGAAGCGCATGGCCGACGCGCTTGACGCCGCCCTCGGCGCGGCGGTGCCCGGCGACATCGTGCTGCTTTCCCCGGCCTGCGCCTCCTTCGACGAGTTTTCCTGCTTCGAGGAGCGCGGCGACGTCTTCAAGTCCCTGGTGGCCGAGCGCGCCTCGGTCCAGGGGGCCTAAGGGCGGCGTCGATGGCGCGCGGCATGGCAAGGGCGCCCCGCACGGGACGCCCCGCGGGGTTCTACGCGGCGGTCCTGCTCGTCGCCACGGTCTTTTTGGTGCTCCTGGGCATCGTGATGATCTACTCCGCCTCCACCGTGGAGGCGCTTGCCAAGGATGCGGGGCCTGCCTGGGGCAAGATGCGCAACCAGTGCATCTTCGCGCTTGTCGGCGGGGCGCTGCTCTTCGGCTTCTGGAAACTGCTGCCGGCGTCGTTTTGGAACGACGACTCGCCCGGCGTGCGCATGCTGCTCTACGTCGGCTGGGCCGTGCTTTTGGCTTTGAACATCCTGGTGCGCATCGTCGGCAACGACGCCCTGGGGGCCTTCCGCTGGATAAACATCGGGCCCTTCAGCCTGCAGCCCTCGGAGTTCATGAAGATAGCCATCGTGGTCATGGCCGCCCGGTGCATGGCCCGCTACCAGAACGGCGTCGTATCCGGAGGGACCTGCGCCCTGGGGCTGCTGCTCTTCGCGGGCGCGCCGCTGGCGGTGATCGTGAGCGCCCAGTCCGACCTGGGCACCACCATCATCTGCGTGGTGACCGTGGTGGCCCTCACCGTCGTGGGCGGCGCGCCCTGGTGGGCGGTGGGGCTGCTCGTGGCCGTGATGCTGGCCGGAGTGGTGGCCATGATCTTCATCACCCCCTACCGCATGCAGCGCATGATGCTGTTCATGGACCCGTGGAACGACGGCGAAGGAGGTCAGGGGACCGGCCGTCAGCTCATACACGCCCGCTACGCGCTGGCCCTGGGGGGCCTGTTCGGCGTGGGGTTGGGCAACTCCGTAGAGAAGTACCTGTACCTGCCCGAGCCCGAGACCGACTTCATCTTCGCCATCATCGGCGAGGAGCTGGGGCTGGTGGGGGCGCTGGCGGTGGTGGCCGCGTTCGTGGCAATCCTGTGGGCAGGGGTTCACATCGCCTTCGCCGCAACGGATAATTTCTCGATGCTGCTGGCGCTGGGCTGCACCATCATGCTGGTGTTCCAGGCGTGCCTGAACATCTGCTGCGTCATCGGCATCGCGCCTATCACGGGAAAACCGCTGCCCTTCCTCTCCGCGGGGGGCTCGTCGCTTATATCGTCGCTGGTGATGGTGGGGCTGATACTGTCGGTCGCCCGCCAGGCGGAGCAGCCGACGGAGGCCGAGCGGCGCCGCAGCGAGCTTCGGGTCGTGCGGTCGCAGGGCGGCCGGGTAAGGAGGTAACATGCGGGTGCTGCTTTCGGGCGGAGGGACCGCCGGGCACATCAACCCGGCGCTGGCCCTGGCCGAGGCTCTGCAGCAGCGGGGCGTGGAGGTGTCCTTCGCCGGCACGCCGAACGGGCTCGAGAGCAAGCTGGTCCCACAGGCGGGCATCCCGTTTTCGGCCTACGAGGCCAAGGGGTTCAACCGTTCCCATCCGCTCACGCTGCCCAAGGCGCTTTTGACCCTGAACGCCTCCACGAAGCGGGCCAAGCGCGATTTCCAGAAGTCGCGTCCCGACGCGGTGGTGGCCTTCGGCGGCTACGTGTGCATCCCCGTGGGACGGGCGGCAGAGTCGCTGGGCATCCCCGTGGTGGTTCACGAGCAGAACTCGGTCATGGGCATGGCGAACAAGTACCTGGCCAAGCGCGCCGCGCGGGTGTGCCTCACCTACGAGCACGCCGCCAAGGACGTGGCGGACAAGGGCCGGGTGCTGGTGACGGGAAACCCCGTGCGCAAAAGCGTGTTTGCCGCCACCCGAGCCGAGGGAAGAGAGGCCTTCGGCATCCCCGAGGACGCCGTCATGCTGCTGGTCACCGGGGGAAGCCTGGGGGCGCGTCACATCAACCAGGCCATGGCGTCGCTGAAAGGCGAGCTTCTGGGCAGGCCGGACGTCTACGTGGTTCACCTGACCGGCCCCAAGGAGCTCGAAGCGGTGCAGCGGGCCATGGGCCTTTCCGCGGATGAGGCCGCGCGTTGGCAGCTGCTTGGCTACACGGACCAGATGGGACTTGCCATGGCGGCGGCCGACGCCGTGGTGTCCCGGGCGGGAGCCACGTCTCTGGCGGAGATATCGGCCCGCCACGTGCCGGCGCTTCTGGTGCCCTTCCCCTACGCCACGGAGGACCACCAGACCAAGAACGCCCAGGCTTGGGTGGATGCGGGCTGCGCCTTCGCCGTGGCCGACGATGCGGTGGAGACGCCCGAATTCGCCGAGAAGGTGCTGCGGCTGGCAGACGACGGAGGGCTGCGCGACTCCATGCGGCAGGCTTCGGCGCAGATGGGGACCAGGGACGCCGCTGCGGCCCTGGCGGACGCGGTGATGGAGGCCGCGGGCAACAGGTAGAGTTCGCGGCGCGACCCGCCCGCGCTTCGGCCTGAAAAGGGCGGTGCGGGCAGGCGGCCGCCGGTTCGGTTTTCGGAGAAAGGGTGCGCAAGCAGCCATGGCAGATCAGCAGGTTACGCAGGTGCATTTCATAGGTATCGGGGGCGTGGGCATGAGCGGCATCGCCAAGGTAGCCCATGACCAGGGGCTTTCCGTGAGCGGGTCGGACCTTCGCGAGAGCCGCTACACCCAGCAGCTGGTGGAGGCGGGCATCCCCGTGTTCATCGGCCACGACTCGTCGCACCTTCCCGAGGGCGATCCGGTGGTGGTGGTCTCCACGGCCATCCTGCCGAACAACCCCGAGCTTATGGCTGCCAAGGAGCGCGGCCTTACCATCTGGCACCGCGCCCAGATGCTCGCCCGGCTGGGGGTGGGGCTGTCCACGCTGGCCGTGGCCGGCACCCACGGCAAGACCACCACGTCGTCGATGCTGGCCACGGCATTGGACCAGCTGGGGGAGTCGCCCACCTTCCTCATCGGGGGCATCGTGCGGGCCTACGGCACGAACGCCCATTCCGGCGAGGGGCGCCACTACGTGGTGGAGGCCGACGAGTCGGACAAGTCGTTCCGCTACCTTTCGCCCGAGGCGGTGCTGGTCACCAACATAGAGGCCGACCATCTGGACCACTACCGCGACCTGGACGAG
>DBFAWQ010000173.1:0-8125 GCA_048242115.1 Eggerthellaceae bacterium
CCCATCTTCTGGTAGATGTTGTAGATGTGGCTCTTGACGGTGGGCGTGGACAGCACCAGCTCGTCCCTGATGAACTGGACGTTGCGCCCCTTCGCCAGCAAAAGGAAGATTTCTTTCTGCCGCGGCGAGAGCTTGTACTGCTCGGCAAGCTCCTCGCAGGCGCGGCTCCACCGGCCCCGGCCCTGCAGCAGGGCTTCGTAGTTCTTGGCGTCGAGCACTTCCAGCGTGGGCTCGTTATCGACCACCACCTCGCGGAACTCGAGCTTCATCTCCTTGAACAGCGCTGTGTCCACCACGGCGGCCAGCGAGACCATGAAAAGGCACAGCACCAGCAAGGTAGTGGTGCTGGCCTCGAAGCAGAAGAGGCTCGCCGTGGCGCACGCCCACCCCAAAAAGAAGCCGACCGAGTTGCCCGTCTTCGACGAGTACAGCTCCCACAGGCAGCGGACCGCGTCGTACGAGGAATAGGCGTAGGCCGTGTGGGCATTCAGGATCTCGTAGCAGCCGAACAGCACGAACAGCACGGCGGCACACACCAGCACGCCTTCGGTCGGCCAGAGCGCCCCCAGGAACAGGTAGCAGAAGCTGGTGACCGGCAGGAACAGCTTGGGAAGCACATTGCACACGTCGCGTTCGCGTCGGCGCAGCACGGCGACCATGACCAGGGCGGCGACCACGTTGCCGAACCCTATCACCACCGCGTTTCCCGGATACAGCCAGCTGGCGAGCGAGGCACAGGCGGCAAATCCCAACGAGACGGAGTACAGCAACGCGAACAGCCCCTTGAGGACGATGAACTTGCGGTCCTCTTCGAAGGGGATCTGCGTGCGCAGCCTGCGCACGCCGCCCTCGATGAAGGACGCCTCGCGTTTGGCGGAAGGCCCTTCCTCGCCGTCGTACTGGCGGTGGGCGAACAGCAGCAGCACGTAGCTCGCCAGGGGAAGCAGCGCGACCGTGGGAGCCACGACCGACTGGTCGATGAAGGGGAACAGCGACAGCATGCAGCCGCCCACCGCGAACGCGCCGCACACGGTGTAGAGCTGTTGCTTGCGGGAGAGCACCCGGAAGCGCGACCCCCACAGGAAGAACGTCCCGGCCTGTCCGATGCCGCCGGCGAACCAGAGCGCCGCTACGGCCCAGCCCGGCAGACGCACGAAGAGCGGGACGGCGAGCGCCATGCACAGCAGCGGGAACGCCACGGTGCGCAGCCGTTCGCGAGATCCCGCCAGCACCGAGCCGCCCAGGAGGAACAGCACGCACGTCGCGCAGGCCACTCCCGCGAACAGCGCACAGCGGCAAACGAAGAAGTCGAGCTCGCCCCGCCCTCCCAACGGAGAGACGCCCCGGTCCCATCCGACCACGAACGCCCACGTCACGAAACAGGCATACCCCGCCACGTCGCACAATGGCAACAGCGCCGGGCCGCTCGCGGCCTCTTGCTGCCCCGCCTTCTTCTGCTTTGTCTCGGCGGCGGGATCCGCCGCGCCCTTCTCCGCACGTTCCATCACTGAAACCACCCCCCGTGGGTTCCAACAGGTCCATTCATGCGCACGGAAAGCCGGTGTGCCGGCCTCCCGTCGTCTCGTCGTTCTACAAGCCTCGTGCCATCATACCGAAAAAGCGGCGGTCCGCCGGTGGCGCGGGCGGAGCCGGCCGCCGCCCGAAGAAGGCGTCTTTGCGCGAGCGCCCCGCATGCGCAAACCCGGCGGACCGCACGCGCAGACGGCCGGGCGCGCACGAGGCGTGCGGCCCTACAAAAAGTACAGCACCGACTTCGACCCTTCCTCTGCCTGGCCAGCCAGTTCGGACACGTCGCCGTAGCGCATGACGAACGCCTGGCAGTGGTGGACGCAAGCGGGATCCTTCCCCGCCTCCCGGCGCTCGGCGCACTGGTCGCACTGGTCGGTGAGGACGGGCAGGTACGAGAACTGGTAGCGGTCGGGAGCATATTCCCATGGCCCCGTCTGCGCCACGGCCACGCCGCCCTGGTCGTCGGGGAAGCCGTGCTCCACGCGGCAGGCCACCTCGCAGGTGTGGCATCCGGTGCAGTAGTCGTAGTTGATCAGCATGCCTTTGCGCGCCATGGCTATCTCTCTCCTTCCGACACTTTGCGGATGCGGCAGATGAGCGACTTGCAGTTCGCCCCGAAGCCGGTCGACCCGAACTCGGGCGGCACCAGCTGGTTCGCGTTCGACGCGAAGGTGTCGTAGAGCCGCTCCGGATCCCGCTCGGGGAACCACCAGGCGTGGTCCACGTTCACCACCGCCTCGGGAACGGCCACGGTCACGTGCGCCTTCATCGCGATCCTGCCGTATTCGTTCTCCACCCACACCCAGTCGCCCTCGACGACGCCGAAGCGCGCGGCCGCCGCCGGGTGCACCTCCACGAGAGGATCTGGACGCAGGGCGCGCAGGCGGGGCACCTGCCGCCCCTCGGAGTGGAAGTACGGCCACGTGCGCGCCCCTGTGGTGAGGATGAGCGGGTAGTCCTTCATCTTCTCGGGCGTCGAAAGCGGGCCGCGGTCGGTCTCGTGGTAGCTGGGCACCGCCTCGAACCCCCACTGCTCGCACAGGGTCGACTTGAACTCCAGCCGCCCGGTGGGCGTGTTGAAGCCCGGCTGGCCATCGGGCCGCTGTCTGCCGGTGCGGTACTTGTGGTATTCGAACTGGGGATACATCCAGTTCGCCTCCCGCAGCTGCTCGTAGGTGCGGCCCGTCGACCCCATCTGGTCCGAAAAGAACTCCTCCACCGTGTCCCACGGCCACTTCTCCGGCGCCCAGCGCTTGCCCAGGTCAAGGTTGATCTGCAGGTCCGACCTGACGTCGATGGCGCTGGAGTCGACGGCCGCGTTGATGGGCTGCATGTAGTACCAGATGCTGCGCAGGCCGGTCTTCTCCGCCCACGTGGCCACCGGCAGCACCACCTCGGCGCAGGCCATGGCCGTCGGCGTCATGAAGAGGTCCACCACCACGTTGAAGTCGAGGCTCATGAGGGCCCGGTAGGCCTTGCTTTCCGGCGCCTGGGAACAGCACGCCAGGGGGTTGGTGCTCTGCCACCAGCCGGCCTTGAGGGGATACGGTTCGCCCGTGATGCACGCGTCGTAGAGCATGTCGGGCTGGGCCACCACGCAGCCGCTGTAGCGGTACAGCGGGTACTCGGCATAGCCGATGCGACGGCGCACCACGTCCTCGTCCAGGAACGTCTCGGCCGCAGGAGGCTGCCAGATCTCCGCGCCGAAGGGCTGGTGCGTGGTCACCATGCCGCCGGGCACGTCGATGCTGCCCGTGAGCGCCCAGAGCGCCACCAGGGCCATGGAGCCGGATATGCATTCGCGCGTCTGGTCGAGCGCCAGGCCCCATTGCAAGGCCATCGGCCCGCATTCGACGGCCATGCGGGCGGCCTCGCGGATCTTGGCCGCAGGCACCCACGTGATCTCCTCGGCCTTCTCGGCCGGGTACGCCCGGGCGGCGGCGGCCAAGTCCTCGAAGCCGTACGTCCAGTTCTCCACGAACTCGTGGTCGTAGGCGTCGTTCTCTATCATGACGTTGATGATGGCGAGCGCCAAGGCGGCGTCGGTGCCGGGGCGCAGCCGCAGGAACAGGTCGGCCTTCGCCGCGATCCAGGTGATGCGCGGGTCGACCACCACGAACCTGCTGCCGCGCTTCATGCAATCGACCATCCAATGCCCCACGTTGCCGTCGGCGTTGCTGACGAGCGGGTTGTTTCCCCAGACGAATATCACGCCGGGCGGTTTCCATTGGGGGTTGTCGTAGCGGTCGGCGAAGTACATCGAGCAGTCAGGCACGCAGTAGTTGCCCATCATGATGGACGTGGCCGTGATCCGCGGGCCGTAGCAGGCGACGCCCGTCTGCTGATAGGCGATGTTGGGCGAACCGTAGGAATAGGCCATGCGGTACATGCCGTTGGCGACGTCGCGCCCCGTGCCTGAGGCGAACAGGACGGCCCACGGCCCGAACTCCTCCTTGATCTCGGCGAACTTGTCGCAGATGAGGTCGTACGCCTCGTCCCAGCTCACGCGCTCCCACGCGTCCTTGCCGCGGTCTTCGCGCGCACGCCTCATCGGGTAGAGCAGGCGCTGCGGATTCTCGAGCACCTGCTGGAAGGAAAGGCAGCGCACGCAGAGCCTCCCCTGGTTGAAGGGGTTCTCCTCGTCGCCCTCCAGCTTGACGAAGCGCCCCTCGTCATCGGTGTACACCTTGACGCCGCAACCCAGGTGGCACCCCGGTGCAGACCAGGCAGCCGTCCTGGTGACGGTGAGGTCGCCCTCCCGCCAGCGCCATGGCAGGTCCGCGCCCGTGGCCGCCACGGCGGTCGCCGACCCGTCCTTGCCCGCAACCCAGCCGTCCATGTTGTCCATGGCCTTGTCCCGTGCTTCGCTCATGTTCGTCGTCCTCTCTCGTCGTCGGGTCCCTTTCAGACGAGGGGAAGCGCGTCGGCGCGCACGGGAGGCGTCAGCATCAGCACGCCTCCATGCATTGTCCGCTCCTTTCGTCGGCGGCCGCCGGACGCCCTAGTTCTGGGCGACCACCGACGCGCGGTCCCTCATGGACAGGTAGCGCCACTGGCCCAAGGCCCACGTGTAGCCGAAGCCCTGCAGGTCGGCGCGCGTGCAGCCCATTTCCTCGCAGATGGCGGCCACTTCCCGGCCGGCGCCGGCCTGCTCGGTCAGCCACGCAAGCTGGTCCGCCTCGGGCAACGCAAGAAACTCGTCTTTGGTCATCGTCGCATCCCTTCTCTTGTGGGCCGCCGGCGTTGCGCGGGGCCGGCGGCCGGGGCCGGGGACAGAGCCCCCGGCCGTCGTACGTCGTCACACGGTGAACAGGGCCGCCTTGCGGTCGAGTTCGTCCATCTTCTTGGCCAACTCGTCCACCGGGCCGTAGTGCAGGCAGTGGGAGCAGCAGTGGAGCACGCAGCTGGGAGGCTTGCCGGCCTGCGTGCGCCCTTCGCACAGGTCGCACAGCTGGGTGGGAACGGGAATCCACTTGTATTCCCACGTGTCCTCGTCGATCTGCCACGAGTCGGCGTCGCCATCGTTCAGCTTGATGCCGTATTGCCCGGTGGGCAGCTTCTTCTCCAGCTTGCAGGCCACCTCGCAGGAATGGCAGCCCGTGCACAGCAGGTAGTCGATCATGAGACCTTGCTTAGCCATGGTAGACCTCCTCGATCTTGTCGATGTCGGCAGGAGGCTCGGCCAAGGATATCTTGCACATGAGGCATTTGAACGGAGCGCCCCAACCCAGTTTGCCGATCGTCTTGTAGGGGACCAGGTTGTTGACGTTCACTTCGTACACGTCGAACAACGACGGGGCGGACGCCTCGCGCTCGGGGTACCACCAACCGTGCTGGGAGGCCAGGGCGCCCTCCTTCTGGCCGGGCTTCACCGAAAGCCTCATCTTGCAGCGTCCCACGTCGTTTTCCAGCCACACCCAGTCGCCGTCGTGCAGGCCGTGTCGCTCGGCGTCCTTGGGGTTGATGTCCACGAGCGGCCAGGGCTCCACCTCGCGCAGCAGCGGCACATGGCGCTGCTCGGAGTGGAAGTACGACCACGTGCGCGCGCCGGTGGAGAGCACCAGCGGGTACTCCGCGGCGTATTCCGGCGTCGAGCGCGGGGACGTCGGCGGCTCCTCGTAGTAGGGAAGCGGGTCGTCGCCCCAGGCCTCCAGCATGGTCGAGTACAGCTCGATGCGGCCGGTCGGCGTCATGAAGCCGGGCTGCCCGTCGGGGCGCAGGAGCCCCTTCTCGTACTTGCGGTACTCGTAGTCCACGTGGTAGGTGCCGTGGTCGAACAGGTCCTGCATGGTGAGCGGACGGCCGTCGGGCGTCTTCAGGGTGCAGAGCTTCTGGTCGTCGATGTACTCGATGTCTGTCTGGTACCGCTCCCACAGCTCCGGGCGCAGACGGGTTCCCAGTTCCCGCATGATGGTGATGTCGGACTTCGCCTCCCCCACCGTGACGGCCTTCTTGATGGCGCCGATCCACGTGCCGCACGCGCCGTAGTGCGTGGCCACGTACATGTCGCGCTCGGCGTAGGTGTTCACCGGCAAGAAGAGGTCGCACACGGCCTCGGCCGTGGGGGTCATGACGATGTCCATGACCACGTTGAACTCCAGCCTGGCGAGCGCCTCTTCCCAGCGTTTGGGCAGGTTGCAGGGATTCGCGATGGCGTTAGCGCTGGTGAAGAAGCCCATGTGGAACAGCGAGTCTTCCTTTTCCAGCTCGTCGAGCACCACGTCGGGGTGCGTGAACTGCTGCGTGCGCACCATGGCCGGGTACTCGTCGACGCCCACCTGCTCGTTGATCTTGCTCTGCGGGTCGAGGTCGGTGTAGCCCGAACCCAGGCCGCCGATGTCGATGGCGCCCATGATGTTGCCGCCCGGGTTGTCGATGTTGCCCGTGATGGCCATCATGGCCAGGCAGCAGAAGCCCATCTGGATGCCGTTGGGCTTCTGGTCCACGGCAAGGCCCCACTGCAGGGCGGCGGGCTTGGCCGTGGCGTACAGGCGGGCCGCCTCCACGATCTTGCGTTCGGGCACCTCGCAGATCTCGGCGGCCTCGGCCACGCTCATGGTCTGCACGCGCTCGGCGAACTGCTCGAAGCCGAAGCACCACTTCTCCACGAAGTCGTGGTCGTACAGGTCCTCCGAGATGATGACGTTGCAGAACGCCATGCCGAGCGCCGCGTCGGTGCCGGGGCGCACCTGCAGCCAGATGTCGGCACGGGCGGCCTCCCACGTCAGGCGCGGGTCGACGACGATGAACTTGGTGCCCATGGCGTACATGTCCACGATGGAGTGGCCCCAGAACCCGTCGGGGTTCGACTTCAGAGGCTCCTTGCCCCAGATCAGGATGACCTCGGGGCGCTGCCAGCGCGGGTCGTCGTAGCTGGTGGGATACTGCGAGGCGTAGTCGAGCTCGGGATACGGCGCGCCCAGCACGTAGGAGGTGCAGGCCATGCGCGGGCCGTAGCACGACCAGCCGGACTGCATGTACACGACGTTGGGGCTGTTGAACACGCGGCACGACATGGTGGGGCCCCAGTTGCCGGCCTCGCGCCCCGTGCCCACGAACGTGGCGATGGAGTTCGACCCGTACTGCTCGGTGCAGCGGCGCACGTTCTCCACGACGAGGTCGTACGCTTCGTCCCACGTGCACTGTTCCCATGCCGCGTCGTCGCCGCGCCGAGCGGGGTCGCGCCTCAGCGGGTGCAGGATGCGGTAGGGGCTGTACACGTATTCCGGCAGCGACAGCATGCGGATGGGCAAGGCGCCCTTCGTGATGGACTGCTGCGGATCGCCCTCCACCTTCTCCAGCACGCCGTCCTTCACGTAGAGCAGCATGCCGGCGCCGGTGGGATGGTCTCCCGGCGGCGACCAGGAATTGGTGCGGGTGACCGTGTAGTCGCCCTCTTGCCAGGATACGGGCGTGGTGAATGTTCCGAAGGCCACGATGGTCCTCCTTCTCTCGTCGGTGAGGGCGGCGCGGGACGTCCCGCGCCGCCGCAAAAGCCTATTCGGTCGCCACGTCTTCGGCGACGGCGGCCTCGGCGTCCTTGCCCCACGCCTTGTTGCGCAGGTTGAACGCGGCCCAGGCGATCGCCAGGATGCCGAACGCCACCGAGTCCACGATCAGACACATCGACGGGTTGTTGCCCACGACGGAGAACACGGCGCCCATGTAGTACGACGCAGCGAAGTTGCCCAGGTTCATGGCCACCATGACCAGCGACGCCACCATGGCGAGCCCCGCCTTGTTGGTCACGTTGCCGCACTCCAGGTTGATGAGCGGGATGACCAGGCACCAGCCGAACCCGAAGATGAGGATGCCCACGGTGAACAGGGGCACGGAGTTGGCGTTGGCGATGATGACGTTGCCCACCAGCGTGACGACCAACGCCAGCGCGCCCGTGAACTTGCCCAGGGCCTTGACCAGCTTGCCCATGAGGACCGACGAGACGACGCCCGCCAGCACGAAGACGGACAGCAGCGTTCCCGCGATGCCCGCCACGGTGGTGGGGTCCTCGCCGGGGATGTTGGTGGCCATGAGCGTGGAGAAGTTCATCATGGTCGGGCTGCAGACCACCTGCGCCAACAGGAACACGACGATG
>DBFAWQ010000174.1:0-6067 GCA_048242115.1 Eggerthellaceae bacterium
GAGCCTGCGCACGGCCTCCCTGTCGTCCAGCCCCGCAGCGCGCAGGGCCTCCACCTCGCGCTTGGCCTTGCGAACCTCGTTCTCAAGGGCCGCCTGGCGCGCCATGATGCGGCTGCCCTCCTCGGGGCTGTACCCCGTGCCTTCGAGTTGGTTTCGCCATCGGGGCTGGCCCTCGCGCCAGGGGCGCACCTGGTGGCGGCAGTTGTAGTCGTTGATGTGGTCGCCCACCACGTCGGCGAAGCGCGGATACTTCATCACGGTTTCGTAGAGCGGCGAGGAGGGGTCGGGGTCGGCCACGCGGTAGACGCGCCCCTCCCAGGACTGGTGGCTCGCGGATATGGTGCTACAATCTTCCAGCAGGCACGGTCCCCTCTCCCAGATAAAGCCCCAGGCCCGTATCGAAGCGCAAGAGGAGGAGCAAAGATGAAGAGCCTTAAAGCCTCGCTGTTCTTCGATGGCAGCAACGTTTTCGCGGAGACCGAGCGTCTCGTCCTTCGCAAGCCCATCGAATCCGAAATGCTCGATTACATGGACGCTTTTTCCACCATCAGTCCAGGCCTTGCGCAATGGTACAAGAACAACGAGAAGGCATTGGCCTTCTACTGGGACAGCGTTAACTCCAAAGAGACTCTGTACTGCACCGTTAGCTCGAAGGAGGACGGGCGCTTCATCGGCTACTGCGCGATCGACAAGCTTGACACGGACCCCATCGAGCTGGGCATCAACCTCTTAAACGAGTATCAGAATCGAGGAATAGGGACCGAATCCATCTCCGCCCTGATAGACGGTTTCGAGCGCATAGCCGGTCCAACGGAATTCGTGGCAAAGATAGAGGCGGAAAACGCGAGAAGCCAGCGCATGTTTCGGAAACTCGGATTTAAGCCGGCAGGGATAGACGCTTTCCTCATCAAAGAGCCGGAGCTGTTGCGCCAATTCGAAGATTCTAGAATTGACGAAATCGACGATTCCATCCGCGCCTTAGCGGAGGAGTTCGGCGTTGAGCCGAGAAAGCTTCTGAGCCACTTGCTCGTATTCGTGAGGACACGGGAGAAGTGACCGCGCCAACGTTTGCAGAGGACGGGGCATCAGACGTCCCGGCCTAACGCCCCGTCCTCGCTGCCGCGAACCGATATTGCGTCTACAGCCCTTCGGCCTTCTCGCCTTGCTCGGGCCATTGGATTCCTAGGATTTCGAGCAGATCGTCGAACGCCTCGGCCTTGCTGCACCCTTTGCGGGCCTCCATCAGAAGAAACCGTTGCATCTCGTCCTTGGACATCTCTTCTTCGTTTTCGCCCATGGCAGGACCTTCCCCTTAGCAAGCCAACTTTTTTTGGCCTCGAGAGAGACCCAACAGCAGACTCTCACGTCAGGCTTGCTGTTCCTTCTGAATCTCTGGGAACTTGATTCCCAGAATATCCATCAGGTTGCGGTAGGCCTCCGTCTCGGTCTTTCCGTCCTCGGCTTGCTGGTTAAGGAATCGCTGCATCTCGTCCTTGGACATCTCTTCTTCCCTTTCGCTCATGGCGAGGCCTTTCCCCTCGCCTTGGGTACCGTGCGGATTGCTGATGGCCCGGCGAGGAATCTCGGAAGCGTTCGGATACTCTCGTGCGAGCATCCTACCATAGAAAGCGCGGCGAAGACGCCCTCGCCGGACCCTCGCGCAGCGGCTTCCGGGATTTCCCGCGGGCCGTGGGGCTCTCCCTTCGGTGGGCCCTCCTTCGGCGCAGCAGGGCCGATGCGCTCCTCCCGACACGCCTTGACACGCCGTAGCGGCGCCCTGCCCAATTAGGCCGCCTCGCCGGTCGGGCCGTAGGTGCCGTCGGGGAACTTCCGAATCAGGCCGGCCACCTCGGCTTGGGCCAGCTGGGCGAACAGCCACGAGCGCGCATCGGCGCCGGGATGCAGCCGCCGGCCGTGCTCGAGCAGCGCGTCCAGGCCCATGGGCTGGCTGCGCACCATGGCCACGAGCTCGCGCGCCCCCGGGGACGCCTGCAGGCAGCCGGCCATCCCCTCTTCGGACGACGGGGCCGGAGGGGTCTTCAGGCACCCGAAGAGCGCGAACAGCTCGTCCTCGAAGGAGTCGTCGTCCACGATGGGGACGGCTCCCTGGCGGATGAGGCGGTTGGCGCCGCTGGAGGTCTTCGCCGTGATGGCGCCGGGGACCGCCCAGACGTCGCGGTTGGCGGACAACGCCTCGTCGGCCGTGGAGAAGGTGCCCGACGGCAGCCCCGCCTCCACGATGAGCGTCGCCTTCGCAAGGCCCGCTATCAGACGGTTCCGCTCCCGGAACATGTAGGGCAGCGGCGGCATGGACCAGGGCTGCTCCGACACGAGGGCGCCCCCGCCATCCACGATGCGCTGGAACAGCCCCCTGTGCTCCGGCGGGTAGATGCAGTCGCAGCCGCCGCCGAGGAAGGCCACGGTCACGCCTTTCTCCGCCAGGGCGGCCTCGTGGGCGGCCGCATCGCAGCCCCGGGCGCCCCCCGAGATCACCGCCACGCCCTTGCGGGCCGCCATCCCCGCGAACCGCCGGGCGCAGCCGATGCCGTAGGGGGTGGCCTTGCGAGCGCCCACCACGGCCAGGCCCTCCCGCAAAGCTGACGGGTCGCCCAGGACGTGCAGGATGCGCGGCGCCCGGGGCACCGTCTTCAGAGCCTCTGGAAACAGCGGGGAGTCCCGCTCCAGCACGGTCCTCGGTCCTACGATGAAATCGCAATCGACGTTCATAGCTCCTCACCTCTCACGCGAAAGCCCAATGCCTCGCTCAAGTGGTCCGCGCCGACGCGGGCGCTCTCCTCCATGTCGGCGATGGTCCTCGCCAGCGCGGCGGTGCGGATGAGGGCGCGCCCGCTCATGGACAGGCGCGCCGCAGCTTCGGTAAGGAAGCGCTCCTCGGCGTGGCCCAGCCGGCACGACTCCACCACCTCCTGGGGAGATGGCACCCCGCCCTGCCCCGACGTCCTCCATGCCGCGAACTCCCGCGCCTTGAGCACCCCTTCGCGCAGCGTCGCCGAATCGGTTCCCCTCCCCGTGGCGAGCACGCTCGCGGCGGGGATGCGCCGGACGTCCACATGCAGGTCGATGCGGTCGAGCACGGGCCCCCCGATGCGCCCCTGGTACTTGCGGATCTGGGGCACCGTGCAGCGACAGGGCCGCTCGTCGTCGCCGAAGAAGCCGCAGGGGCACGGGTTCGCGGCCGCCACCAGCATGAAGCGCGCCGGGAACTCCACGCTTCCGTCGGCGCGGGTCACCACCATGCGGCCCGACTCCAAAGGCTGGCGGATGCCCTGCAGCACCGAGGGCTGGAACTCCGGCAGCTCGTCCAGGAACAGCACGCCGTTGTGGGCCAGCGATATCTCGCCGGGACGGGGCGGCGACCCGCCTCCCACCAGGCCGGGAAGCGTTGCGGAATGATGGGGCTTGCGGAAGGGGCGCACCCCGGCCAGGATGCCGTCCACATCCTCCCCCGCCACCGAGTGCACGACCGCGCTCTCGAGCGCCTCGGCCTGGGTGAGGGGCGGAAGGATGGTGGGAAGGCGCGACGCCAGCATGGTCTTGCCCGACCCTGGAGGTCCCATCATCAGTACCCCGTGGTTTCCCGCCGCCGCAATCTGCAACGCCCGTTTCGCCACGTCGTGCCCGTCGATGTCGCGGAAGTCCACCGATGGGATAGCCCCTTTGGGCTCGGGAGCCTCCATGACCGGAAAGCTGGGCAGCCGGAAGTCCGACAGAGTTCCCACCGACCCCCATTCCACCCCGTCGATGGCCCGCGCCTCGCCCGACACGGCGCTCACCAGCCGACTTCCAAGCTTCTTGGCGCACAGCGCGTAGGCGAGCAGCCCCGCCACGGGACGCACGAATCCCTCCAACGACAGCTCCCCTACGAACAGCGTGTCGCGCAAGACGTCCGGGCGCACCTGCCCGCTTGCCACCAGCACGCCCGCCGCGATGGGCAGGTCGAAGCCCGATCCGGTCTTGCGCAGCGCGCTGGGCGCCAGGTTCACGACGATGCGCGAGCCGGGCATGGTGAACCCGCAGGCCTTGAGCGCCGATCGCACCCGCTCCCGCGATTCCTGGACCGAGGCGTCGGCCATGCCCACGATGGAGAAGCCGGGGATGCCCGTGCCTATGGACACCTCCACGTCCACCGGCACCGCCTCCACGCCGCGGAGGGTGGCCGCCCCCACCCGACATCGTCCCAGGCGGGTGGGGCTCGCTCCGGCGCGCCGCGCAAGCTCGCCCGCGTCCCGGTCCTCGACGAAGTGCACACGCCCGCTTTCGCGGTCGATCTGAACGACGGCGTCCATCAGAACACGTCGTGCCCGAAGGCGTCGATGTTGTGCCGGACGAGGGCGCGGTCGGGCGGGATGATGAGGATGCTCACGATGTCGAAGCGCACGCGCACGTCCAGCACGTCGGTCGTGGCCAGATAGCATGCGGCTATCCGCTCGTAACGCTCCCGCTTCGCCTTGGTCACCGCCTCGGAGGGCATGCCCTTGTCGCAGTCCCGGCGGCTCTTCACCTCCACGAACACCAGCGCATCCTCGTCGCAGGCGATGATGTCGGCCTCGCCGGCCTTGCACTTCCAGTTCCGCTCCAGGATGTCGTAGCCGCGCCTTGCCAGGAAGCATGCGGCTATGAACTCGCCCTCGCGCCCCACGTCCATCGCGTCGGTCTTGCGCTTCCCGCGCTTGGCGGCGCTTTTGCGAGGCTTCCCCGCGGGCTTCGGCACCTCGTACCCCCCGTCGGGCTCGCCATCCTGCTCGATTTCGTCCGGGAGGATATCGTTCCCGGTCTCAAGGTCGAGCAGCCCGAGCGGATCGCAGGTCCTCCCCGTCTCGAAATCATCGTCCATCCACTCGGTCTCCCTCTCCTTCAGCGCAGCTTCCATGGCGCCACCCCTTTCCGTTTGTCGAGATGGGGCCAGTGTAGAGGGCCTATTGAGGCGAAACGATGACAGGGACCCTTCAGAAATCGTTCAATGGACGGAGTCGAATCTAGCCGCTTTCGGAAGCGGATCGCACGGCGCCGCGAAGAGAGCGGGTACGCCGCCGACGCAGTGCGCGCAGGCGTTCCTGGCGGAAAAGCTGCGGTCTGCCCCGCCGCTCCCCTCAAAAGAGACGCCTCTTTCGGTCAGAAAGCTTGCAAAAGGGTACACGTCCGGCGAAAACGCCAGTTCGCGCAAACGGCTCGGCAACAATCGCGCCCCCGGCCGAAAGGTCGGCGCGGCGGCACTACCCGAACAACGTCGGTTGCAGGAACTTCGTGCAGAACGAGCGGCGATGGATGGGGGAAAGCCCGAACTCTCTGATAGCCTGCTCGTGCGCAGCGCTTCCGTAGCCCTTATTGGATTCGAAGCCGTAGGCGGGGTACAGCTGCCCGTAGCGCTCCATCAGCGCATCCCGCTCCACCTTCGCCACTATGGAGGCCGCGGCGATGCTGGCGCATTTCCCGTCGCCCTTCACCACGTTGCGCTCGCGCCCGTCGATGCGAAGGGGGTTGCCGTCCACCAGGACCAGGCCGATTCCCGAAACGCGCTCCTCCACCAGGGCGAGCGCGGACCGGAAAGCCCTACGCAGGCTGGCGGCCATGCCCAGCTCGTCTATCTCGGCAGGCTGCACGTAGGCGACGGCCCAGGCCAGAGCCGTTTCCTTGACCTCCTGCGCCACCGCCTCGCGCACGGCGGGGGCCAGCCGCTTCGAATCGTCAAGCCGTGCGATGAGCGGCGTGCGGGGAAGCACGACCGCGCCCACCGCCAGCGGACCCGCCAAAGGGCCGCGGCCTACCTCGTCCAACCCCACCGCCAGCGACGCGCCGCACTCACGGGCCAGTGCATCCTGGTAGGCGTACATCCCCTCCAGGCGCTCCCGCTCGACTCGGCGCCTTTCGGCCTGCCGCAACGCCGACTCCATCGCCTTGCGCACCCCGGGGCGTCCGTCGGCTCGCAAACGCTCGGCCAAGACGGGCAGATCGCAATCGTCGGTACCCTCGATAAGTTCACGAACCTCGCGCACGCTCAGCTCCACGAGTCCTCCCCCTCAACGAAAAAGACCCCTCCGACGAGGGG
>DBFAWQ010000175.1:0-3999 GCA_048242115.1 Eggerthellaceae bacterium
CCAGCCGTCGGCGGCCGAGGTGCGCACGTCGTTGCCGAAGCTGTCGTTGCGGATCCAGTGGGTGCCGTCCTCAGTGGTGCGCGACGGGTCGTAGTAGTACTGCTCGATGGCCACCGGCTCGCCGGGCATGCCGTCGAAGACCACCTTGCCGTTCTCGATGCGGGTCTGGCACACGCCGTCGTAGTCCTCGTCGTTCCACACGCGCCCGGTGATGGAGGTGCGGGGCACTTCCACCAGGCCCACGTCCCAGTGCTCGATGCGCTGGGCGGCGCCCAGGTCGTAGCGGGCCGACAGGATGGACGATCCGGCCAGGCCGCGCACCGACCGCACGGTGCCGTCGCCGGCGCCGCTGGCGGAGAGCACCTTGTCCTGCAGGTTCGCCAGCACGCCCGGATCGGACAGGTTCAGCTTGGCCACGTCGGCGTCGGTGAGCACCTTCATGGACACCAGGTAGGCGGCCATGGTCTTGCCGTCCTCGGCCAGCGTCTTGTTCCCGTCGGTCTTAAGCGCCAGCATCGAGGCCAGCGTGGCCCGGGTGGCGTCCTCCTCGGAAAGCTTGCCGATGCCCACCAGGTAGTTCGCCAGGTTCTCCGTGGCCATGGAATCAAGGTTGCCGGCCACCACGATCATCTGCTGGTAGGAGACGTCGGTGTCGTGGCCCCCGGTCAGCGGCAGGGTGCCCTGGCCGAAGAGGTTCGCGTCCATGGCGCCGCTGTTCGCCTCGTTGAGGTAGTAGGCGTACACCGGACGGCCGTTCTTCACGTAGGGCTCGGTGCCGTTCATGACCAGGGTGGGGGTCATGGCGGCGTCGGAGTCGATCTCCTCGTCGAAGCTGGCCACGACCGAGCCGTCGGCCCTGTTGCGGAACGTGACGCCCCAGTCGCCGGTGGCGCCCTTGAGGGCGTCCAGGTCGATGCGCACCCGGTAGCCGGCCAGGTAGCGGCCCTTCTGCTCCTCCTCCACCGTGGGCGGTGCCGAGGGGTCGGTCACGTAGGTGGACACGCCCTTGAAGATGTAGGAGCCGGAGCTGGAGGACACGGTGGTCTTGTACTCCAGGTCGGAGAGCACCCAGCGGCCGCCCACGGAGGTGTTGTCCATGGAGCCGGGGTTGTAGGTGCCCTCGCCGGCCGAGGCGTCGTTGGGCTTCCAGAAGTACTGCTCCAGGGTCACCTTCACGCCGCCCACGCCGATGTTGGGGGTGTCGCCCTGCAGGCCGTCGTACAGGGCGCCCGGGGTCGCCTCGGTGCCCTCGTTCTTGTCGCTCCAGATGTAGTTGCCCAAGAAGCCCTTGGTGCCGTCGATCCAGCCCAGGGCCAGCTTGTCGTAGATCTTGTAGCCCTTCCAGATGTTCTTGGGGTCCTCGTAGATGGCGCGCCCGGCCGCGTCGGTGGGAACCACGGCCGCGAAGCTGTTGGTCTCGGCCACGCCGGACTTCAGCCACAGGTCGTTGTCCCACATGGCGGCCACCTCGTCGTCGGGGCGCCCGTCGGAGGTGGTCGGCTGGTCCTCGGCATTGAGAAGCGGCCGGTGCAGCGGGTCGTTGTCCCAGGTCATGACCGAGGGCTTCAGGATGCGGTTCTTCGTGTCGCGGCAGACCACCTTGTAGGTGTGCCCCGGCTCCAGGCTGAAGCTGAAGGCGCCCGTGGCGTCGGCGGCCGTGGCGCTGTAGGGCACCCACCGCCAGCAGGTGTCGCGGTCGAGGGCGTTGATGACCTCGGCGCTTATGCGGTTGTTGCCGGCCTCGTCGAAGGCCCGCTGCCACGTGCCGTCCACGAACACTTCCAGGTAGCAGTCGGTCTGCTTGATGGCCAGGTTGCCGTTGGTGTCGTAGGCCTGGGTCCACGCCTTGGTGACCTCGTCCTGCACCTGCACGGACACCAGCATGTTCTTCAGACGCATCTCGTCCACGGACAGGGCGTACTCGTAGGGGTTGTCCTCGTCCAGGTTCACGTTCACCCAGTCCAGAACGCCGTCGATGAGCTCGGGGTCCACCGAGCCGTCTTCCTCCACGTAGCGGTTCATGTTCAGGGTGGGCTTGCCGTTCACGGTGATGAACGGGGGCAGCTCGCCCTGGCTCTCGTCGTAGTCCGGGGCGTTGTCCGGCGTCAGCGAGAAGGCCGACACGCCGCCGGAGAGGCTCTGGCCGTCCTCGCCGCCCTCGCCTTCGCCTTCGCCCTCGCCTTCGCCTTCGCCGCCGATGCCGCCGGCGTCGCCTTCCTCCATGTCGCCTTCCAGCTCCTCGTAGCCGGCCAGCTTGTCGTCGCGGTAGGCCACGCCCTCGTAGACCACGGGCATGGCGATGCCGACGTTGTAGCTGGTCATCTTCGCGTCGTAGATCTCGTTGCCCGTAGTGTCCATGCCGGCGGCGTACTTGACCGGGTCGTAGGCCACAGGCTCGACCTCGATCTCGTCGGAGGTCACCACCATGCCCTCGCTCGTGCGGTTCACCATGAGGTAGGCCGAGATGTCCTCGGAAAGGCCCGTGGGCTCGCCGATGTTGTCGATGACCGGCGCGCTCTCGGCGCCGATGCGCTTGGTAGTGAGCGCGTAGTTGGCGTACTGCTTCGGGAACGTGAAGCGCAGGCGGTAGGTGCCCGGCGTCAGCATGGAGAACATGTAGTAGCCGCGGTTGTTGTAGTAGTCGGACTCCGTGGTGTACACGTAGGCGCCCAAATCCACGTTCTCGTCGGTGGTCACCAGCTGGTAGTCGCCCACGATGTCGCGCAGGGGGGCACCGGTCTGGGCGTCGGCCTTCACCCAGATCATCTTCGAGGAGCTGGCGCTCTCGCGCACCTGGGTCACGGCCTCGCCCAGGCGGTTCACCGGGATGCCCCACTTGTTCAGCAGCTCAACCTTGACGCCGTTGATGCCCGGGTCGTCGGGCACGCCGTCGTAATCCAGGTCGGTGAGCAGCCCCTTGGTGTCCTTGCCGTCGTCGTAGCTGTAGTAGTAGCTGTTGTTCTTGATGGACTTCTCGGTGGACAGGATGTAGCGCCCGTTGTCGGCCTTGTGGTAGGTGGTGGGGTTGCCCAGCAGGTCGGTGGTGACCGGCGAGCCTTCCACGGTGTCGTTCAGCAGCGTATCCCAGTTGCTGTCCAGCCACACGTAGCTGCCGATGTAGCCGTAGCCCTGGGGCGCGTCCACGTACACGCCGGCGGACTTGTCCTCGTACTTGCGGTAGCGGTAGCCCGCCGAGGAGGAGCCGTAGTCCACCATGGACATGAAGGTGTTCCACTGGCTGGTCTCGTAGAGGTAGCGCTGCAGCGGCGTGTAGACCGGCAGCAGGTTGCCGTTGCCGTCGAAGTCGCTCTCGGTCAGGTCGATGGACTTGAAGGTCTTGTCGGCGCTGCCCAAAAACTTCGGCAGGTTCAGCGGCGCCTTCAGGTCGTACTTCAGGCGCACGTCGCCGTTGCGAGCCATGAGCACCAGATCGTCGTCGAGCACACGGCACCACACCGCCCCGATGCAGCGGGTGAGCGCGTCGGCCTCCGCAGCGTGGCGCGGGTCGGCCAGGTAGGCCTTCAGCGTGTTCAGCTCCACCATGTTCACCGAGGCCATGGTCTGGCTGGTGGGCAGCTTCTCGATCTCGGTGCGGCCGTCGGGGCCGTAGGTGATGCCGGTGGTCTTCTGGGCCATCCAGCGGGTGATGAAGCTGTCGTACTGGTCGGTGCTGGACCAGGTGGAGCTCTCGGGGTCGGCCAGGGCCACGTCGATGGGCTCCACCACCGAATCGGTGGTGAGCGGCGTGAGCCTCAGGGTCCCGGCCTCCAGGCTGCCCTCGCTGCGGATGGGGCCCACCCACACCTCGGCCTGGGCGTGCAGTGTCTCGCCGGTCACCTTGTCCACGGTGTCGGCGATGCGCAGCTGGTACTTGCCCTTGATGTCGCCGTCGTCGGTGGGGGTGGTGTCGGTGTACTCCATGCGGATGGAGTCCAGGTCCTGCAGCCAGCCCATCCACTGGGACTGGCGCAGCTTGAAGCTCACCGAGCTGCCCTCGAT
>DBFAWQ010000176.1:0-8378 GCA_048242115.1 Eggerthellaceae bacterium
CTCTTCGAAGAGGTTGATGGCTTCCTGCTTCGCGTTCACGCCGAGCTTCGTGTAGATGTGCCGCACGTGGCCCCAGACGGTGTTCTCGGACAGGTAGAGCTCCTTGGCGATCTGCTTCGCGCCCCAGCCCCGCACCAAGTAGCCGTACACCTCGCGCTCACGCTTGGTCAGGGCGAACCGGTCGGCGATCTGATCGATGGCCTTCTGGCGCCGTCCCTCGTCGGAAGCCGATTGGGTGGCAGCACGAAGCCCGTCGGACTCGGGGTCCCCGAAATCGGAATTGCCTACCAGGTCCGCAGACGGCCGTCCTCGGCGAATCCCGTGACCCCGCAGGAAGAACGCCGCGATGGCCAGCAGGTACACGGCGAAAACTGTGATGATGAAGCCCGACGCTCCCGCCGTCGTTTCCGACCACAGCAGAAGCCCGTGACCGATAACGAACCCCAGCACCAGGGAAAGCTTGACGCATGCGTTCGAAGCTCCCTGCAGAAGCAGGATGGACACGTGGTAGCGACGAGCAACGCTGAACAGGAAGTACACGAGCGACGATGCGATCAGGTTATAGCTGATCACCAGGATGAGTCCGGCCAACGCGCCGAACTCCTCGCCCAGCAGCAACAGCAGCAGCAGAGCAGCCAGAAGAATCGGGAAGACCTTCTCGAACACCGCGAGGGGCTGCGGGCTTTTCCGGGTGACGGCGATCGCCGCCAGCAGCAAAACCGACGAGCTCAGCGATGCCAGCCACGTGGGGAAGGTAGAGACCACGTACTCCAGCGAGCCGCCGATGAGCGACATGTTTACCAGTCCCGTAGTGCATTCCAGGACGCACGCGGCGCCCACGGGCATCGCCAGCGCCAGCAGTATCTCCTTGGCGTTCGCCCGGCGCAAAGGACGCTGGTTGCGCCCAGCTTCTTCGCAACGGTCGGTCGCAGAAGCCGGCTTCGCCGCGCCCGCGCTCGCACCTGCACGCAAGCACACGCGCCGCCCAACCGCCAAAGCGACAGCGCTCAGAAAAAGGCAGGGAATCGCCAGCCACGCCACGGGTACGGGAAACGCGTCGAACACGGGTGCCAAGCCGGAACTAGCCAGGTAGGCGAGCAGAAACACCGTAGTGGCGGCAAAGGGACTATCGAAGGCCATGACCTCGAACCAGCACATATTCATAACGAAGAACGTCAGGCCGTACATGACGCCCAGCACGACTAGGGATGCCGAAGAGGCGGCAACATCGAAGAGGGCAACCACCCCGAACGCGCAGCCCGACGCAACCGCCAAGAGCACGTAAGGCAGGAAGAAGGGCCGCGCGCTTCGGGAAGCCAGCACGACAACCGCCACGGACGCCGCAACCGCCGTAACGTTCGCGGCCACGGTGAACTCGGGCGCAGCAACGTATCCGACGCCCGAATCCAGAACGCCGAACGCCGTCAGGTACGCGATGGCGGACACGCGATGCCCCAGCGCGAACCCGACGAAGACCAACAAACGCCATGTCATGCCCATAGATTTCCTCCCTTGGATATAGTAAGGGATAACCCTTCGAACCGGCACCAGAACAAATTCCTCCGACAATGCCCTGAACAGGCGGTTTCCAAAATGCACCAATAATTGGTTGGTCGAAAGCAGCGAAAATCGACCATGCCCCAAGCCCGAATCGACTAATTATTCGGGTCGCTTGCCGCCTACACCCTCGGCCATAGTTTCCACCGTCCCAACGCGACGAAAGCAAAAGGACGTAACGGAAACGCAAGGAGAGGAGGATGCAAACATGGAAAGCAACGACCGCGCGGAAAACATCGCAGGCGAAGAGGGCGCGAATGGGCAAATGAGCAATGCGAATGCACCCCGGAAACCCGCGGGCAAAAGCAGGCGCAAGCGTTGGCCGGTGGTAGTCGGCATAGTGGCCGTGGCACTGGTGGCAGCTGGGGCGGGATTCGCTGTCTGGCACGAGCAACCGAGCTTCTGCAACGCCATCTGCCACGAGCCCATGGACCCGTACGTTGAAGGCTTTGCCAGCGCGGATTCGACGCTTATGGCAGCCGCCCACGGGCAGCAGGGAGTAGCGTGCCTGCAATGCCACAAGCCCACGCTGAACCAGCAGATCGAAGAGGGGCTCAAGTGGGTTTCGGGAGATTTCAAAAACCCGCTTCTCACCTCGCGCCTAGGCACGCGCGATTTCTGTCAGAACGACGCCTGCCACAGCGATTGGGAGGCCGTCGTCACCGCAACGGCCGACTATCAGGGCTCGGGGCGCAACCCGCACAAGGCCCACGTGGGCGACCTGGATTGCTACGTGTGCCATAGCTCCCACGGCACGTCGCAGCTGTACTGCACCAGCTGCCACGCCGACATGCCGAAGCCGGAGAGCTGGTCCTAAACGGCCGAAACCCAAGGAACGACCGCGCGGAAACGCACGGTGAACCACAAGCAGAAACACACGAAAGGGGAAGATTATGGAACTGACGAGAAGGAACTTCCTGCGCATGGCCGGCATCGGCGGCGTCGTGATGGCGTCGGGGACCGCCCTGGCGGGCTGCTCCAACTCCTCCACCACCGCCAGCGCCGATTCGCTGCGCATCGCCGGCATGGAGGACGTGAACTTCACCGAGGAGACCGAGCTGCTCATCATCGGGTCGGGCATCGCCGGGTTCTCGGCGGCCACCTGCGCGTTGCAGCAGGGCATCACGCCGCTGATCGTGGAGAAGCAGCAGAGCTACGGCGGCGAGTCGGTGCTGGCCTGCGGCTCGATGATGGTACTGGGCATCGACTACCAGGTGGACAACGGCGCCATCACCTCGTTCGACGATATCTGGGCGCTTTTCGGCGAAGGGCTGACCAAGTCCAGCGCCATGCCGGACTACGTGGCCAACGAGTACAAGTACGACGTGGAGCTCTTCAACATCTGCACGAACAAGTACGGGGCCCAGTGGGCGCCCATCAACCAGAACATGACCACCCAGCTGTTCCCCGGCAAGGGCGTGGGCGACATGCCGGGCCTGTTCAACCCCTGGTACCAGGGACTCGTGGCCGACGGGGCGCGCTTTTTGTTCGAAACCCGTGCCACCAACTTCATTGTGGACGGCAGCGGCGAGATCATGGGCGTGCGTTGCGCTGATGAGCGCACGGGCGCCACAGTGGACATCAAGGCGAACGCCGTCATCATCGCTACGGGCGGCTACAGCTCGAATCAGGAGATGATCACCGAGTACCTCCCCGACTTCGCCCAGGTAGCGAACTTGACCAACCGCTCCATGGGCGAGGGCCATGCGCTGGGCGTTTCCGTCGGCGCGGCGCTGGACCAGATGGACACCGCCACCTACTTCATGGGCGACCTGGCCCAAAGCACCGTCTGGGGATACTTCGTGCCCACCCTGGGCGTGCTGCCCAACGGCAAGCGGTTCATCGCCGAGATGGACTCCCACGGGTTCGGCAAGGCCTGCAAGGACGCCGGCTTCAACGAGTGGTGGCTGGTGCTGGACAACCAGGCGAAGACCGACGAGTGGACCTCCTACAGCGTCAACAGCATCTTGTCCTCGAACGCCGACCGCGTCGTGAGCGCCGCCACCCCCGCCGAGCTGGCGAAGAAGATGGAGGTGAACGTAGAGAACTTCGTCGCCACCTTCGAGCGTTTCAACACCATGGCCGAAGCGGGTACCGACGAAGGTTTCGGCCGCACCCCGCAGTACGGTTTCCGCCCCTTCGACGGCACCGAGCTCACCGCTATCAAGGTGTTCCCCATGCGCTACAAGACCTTCGGCGGCTTCAAGGTGGACAACGATTCGCGCGTGCTCGACGAGGCGGGCGCGCCCATCGCGCACCTGTGGGCCGCCGGCTCCACGGTTCCCTGCACCGGTTCGAACCTGTGCCCCAACGCCGGCTCCGGCTGGATAGCCGCCCTCAGCGCCTGCGCCAGCCTGCAGGGGTAGACCGGCGAAACCGAGCGCCACATCGCACGTCCAACCAGCGCATTTCCCACGACGGGCCGTACCGCAAGCTGCAGCGGACCGGCCCGTCGTAGTTACTACTGAATGGCAGAAAGCAAGAACCGAACGCTCGGCAATCACCGTTTCGCCCGCAAGAAAGAAAAATGGCGGGGACTGTTCCCCGCCGATGGGTGGACCCGCCTCAGGCGCGCCCAGATAGGTATTTATAGCATGGAAAGCCTCTGGCGTCAAGGCATAGCGAGACTGCGAAGCCAAACGTGTCCGGTCGCCATGTCCCATTTTGGGACCAGGGTCGCGGAGGGCGATGGATACAATACCCTCAACGAATTCGCCGAAACCAAGGAGGCCGGCATGACGTGCCATCGCGGGGCTACTCGCCCGAAGAAGCGGCCGCAACCTATCATTCCCCAGGAGCCTCCCCTCATCATCAACTGCCTCTGCCCTCATTGCAACGCCTCGTTCATGCCCGACCAGCTTGGCGGAACCTACCTTCATCGCACTTGTCCGAAGTGCGGCGACAGCATCTCGCCCAGCCAATACGATGCGCAGGTCAAGGACATACTTGCAGAGAGCGTCGAACGGCAAGCGCAGCTCTCGGAACTTTTGCCGAAGCAGGAGCGCTACCAGTCGGCGATCCGCGCAACCTCCTTCTGGCTACTAAGACCCATCGGATATTTCTTCAAGCGAAAGCTCCGGCGAATCCAACCGCAAGTCGAAAAACTGGAGGCCGTCGAAAAGACGCTTCCAGCACGGCTGGACGCACTGGCCCGCATGTGTTACTACACCTCCGACTGGTACCTGCGCACGCGAACCCCCCTGCAACGGACCGTCGTCGAGCCCTTCCGCATTTTGCCGCATTACGACCGAATGGGGAACTGGTTCACCAGACCCAAAGGTCCCCTCGCAGCTGGAATCTCTGCCGAAATCACGGTCGGTCAGAAGCTGCTCGAGCGAGTCACAAACCCCGAATCCGTCCTCTACAAAGCCCAGGTGGTTCCGAACGTCTACCTTCCCAAGCCCAATCAAGAAAGGTCCGCATCCCCCTGGGCCCAAACAGACTGTTTGCTCCTTACGCGACAGGGCGCCTTCGTGCTGGAAATCAAGTGCCATAGCGAGTACATCGTCGTCGCACCGCGCCATAAAGCCGTCTACGCCACCCGCTCGGAAGAGGTCATGGCGCGCTACCAGGATGAGCGCTCGGCCGGCAACGTCCCCGACCTCAAGGCCCTCGGCTTCGACGATCGCGAGAACCAGGGGCTTCTGCAAAACGCCTCTCATGCCGAAACCTTCGCAATCACGTGTCCGAACTACCCGTTCGACGACGTTTACGAGCAGCTCGTGTTCGTCAACCCGCTGTCCTTCGAAGCCGTCGATTCCTGCTTCGTGGAGAACGTCAACGTGAGCTGCTTGACCTGGGACGAAGCGCCCTTCATCGAAGCCATCGAAGCGACATGCGCCGACTTGCCCGAGCTGATTCCGCAGGAGAAGCTCGACGAACTGGGAGAACGGCTACTGGCAACCTACGGGGACCTCAATCAGAAGCGGCAGCACCTGCATGCCACAAGAATTGAACGAGCCCGCAAATAGCCGTCGCAAGCCGTTTGGGTTTCTTTCGGGGCTCTTGCGGTATTTCGAGCGGATTTGTCAGGGTTTCTGCTAAGATTGCACCACTCGTGGGGGAGTAGCTAGCGCACAGCGCGGCTTCGCCAACATACTGACGGAAACCGTCTGGCAAGCCTTAATCAGCAAGACCTACGGCATATCGCGGAAAGCGGCATGTCGTAGGTCTTTTTTGTTGCGCGGATTCGGAACCTACGTCGCAAAGGCAGCCGCACGAAAGGACCGTTCGGAATGGACTTGTCGATCTTTCTTACGCCGGAAGCGTGGATCAGCCTGGTCACGCTCATTTTCCTGGAGATCGTCCTGGGCGTTGACAACATCGTGTTCATCTCACTCACCACGGCGAAGCTTCCGCCCGAGAAGCAGCACATCGGCCGCAAGCTGGGACTTGCCGCGGCCATGGTGTCCCGCATCATCTTCCTGTGCTTCGCATCGTTTCTCGTGCATCTGACGGTTACGGTCTTCTCCGTCCAAACGCCGCTGTACGCCCACGACTTCTCGGTTCGGGACCTGGTGCTCGGCATCGGCGGCCTCTACCTTATATACAAAGGCCTCGCCGAACTACGCGAAACCCTTTCGCTAGCCGAGCTCAAAGAGGGCGCCGACGACGGCAAGCCGACGCGGAGGATATCGCTTCCCCAGGCCATCGGCACCATCATGGTCATGGACGTCGTGTTCTCGATCGACTCGGTGATCACCGCCGTGGGCCTTGCGGACCACCTCATCATCATGATTCTGGCCGTTATGATCGCCGTCTGCATGATGATGGTGTTCATCGACCCCATCTCCAACTTCATCAACGGCCATGCCCAGATGAAGATTCTGGCCCTGGTGTTCATCTGCGCCATCGGCGTGCTGTTGGCCCTGGACGCGCTGGGGCTGCGCACGGGAATCACGATCATCGGCCTTTCGCTCGAGAAGGCGCTCGTCTACTTCGCCATGGTGTTCTCGTTCGTTTTGGAACTCATCCAGCTTCGCTACGAAACCAACCTGGCCAAATGGAAGGAGTCGCAGAAACCCGCCCGGTGACGCCGGGATGGGCCGACGGGCGCTGGCTCCGGATGCGGCAACCTGCAGCGACGCACCTATTCTCTGGCAGCGCGGACGGACATGGCACCGCATTCCTCGTAGATGGCCTCGAAGGCATCCCAGTTGCGCTCGACCACCTCGCCGTCGATGGGGTCCATCACGCGCACGATGCCCTCGTCCGCGCTGCCGCCCACCAGTACGACGCAGTGCTCGTTGTCGTACCACTGGTAGTCGCCGTCCCAGATGCCGCTCCATGCAGGCGCTTCGGTGTACATGGTGGTCCACACCAGACACGGCACGCCGCGATTCGCGATGGCGGCCAGGTCGGACAGGGATACCCCCTCATCGACTGCGAACAATATGGGAGCCGAGGATGTCGTCCTGGTGCCAGCCGTCGCTGTCGAAAAATCGCTGGAAGCCCGGCTGTCGCGAGAACTGGTTTCCGTTTCGCCAGAACCATCTTCCCCAGCTGTACCGTCGGCTGCGGCCCACTGCGCCGTTGCGTTCATGGCATCGGCGATGGCCACGGGATAGCCGGCGCCCGAGTAGTAGGGGTCGCCGACGTAATGGGTGGCGAAATCCGAGCCGAACTCCAGGTGGTCGGCCACATCGTCTGCGGTGACGTCGAAGCCCGTGGCCACCAGCATGGCGGTGGCCGAAACAACCTCGCAACCGCCATAGAACCCGAGCTCGTTCTGGCTCCAAGTAGGCACAGTGCCCGTATAGTTTCCCGAGGTCAACCAACCGGAAGCGCCAGCAGTCGAACCCGCAGCGACGCGGGAATCCGAAGATCCGGCCGCACCCTGGGATGCCCCGCCCGCAGAGGCTGAAGCAACGGACGCGCCCGTCGCGTTCCCCTGCTGCGAAGAAGCGTCGGACGCGGAACCGGAGCCCGACGTCGCAGAGCTGTCGGACGAGGAGCTGGCGCCCAAGAGCGCCGAATCGCCGCCCGAAGCCGAAGCCGCAGCCGCAGCGTCCGGCCCAAGGCTAGCTTCAGTTTGCGGCCCCTCAGCTGGTACGGCGGCCAGTACTCCTCCGCCCTGCGAAATCAGGAACGAGCTATCCAACGCTCGGCAGAACGCAGCGTTGACGCCACCGCCCCCGGCCACCTCGGCCGCGAACCCCCGTGTGCTTACACCAGCCTCCGGCCCCGCTGCAGCCGCAATCCCCACGACCCCCAGCAAGCACACCGCCGCGGCGCAGCAGACAGCAGCCGGAACCAGGCGTCCCCTCCGCTCCCGAACGGAGTCCGCCAGTAGAGCACTGAAAGATACCCGAGGCATGCTACCCAGCACCCGCTTCAAGGCGGAAACCGCATCCCCCACTGGCGTCATCGACGCTGCAGCGTTTTCCGCCTGGGAACGCTCCTCCGCTCTTGCAGCTTCAGTCCGGCCCCCAAGCTCTTCCGTATTCGGCTCCTGGCATTCCATCACCATGGCACTCCCGCCTCGTCAACGCGCGCCACCGCCAAGAACGCCGGCAGCGCACCAAAAGCGTCTGTTCCCCATAGGATGCCATGGACCCACCCCGCCGAAACGCCACGTTTAACGATTCGGGAAATAAAAACGGACGCAAGGGCCTTCCCACATCCTGGCAACCGCCCGCCCAACCGGCTTCGACCGCAAGAGAGTCCAGCCAACCAGCCTCTACAGCAGGAGCGTCCAGCCGCCTCCCGGTCCGCTTCGGCAGCAAGAGCACCCAGCCGCCCCCTTGTCTGCTTCGGCAGCAAGAGCACCCAGCCAGCTTTGACAGAAAGAGCGGCCGCCTTCCTCTTGGAGAGCTCCACCC
>DBFAWQ010000177.1:0-3517 GCA_048242115.1 Eggerthellaceae bacterium
GCGCTCGCCCGTTCCATCACGGTGCTCATGGGCGAGACCGGTCTGGACATGTGGATCCTGACCAACGCAGCCAACGCGCTGGAGGGCATGTCCGCGATCATATTCGCCCCGCTGTCGTTCCTGCTCTACATCGTGCTGTCCTTCCTCATCCCCTCGTCCTCCGGCATGGCCACGGTGTCCATGCCCATCATGGGGCCGCTGGCGGCCGGCTTAGGGTTCTCCCCCGATGTCATGATCATGATCTTCAGCGCAGGCAACGGACTCGTCAACCTGTTCACCCCCACTTCCGGCGCCATCATGGGCGGCTTGGCCATTGCTCACGTCGAATACTCGACATGGCTCAAATTCGGCTCGAAGCTGTTCGTGATCCTGGGCGTGGTCTGCATCGTCATCCTGACGGTCGCAATGCTGCTGATTCCCTATACGGGACCAGCTCCCACCATGGGCTAGGGGACGCCGCGGCATAAGAGCCAAGCGGAAGCTGCGTCCTCGAAGAAAGCGG
Organism: Eggerthellaceae bacterium; assembly: GCA_048242115.1. Lineage (GTDB taxonomy): Bacteria > Actinomycetota > Coriobacteriia > Coriobacteriales > Eggerthellaceae > Xiamenia. The sequence continues at coordinate 503 of DBFAWQ010000177.1, forward strand.
CCCCCGTTCTCCCGTTTAGCGGGCGACGGGGGCCGCTTTGCGACCAAGTGTGGTTTTTCGCCGAATGTTAGCCTGTTCGCTAGGATGCGTGCGCTTCAGCGCTTGCAAACGCCGAAGCGCAGCCGTATCATTAGCAACTGCTGTTTTCGCTGCGCCATCGTAGTATTCGTATAGGCGTACGCAGATGAGAAGTACCAAGAGAAGCAAAAGGAGTTCATCTTCATGGCAGTGAAAATTCGTCTCGCCCGCCACGGCGCGAAGAAGCGTCCCTACTACCGCATCGTCGTCGCCAACGCCGCAAGCCCCCGCGACGGCCGCTTCATCGACGAGGTGGGTCGCTACAACCCCATCGCCGACCCCGCCGTGGTCTCCTTCGACCTCGAGAAGGTGGACCGCTGGATCGCCAACGGTGCGCAGCCGACCGATACCGTGGCATCCCTGCTGAAGAGCTACCGCGAGAACGCTTAAGCGCCATGTCCGAACTCAGCGACGACGTAATCGGCCTCGTGCAGGCCGTGGTTGTTCCCCTCGTTGACTTCCCCGACGAGGTGAACGTGACTCTCGGCGAGGAGCAGGACGACCTCATCGCCGTGAACATCTCCGTCAACGAGCAGGATGCGGGCAAGGTCATCGGCCGGCAGGGACGGGTGATCAAGTCCATACGCACCCTTGCGCGGGCCGCCGCGTCGAAAGCGGGCGTTCGGGTCGAAGTGGAGCTGCTCGACTCGTGACCCGGTGGATCAAGGCGGCATACCTTGCGAAAGCACGGCAGTTACAGGGAGGTCTTGTTGCGCGCGGCGCGGAAGGCCTTCCTTTTTTGCTGTCCCCGGGACTGAGCGTGTCCTTCGTGCCTCCGCGCCTCGACTGCCCGCGCTTTGCGACCGTCGAATCGGCGGAGCCCTTCGGCGCAGATGATTTCCTCGTGTTCTTCGAAGGCGTCTGCACCTTGGACGTCGCCCAGCAGCTGGTCGGTTGCTACTGCCTGGCCCGGTCCGAGGACGTTGCGGGCCAGGCGGCAGCCGCAGTCCCGCAGACCGTTGCGGGGTACCGGGTGGTCGATAAGGTCTGCGGGGACGTGGGCTCCGTGGACGAGGTGATCGAGCAGCCCGCCCAGAGCCTGGTCCGCGTGCGCCGCGCCGACGGCTCGACGTTCCTGGTTCCCTTCGTGGACGCCATCGTGACTTCCGTAGACGACGAGCGCGGGACCCTCCTCGTTTGCCTGCCTGCGGGCATAATGGACCTGTAGGGGGCCTGCCGTGCGCATCGACACGCTTTCCACCTTCCCGGACATGTACCGTTCGGTCATGGGGGAATCGATGATGAAGCGGGCCCAGGACAAGGGCATCCTCTCCTTCAACGCCTACGACCTCAGGGATTGGACCCATGACCGGCACCGGACCACCGACGACGACCCCTACGGCGGCGGCAACGGGCTGGTAATGAAGTGCGCCCCCATCTTCGAGGCCTTCGACGACATCGTGGGGGAGAGGCGCGCCGAGGACGGGGTGGAAGTGCTGTTCATGGCGCCGTGCGGCGTTCCCTTCACCGACCAGGTGGCGAACCGCTTGGCGAAGAAGAGCCGCCTCGTCTTCGTCTGCGGGCATTACGAGGGGATCGACGAGCGCGCCTACACCCTTGCCGACTCCGTCATCTCGCTTGGGGACTACGTGCTCACCAGCGGCGAGCTCGCGTCCATGGTGGTCATCGATGCCGTGGTCCGAAAGCTTCCCGGAGTGCTGGGCGCCGAGAGCGGGGCGGAGACGGAGAGCTTCGCCGACGGGCTGCTCGAATACCCCCAGTACACGCGCCCGGCGACCTACCGGTCCCTCGAGGTTCCGCCGGTGCTGCTGTCCGGCGATCATGGTGCCGTCGAGCGATGGCGCAGGATGCAGAGCATCGAGCGCACCTTGCGCCTGCGGCCCGACCTGCTGACACCCGAAGTGCTCGCCGCCTTCGACGAGCGGGACTCCGCTTATCTGCAAACTCTGCAGAGTTTGCCCCCTCGGCCGTGAGGGCGCGTCGTTCGCGCTATCATGGATTATTACGATTCACTCCGAAGGGGCTTCGGCCCCGGACAGCGGAAAGCGAGTTAGACACCCCATGGACCAAGGCCCAAACCACGCGAAAAGCGACAGCATCATCCTCAGCGGCATCGGACGGGCGCTGCGGGGCATCGCAAGCGTGCTCGCACTCGTCATCGTCATCCTGGGGCTTTCCTGGTTCATGCGCGAGTTCGTGTTCCAAGCCTACGAGATACCGTCGGGATCCATGGAGGACACCATCATGGTGGGGGACATGGTGTTCGCCGAGAAGGTGAGCTACTACTTCCGCGAGCCCGAGTACAAGGACATCGTCACGTTTCATGACCCCGAGATTCCCGGGCGCATACTCATCAAGCGCTGCATCGCCACGGAGGGGCAGGTCGTCGACATAGACGACAACACCGGCACCCTCTATATAGACGGGGTTGCCATGGACGAACCCTATACCGACGGCAAACCCACCTACACCCTGGCCGGGGGCGTCAGCTTTCCCTACACCGTTCCGGAAGGCCACATATGGGTGATGGGGGACAACCGCACCAACTCGCAGGACTCGCGGTACTTCGGGGCCGTTCCGGTATCCTCGGTGACCGGGCGGGGAGCCTTGGTCTACTGGCCCATCACCAGCATCCGCGTTCTGGAGTAACCCCGCGAGCATACGCCTTTCGCGCTGTATCGGGCTATCGTCGACGAGAAGGAGAAGCATGAGCCAACCGCTGGAAACGGCTTTTACGGCGTCCGCCGGGCAGGAGCCGCTGCCCCCCACGTTCCAGGACGTCATCATGAACCTGCAACGGTACTGGGCCGCGCAGGGTTGCGTCATCCTGCAGCCCTACGACAACGAGGTGGGAGCGGGCACGAACGCCCCCGCCACCACGCTGCGTTCCCTGGGGCCCGATACCTGGCGCACCGCCTACGTGCAGGGATGCCGGCGCCCCACGGACGGCCGCTACGGCGAGAACCCGAACCGCAC
>DBFAWQ010000178.1:0-8040 GCA_048242115.1 Eggerthellaceae bacterium
GAACAGATCGATGGACTTCTGATCCACGAGGCAGGGCAGCGCATCGGCCGTGGTGCGATGGTTCGCCAGGCCGCGGCGGGCCGCCTCTTGCTCCCACTCCTCGGAGTAGCCGTCGCCGTTGAAGATGATGCGCTGATGGTCCTTCAGAACATGCTTGATGTGGTCGATGGCCGCCGCCTCGAACTCCTCGCCGGACTTGCCCTCCATGGCGTCGGCGAAGTCGGCCAGGCTTTTCGCCATGGCGGTGTTCAGAATCATGTTGCAGTCGGACAGGTTCACCGAGCTGCCCGGCATGCGGAACTCGAACTTGTTGCCGGTGAAGGCGAAGGGGCTCGTGCGGTTGCGGTCGGTGTTGTCCTTCAGGAAGTTCGGCAGCACGTCCACGCCCAGATCCATCGCCACGCGCTCGGCCGAGGTGTAGTCGTGCTCGTCGACGAGCGCATCCACCACGGCGCCTACCTCGTCGCCCAGGAAGATGGACACGATGGCCGGGGGCGCCTCGGTCGCGCCCAGACGATGGTCGTTGCCGGCGCTGGCCACCGAAGCGCGCAGCAGCTCCTGGTAGTCGTCCACAGCCTGGATGACGCCGGTCAGAAACACCAGGAAGCGCAGGTTCTCCATGGGGTTGCTGCCCGGATCAAGCAGGTTGCGCTTTCCGGCGCTGATGGACCAGTTGTTGTGCTTGCCCGAGCCGTTGATGCCCTCGAAGGGCTTCTCGTGCTGCAGGCAGACAAGGCCGTAGTGGCTGGCCAGAAGCTTCATCTTCTCCATGGTCAGCAGGTTCTGGTCTATGGCCACGTTGCTGTTCGCGAAGATGGGCGCCAGCTCGTGCTGGGCCGGGGCCACCTCGTTGTGCTTGGTCTTCGCGGGAACGCCCAGCTTCCACAGCTCGTCGTCGAGCTCCTTCATGAACTCGTTGACGGTGGGGCGGATGGCGCCGAAGTAGTGCTCCTCCAGCTCCTGGCCCTTGCAGGGAGCGTAGCCGAACAGCGTGCGTCCGGTCATCACCAGGTCCTGGCGCGCCTCGTAGTCCTTCTGCGAGATGAGGAAGTACTCCTGCTCGGCGCCCACGGTGGTCACGATGCGCTGGGGCTCCTCGCCGAACAGGGCCAACACGCGGTTGGCCTGCTCCTCGATGGCGTGCATCGAGCGCAGAAGCGGCGTCTTCTTGTCGAGCGCCTCGCCGGTGTAGCTGCAGAAGGCCGTGGGGATGCACAGCACCTCGTCCTTGATAAAGGCGTAGGAGGTGGGATCCCACGCCGTGTAGCCGCGGGCCTCGAAGGTGGCGCGCAGGCCGCCGGAGGGGAAGCTGGAGGCGTCCGGCTCGCCCTGGATGAGCTCCTTGCCCGAGAACGACATGATGGCGCGCCCGTCGGAAAGGGGCTCCAGGAAGCTGTCGTGCTTCTCGGAGGTGATACCGGAAAGCGGCTGGAACCAGTGGGTGTAGTGGGTGGCGCCCTTCTCGATGGCCCATTCCTTCATGGCATGGGCGACCACGTTGGCCACGTCGGGGTCGAGGGGCTGCCCCTCCTTGATGGTCTTCAGCAGGCTCTTGTACGTTGCGGAAGGCAGACGCTCCTGCATCGTGTGCTCGTTGAACACCATGGACCCGTACATATCGGAAACTCGTGCCATCCTGCGCGCTCCTTATCTTTCAAGCCTTTGACGGCGCCTGCCGGTCTTGCGGCGCGGTCCCTTCGGCCGAGGAGCCGCGAAACCGCATGGGGCAAGACTAACCGCATACGATACCATGACCCGCGCCGGGAAGGTTCCCTTACCACGGCAATCATGGTAAAGGGGCAATGTTTCGTGCGGTTTACCGAAGGCGAAACGGTTCGTTTCGCAATGCGGCTATCCCCGACCGTCCTCCGCATGCGCAGCCCCGTAGGCGGCGAAGGCGCCCAGAGCCACCACCGGGTCGATGACCGGCAGCCCCGTTTCCCGCTGCAGCTCTCCGGCGATGCCGATGGTGGCAAGCCCCGTGCAGCCCAAAGCGATTACGTCGCAGCCGTCCTCGGCCATGCGTCGGGCCGTCCGGATGCAGGCCGCACGGCCCTCCTCGGTCTGCAGATCCAGCGTGCACTCCACGCCCTCGGGCCGGTAGTTGCCCACAAGCTCGTCCCCCAGCTGCTCGCGGTAGGCCCGCGGCGGGTAGTCGACGATGCCGAGCACCCCCACCCGCTTGCCCGCCTGACGAGCCAACGCCACCGTGCACTCCCCCGCGCCGGCCACGGGCATCCCCGGCATGGCGGCCCGCACCTCCGCGAGCCCCGGGTCGTCGGCGCAGCTGATGAGGACCATGTCCTTGTCGGCGAAGCGCGTGGTCGCCAGCTCCACGATCTTGGGAACCGCCAGCTGCGCCAGCTCTTCGCTGTGGATGCCCTCGAGCTGGTCGGGAATGCAGGCGCTCTCCACGGAAAGCCCCGGGTAGGCCCGCTCGATCAGGCGCCCATGGCAGTTCAACGCCTCCGGATCGTCCAGGGTAATCACCCGAATAAGGCCGATTTCGAACATGCTTCCTCCTCTCGCAACGTCCATGGCCCCATGATAGCAAAACAAAAGGCGCCACCCCCCAAGGGAGCGGCGCCTGTGCGTCGGAATCGGTAGGGCGCAAAGCCCCCTGAAACCCTAGCGCTTGGAGAACTGCGGACGCTTGCGGGCCTTCTTCAGGCCGTACTTCTTGCGCTCCACCATACGGGAGTCGCGGGTGAGGAACCCGGCCTTCTTAAGCTCGGCGCGGTAGTCGCCGGCGGCCAGCAGCGCGCGGGAGATGCCGTGGCGCAGCGCGCCAGCCTGTCCCGAGATGCCGCCGCCATCGATGCGGGCGATGACGTCGAAGTGGTCCTGGGTGTCGGTCACCTTGAAGGGGGTCTTCGCGAAGTCCACCAGCGCCTGACGGCCGAAGTACTGCGCGGCGTCGCGGCCGTTGACGGTAATCTTGCCGGTGCCGGGGACCAGTCGCACGCGGGCGACGGCGTTCTTGCGGCGGCCGGTGCCGTAGTACAAAGCTTCACCTGCCATGGGTTAACCCTCCATCTTGATCTCGCGAGGCTGCTGTGCTGCATGGGGATGCTCGGGACCAGCGTAGACCTTGAGCTTCTTGCCCATGGCCCGGCCCAGCGTGTTCTTCGGCAGCATGCCCTTCACGGCATGCTCGATGACGCGCTCGGGATGCTTCGCCATAGCCTCTTCGAAGGTTTCGGACTTCAGGCCGCCCGGGTATCCGCTGTGACGGTAGTAGCGCTTGGCCTTCGCCTTGTTGCCCGTGACGCGGATCTTGTCGGCGTTGATGATGACCACGAAGTCACCGGTGTCGACATGGGGCGTGTACTGCGGCTTGTGCTTGCCCTTCAGGATGTGCGCGGCCTTGGCGGCAACACGGCCCAGAACCTGGTCCGTGGCGTCGATCAAGACCCACTCGCGCTCGACCTCCAAGGGTTTTGCGTAATACGTCTTCACTGTCTTCCTCCACTGTACCTTGCGCGCTAACGGCCGCTCGAAGCACCCTTCCGCGGATGCGGGCGGGCAGCGGACGCGCGTGCCTTATCGTCGTTTTTCAAAAGTGCAGGTCTGAACGGCTGCCGGTTTCCTACGCCGGCGCAGGTTACGCTTCGGGCCTGGACTCCCTTTCTCGCCTGCTGCTGTCCACCCTGCGTTTACGGGGCTTTTGAAAGCGAACTTTTGTAGTCTAGGATACCTGTGTTTTATTCGTCAACGAAAAAGCGGATGCCTGCGCACGAATCGCACAAGCATCCGCCGTAAGGCTATACTCGGCGCCATGAAAAAGCCTCTCTACAGCATCGTGCCGTCCGTGACGCCCCTTCCTTCGCAGGCGGCCAAAGCCGGGGCATCCCTGCGCAACGGGGGCGAGGGCAAAACGGCCGCAGCACCCGCGCAGGGAGGGTCGAGTCCTGCGCCCGGCCCTGCGGCGCAACCGTTCCTGCGCGCCGAAAACGAGGACGACGACGGCTACGACCCCTACTCCGACCGCCCCGCCGACCCGGACCCCGCCGACGCCGAGGACCCCTGGCGCTAGGCCCCTACCAGTCGGCGACCTCGAAGGAGTCGTCCCCTATGAACACGTGGGTGTGCCCGTCGTGCACCTCCACCTCGATGCCGTCGGCCACAGCGGCTCGCACGAGGTCCTCCCAGTCGCCCACGCCGTAATAGTCCATGACGGCGAAGCCGATGGCCCCCAGCACCAGGTAGGACACCAGGCACAGCGTCGAGAGCACGAGCCCGATGATGCCGCAGATGCGCCCGGCCACCGCCTTGCCGTCGCTTCCCCACTCCCTAATCGCCGAACCCGCCAGCACGATGGCCACGATGCCCAGGATGATGCCGAACACCACGGTCTCGCAGGTGAGGATGGCGAGTACGCCGCAGACGAGCGCCCCTATGGCCTTGCCGCTTGCCGTGGAGGGACGGTCCGCGGGAGCACCGGGGGCCGGAACCGGGGGTTGGGCCCACGTCCCTTGCGAGGCGCCCGGGTTGCCGTAGGACGGCTGCGGCGCGGGCTGCGGCTGGGAGCCCCAGGAGGCTGCCGTCTGCGGACGCGGGTCGGTCGGCACGGCCTGGGCCGATTGCGCTGCGACCTGCGGGTTGCCGTAGGGGAAGGGAGCCGGGGGCGGCGCCATTACGGGGGCGTCGGGCGTCGGAATCGTCGCCGGGGTCTCGGGCGTCGGGATTGGCGCCGCAGGGACTTCGGGAGCCGAGCTCGCGGCGGAAAGGTCGGGAGCTGGGCTCGCAATGGGGACCTCGAGGGCTGGGCTCGTCGAAGCGGCGCCCTCGGGCGCAGAACCGCCCACCGCTGAACCGTCCTGCGCCGAGTCCGCCGCAGGAACGCCCGCGCCTGCAGCCTGCGGTTCGTCTGCCGCCGTATCAGCCGCCGAAACCTCCTGCGCCTGCGCTTCCGGCACCTTCTCGATCTCGCTTCTCTCGTCGGTCATGCGAAGCTCCTTCGTCTCCAAACCGTCCCTGCATCGCACCTGCGTACCGCCGAAACCCGCACGGGGGCTCCAACGCGAACATAGGCCCAGTCTATCCTCCGGAAACGGCGCCCGCGACGGCATCCGACGGTTTCGACAACCCTTAAGCCGGCTCTTAAGGTTTGAACGGAACGAGAAAGCGCGCCGCCGAAGCGACGCGCTTATCGAGCATTTTCGCAACGCGGCCTGGGTGTGCGGCTGCCCCTAGGCCCACAGCTGCTTCATCATCTCCGGGTAGGCCTCGTCGGCGATGTTGAGCAGGCGAAGGCTCAGCTCGAAGCACACGTCGGCCGCCGTGGTCTCGGTCAGCACGGCATCGCACTGCAGCACCACGTCGTTGTCGTTGTCGGTGTAGAAGCGGGCCCAGCGGAACCTCGCGTTCAGCGAGTTCTGCAGCGACCACATGCCCTCGAGCTTCGTCTCGGGCACGCGCACCTGGGGCAGCGCGCGGATGGCGCAGGACTCCCCGTCGCCGTCCAGAATGACGTAAATCTCGATGGTGGGCGCGTTCTCCGCGTTCCACGACATCTGCACCAGGACGTCGCCGTCCTGCAGGTCGTTTGTCTGGTACTTGATCTCCTTCTCGTCCAGAAGGTCGCAGAACAGCTGCGCATTGGTTGCACCTGTTGCCATGGTTCGTCCTTTCCCGTGCCCGAATCGTCCGTTGCCGCCGGCGTGCAGGATGCCTTCCTAGTCCCTCACGCCGTACACATCGTAATACTCGTCGATGGACGCCTTTGCGCAATCGTCGATCACGACGCGCCCTAGAATCTCCCTGTTGTGCAGGTAGCCCACCACCTCGTCCATGGTCACGATGGAGGTGACGGGGAAGCCGTACTTCTCCTGCACCTCCTGCTGGGCCGTCACCTTGCCGCCCAGCCCCCGCTCCATGCGGTTGAGCGACACAACCAGCCCCGTCACCGACACGTCGGCGGCGGCCGTAAGCAGCGGATAGGTCTCGTCGATGGACTTGCCCGAGGTGGTCACGTCCTCCACCATCACCACGCGGTCTCCGTCGCGCAGGGTCGCTCCCAGAAAGCCGCCGGCATCCGCGCCGTGGTCCTTGGCCTCCTTGCGGTTGCTGCAGTAGCGCACCTGCTTGCCGAAAAGCTCGCTTATCCCCATGGCGGTGACCACCGACAGGGGGATGCCCTTGTAGGCCGGCCCGAACACCACGTCGAAATCCAGGCCGAACGCGTCGTTGATGGCCTGGGCGTAGTACAGCCCCAGCCGATGCAGCTGCTCGCCGGTGGTGTAGGCCCCCGCGTTCATGAAGAAGGGCGACGTGCGGCCGCTCTTCAGCGTGAACGAGCCGAACTTCAGCACGTCGGACTCCACCATGAAGTCGATGAACTCCTGCTTGTAGGGCGCCAATGCCATGACCCCTCTCCTTTCCCCGAAATCCCGATCAGTCTTCCACCCGAATGACGCTGGGAACGGCGCGCAGCACGTTCTCCAACCGGGCGATCTTCGCCAGCACCGACCGGATGCTGCTCTCCTTTGCCGTATGGGTCACGTAGGCCAAGGTCACCACGCCCCCCGACTTCTGCCCGCGTTGGATGACGCTGCGCACCGACACGTCGTAGTCGGCGAACACCTGGGCCATGGCCGCCAGCACGCCGGGGCGGTCGTCCACGACGAAGCGGATGTAGTACTTCGTCTGAAGGTCGGTCACCGGCACGATGGGGAGCTCCTGGGCGCAGGTGCATCCCACCAGCGCCGGCGCCCCCGCCTGGATGCGCCGGGCCGCCTCCAGCACGTCCCCCATGACGGCGCTGGCCGTAGGGCCCGCACCGGCGCCGGGGCCCGTGAACATGACCTCGCCCACGGCGTCCCCCCTCACGTAGACGGCGTTCATGACGCCGCCGACGGTTGCCAGCTGATGGCCGAGCGGGATCATGGTGGGATGCACGCGCACGTCGATACCGGCGCCGCAGCGATGCGCGATGGCCAGCAGCTTCACGGCGTAGCCCATGTCCTTCGCCGCATCCAAATCCTCGGGGGCGATGTTGGTGATGCCCTCGGTGTAGACGTCGTCCAAGGTCACGCGCGAGTTGAAGGCGATGGAGGCCAAAATGGCGATCTTGGCGGCCGCGTCCAGCCCGTCCACGTCCGCCGAAGGGTCCGCCTCGGCGAACCCGGCGGCCTGGGCGGCGGCGAGCACGTCGCCGTAGGAGGCGCCCTCGGCGGCCATGCGCGTGAGCATGTAGTTCGTGGTGCCGTTCACGATGCCCATGACCGACTGGATCTCGTTGGCCAGAAGCGAGTGCTTCAGAGGCCCGATGACGGGGATGCCGCCACCCACGCTCGCCTCGAAGAGCACTTCGCCGCCGTTCGCGGCGGCCAGCTCCATGATCTCGCGTCCGCGCGTGGACATGAGCGCCTTGTTGGCCGTCACCACGGTCTTGCCATGGGAAAGCGCAGCCAACACCACCTCGGCCGCAACACCGGTGCCCCCGACGAGCTCCACCACCACGTCGATGTCGTCCGCCTCGGCCACGTCCTGCCAGCGGTTGGTGTAGACGTCCGAAAGCCCCCGCTCGGCCGCCTGCACGTCGCGCCGGGAGCACACCCGGGCAAGCTCCACGTCGATGCCCAGCAGCCGCCGGTAGCGCTCGCCGTTTTTCGCCAGCAGATCCAGGCAGCCGCACCCCACGGTGCCGGTGCCCACCAATCCAATGCGTACCGCCATAGCCGCTCCTTAGATATCCCGGGAAAGCAGGTCGTCGTAGGTCTCGCGACGCGTGGTCACGCGGGCCTGCCCGTCCTTGACGAAAACGATGGCGGGCCGGGGCTGCCCGTTGTAGTTGCTGGACATGGTGTAGCAGTAGGCCCCGGTTCCGAACACCGCCACCACGTCGCCCAAATCGGGGTGCTGGAGCGGCATGTCCACCACCACGGCGTCTCCGCTCTCGCAATGCTTGCCGCACAGCGTCACGATCTCGGTGCGCGGCTGGGCCGCCTTGTTGGCTATGACGGGCTCGTAATTGGCGTGGTAGAGCGCCGTGCGCACGTTGTCGGACATGCCGCCGTCCACCGCCACGTACTTGCG
>DBFAWQ010000179.1:0-9842 GCA_048242115.1 Eggerthellaceae bacterium
CCTGCTCATCCCCTCCGATCCGGCCGACGAGAAGGACATCATCGTGGAGATCCGCGCCGCTGCCGGCGGCGACGAGGCGGCCATCTTCGCCGGGGATTTGTACCGCATGTACGAGCGCTTCGCCGGGGAGCAGGGCTGGAAGACCGAGACGCTGGACGTTTCCCCCTCCGAGGCCGGCGGCTACAAGGAGATCCAGTTCAAGGTGAAGGGCGACAAGGTCTACTCGGTCATGAAGTTCGAAAGCGGCGTGCACCGCGTGCAGCGCGTGCCCAAGACCGAGAGCCAGGGCCGCATCCACACCTCCACGGCAACGGTGGCGGTGCTTCCCGAAGCCGACGAGGTGGAGGTGGAGATCAACGAGAACGACCTGCGCATCGACGTCTACCGCGCCGGCGGCCCGGGCGGACAGTGCGTGAACACCACCGACTCCGCCGTGCGCATCACCCATCTGCCCACGGGGCTGGTGGTGCAGTCCCAGGACCAGAAGTCCCAGCTGCAGAACAAGATAGCCGCCATGGCCGTGCTGCGCGCCCGCCTGTACGAGAAGATGCTGGCCGAGCAGCAGGCGGCCGAGGGCGCCCAGCGCCTGGCCCAGATCGGGTCGGGGGACCGCGCGGAGAAGATCCGCACGTACAACGCGCCGCAGGACCGCGTGACCGATCACCGCATCGGCTACAACGGCACTTACAACGGGGTGCTTCTAGGCAACGGCGGCTCGGGGTTGGCGGAGCTCATCACGGCGCTGCAGGCCGCCGACCGCGCCCAGAAGCTCGAAGAAGCGGTCTAGGATGGCCTCCCCGGTCGCGAGGGCTTCCGCGAACGATTCCTGGACGGTGAAGGCCGCCCTCGATTGGACCGTGTCCTACCTCGATCGCCATGGCGACGAGCACCCCCGCCAGTCCGCCGAATGGCTGCTGTCCCACGCCTGCGGCCTGTCCCGCATCCAGCTGTACGTGAGCTTCGAGCGCGTGCTCGCCGCCGGCGAGCGGGAATGGCTGCGACAGGCCGTGTCCCGGCGCGGGGCGGGCGAGCCTCTGCAGTACATCACCGGCGAGGTGGCCTTCCGCCATATAACGCTTGCGGTGCGCCCCGGCGTGCTCATTCCCCGTCCCGAAACGGAAGTGCTGGTCAGCGAGGTGCTGGCCTTGCTTCCAGCTCCGAAGAGGCGCGTGGCGCTGGACTCGACCATCGACGCTTGGGAGGGCGACGTGCTGCGCGAGGCCGCCCGGGCCGAGGCCGCGGCGAAGGCGCCCGGCGCGGCGGTGGCGGCTGCAACGTCGGCTGCGGCCGACGGGATGCTTCCCGGCGAGGAGGAAGAGGAGCCGCCGGCGCCCGAGCGGTTCGAGTCCTTCGGCGCCCGGGCCGACGACGAGGTTTCGGAAGGCGAAGGGGAGGGGAGGGCCTGCGCGGCGCAGCCGGAGGTGACGCCTTGCAGCGCCCCCGACGGCACGCTGCTGGTGGCCGACGTCGGCACGGGCAGCGGCTGCATCGCCTGCTCGCTTGCCCACGAGCACGCCGACGTGCGCGTCATCGCCACGGACGTGAGCGAGCAGGCTCTGCGGCTTGCCCGGGAGAACGTGGCGGCTCTGGGTCTGGACGCCGTGGTGAGGGTGATCAAAAGCGATTTGGCCGCCGCCATCCCGCAGCGCTACTTGGGCCGCATGGACGCCGTGGTCTCGAACCCGCCCTACATCCCCACTGCCGTGATGGGCGAGCTTGCGCCCGAGGTGGCCGACTTCGAGCCGGCGCTGGCCCTGGACGGGGGCGCCGACGGGCTGGACGTGTTCCGCCGGCTGCTTCCCCAGGCGGAAGCGCTGCTCAAGGGCGGCGGTGTCCTCGCCTGCGAGCTGCACGAGACCTGCCTGGACGTTGCGGCCGCCCTTGCGCGGGAGGCCGGATTTACCGACGTGCGCACAGCGAAGGACCTTGCGGGGCGCCCTCGGGTGCTTCTCGCGCGAAAGCCCCTTGGCTAGGAGGAAGTTCCATGGACTGTTCGCTGAACCTGCTTCTGGACGGCGCCTGCGCGGTGATGCGCGGGAAGCTGGGGAGCCGCCGCCCTGCGGTGGGGCTCATCCTGGGGTCGGGCCTGAACCCCTTCGCCGACGAGGTGGAAGACGCCGTCTTCGTCCCCTACGGCGATGTGCCCGGCATGCGCCGCTCCACTGCCAACGGCCACGTGGGGCGGTTCGTCTGCGGAACGGTCGCCGGGGTGGAGGTGCTGGTCATGCAGGGCCGCATCCACGGCTACGAGGGCGCCACGGCCCAGGAGGTGGCTTTCCCGGTGTGGCTCATGCACCGTCTGGGCATCGGCACGCTTCTCACCACCAACGCCGCCGGCGCCCTGAGCGAGTCGCTTTCCGTGGGGGACTTCTGCCTCATGGCCGACCAGCTGAACTTCACCGGCCGAAACCCCGTGGCCTCCCAGGACGCCTCGCAGCTGGCGCCGCGCTTCTTCAGCATGCTGGACGCCTTCGACCCGGAGCTGCGCCGGCTTGCGCTCAAGGTGGCGGCCCGCGAGTCCGTGCCGGTACGCGAGGGCGTCTACCTGGGGCTTCTGGGGCCTAGCTTCGAAACGCCGGCGGAGGTGCGGCTGTTCGCATCGTGGGGGGCCGACACGGTGGCCATGAGCGTGTGCGAGGAGGTCATCGCCGCGCGGCACGTGGGCATGCGCGTGCTGGGGCTTTCCCTGGTGTCGAACATGGCCTGCGGCATCGGCGGCGCCAGCCCCAGCGACGACGAGATCGTGGACGTGGCCGCCACGCGCCTCCCGGACTTCTCGAGGCTCATGCGCGGCGTTATCGCCGGCCTGTAGCCCTACAGCTCCTCGTCGCGCAGCAGCTGCGCCCAGGCCTCGGCGTCCAAGGCCGCAAGCGGCGCCATCCCCGCGGCCACTACCTGGTCCGTGAGCTCGGACTTCGCCTGCTGCAGCTTGGCGATGCGCTCCTCGATGGTCCCTTTGGCGATGACGTTGATGACGCTGACCTCGCGGTTCTGCCCGATGCGGTGGGCGCGGTCGGTGGCCTGGTTCTGGGCGGCGGCGTTCCACCAGGGGTCGGCGTGGATGACCACCGACGCCCCTGTGAGGTTGAGCCCCGTGCCCCCGGCCTTGAGCGATATGAGGAACAGCGGCGTGTCGTCGCCGTTGAACCGCTCCACCAGCGCGAGCCGCTCCTTGGGCGGCGTCTGCCCGGTGAGCACGAGGAAGGGGACGCCCTCGGCCGAGAAGCGCCGGGCCAGCACGTCCAGAAAGCTTGTGAACTGCGAGAACACCAGCACCTTCTGGCCGCCCTCCCGGGCTTCCGCCACCAGCTCGGCGATGGCGTCCACCTTGGCCGCCGCGCCCCGGTAGTCCTCGTAGAGCAGGCCGGGGTCGCAGCACAGCTGCCGCAACTTGGTGAGCTCGGCCAGCACCTCCACTCGCGTGGGCTCCTCCCGGGTGCCGTCGGAGCGTTTCGGCCCGGTACCGCGTCGGTGGCCGCGGGAGGCGCTCTCGCTCTTCTGCACGGTCAGCATCTCGCGCAGGCGCTGCTCGTGGGCGTCGTAGAGCCGCCGCTGCTCGCCGTCAAACTGCGCGTACACCACCGACTCGCACTTGTCGGGAAGCTCGGTCAGCACGTCCTTCTTGCTGCGCCGGCAGATGAAGGGGCCCACGATCTGCCGCAGGCGCTCGGCCGTGGCCTCGTCGCCGCCCACGATGGGTTCCTCGAAGCGCTTGCGGAAGCCGGCGTAGGGGCCCAAAAGCCCCGGCATGAGGAAGTCGAAGAGGCTCCACAAATCGCTCAGGCGGTTCTCCAGCGGCGTGCCGGTGAGGGCCACGCGGCAGGCCGCCTGCACGCGCTTGCAGCTGCGGGCCACCAACGTTGCCGGATTCTTGATGTGCTGGGCCTCGTCCAGGGCGCACAGGTCGAAGTCCAGCCGCTCGTAGTCCTGCGAATCGGCGCGCAGGGAATCGTAGGAAGTGACCAGCACGTCCGGCGCCTGCGGGCCGCCGGCACGGCGCAGGACGGCCAGCCGGTCGGCCTTCGGCCCATGGGCTATGGCGACGCCCAGGTGCGGAGCGAACCGTTCGAACTCGGCCAGCCAGTTGTACAGAAGCGACGCCGGGCACACGATGAGCGCGGGGCGCGCGGCGGGATACGCCTGGCGGCGGTAGGCGATGAGGCTTATGAGCTGCACGGACTTGCCCAGCCCCATCTCGTCGGCCAGCACGGCGCCGAAGCCGGCCTCCGTGCGGGCCGCCAGCCACGCGAACCCCTCGCGTTGGTAGGGTCGCAGAACCCCGTCCACGCAGGGAGGCGCGTCGTAGCGATCCCGGGCCGGCGCACGCAGCCGTTCCACGTAGGCCTCGAAGGACCGGTCGCGGTCCAGGTCGGCTTCCTCGTCCAGGTAGAAGGCGCGGTAGGTGGGAAGCTCCACGGTGCCTGCGGCCAGGGACTTCTGGCTGATGCCCAAATCATCGCTCAGCCGCTCCAGCAGCGTCAGGTCCATAGATGCTACGTCCACGAAGGCGCCGCTTCGCAGCCGATGGAAGCGCCGCCGCTTGCGGTAGCTTCCCAGCAGGGCCGCCAGCTCCGGTGCGGAAAGGTCGTCCGGCCGCACGGACAGCTGGATGAGGTTGCCCACGAGCGACACCCCCAGGCTGAATCGGGGCGCGCCTTCGCGGATGAGCCGGTCGAAGGCGGGGGTGGTGAACACGTCGCCCAGCTGGCGCATGGCGGGCAGCCCTTCGAACAGAAGCTCGCCCAGCCGCTGCTCGTCCTCCATGGGCAGGCAGGCGTTGGCCGGCTCGAAGAAGCGTCCGAGCAGCCCCGTCGCGCGGGCCTCGGCAATGCTGTCGCGCACGGGGGCCACGCGCTCGTCGGCCGAGGAGTCGCGCATCTCGCGGTAGCCGCACAGCAGGTAGCGTGCCTCGCCGTAGACCGCGAAGGCCTCGCAGGTAACCTGCTTCTGCTCCCGGTCCAGGTAGAACTCCAGCTTGCAGGGCACGGGCCGCAGGGCGTCCAGGGACCGGGGAACGCGGGTGGGCAGCGCCTTCTCCAGGGCCGGCAGCAGCGCGGCGCAGAACTTAGGGGCGTCGGCCTCGGCCACGGACAGCGTGCGCTCTCCCGGCGGCAGCAGCGTGAGCAGACGCGCGACGGATTCCAGCCGCTCCGAGCAGCGGTAGACGGCCTCGGGCGTGAAGGCGTAGAGGCTCTCGCAGGAGTGCAGGAACGCCCACGATGCCGGCAGGTCCAGCCGATAGCCCCCGGACTGCTCGTAGAAGTCCAGTTCGAAGGCGGGATCCTCGTCCACGATGGGGTAGGTGCCGCGGGCGAGCAGCCCCATGCCCTCGGTCTCCAGCGAGAGGTCGGTTTCGCCCAGGGCGTCCAGCAGCCCCACGACGTCGTCGGCGGAAAGGTCCAGGCTGCGCCCGGCGCGCCCGAGGGCCGAGCCCCAGGTGCCGTAGGCTCCGAAGGACGCCGAGCCGCGGGTGGAGAGCTGCCGCAGCAGGAAATGGTAGATGCGCTGCCCCCGGGGCGTCAGGTTCTCGGGGACGTGCGCGAAGGAGAGCTTCTTGCCGTAGCTGAAGGTCTCGCCGCGCTGCATGAGGCCGACGAACTCGCTGATGCTCTTCATGACGTAGGTGCCGTCGGGCCCCTCCAAGCGAAAGGAGGCCGACCAGGCTCCGAAGCGGCAGCAGAGCTCGGGCAGCACATCCACCTTGCCCGAGGTCTCGGCCCGCTGCCGCTCCTCGAAGCGCCCGAGCACGTCCGCGAGCCCCTTGGTGGTCTCCAGGCGACCCCGCAGCTCCGCGTCCTTGAAACCGGCGAAGCCGTGCGGGTCGTCGGCGTAGGACAGCGCCAGGGCAACGCAGTGCTTGCACATGCCGGCGTACTCCCGGTAGGCGGGGCAGGTGCACACGTAGTCGACCACCGTGCCCTCCTGCTCGTCCAAAGTGACGGCGGTGCGGTAGGTGTCGTCCCAGCCGCTGGAGCTTGCCACGAAGGCCGAGAGCACCGCGTCGGGATAGTCGTAGGACACCTTGGGCGACAGGATGCTGCCTCCCTTGCGGGCGATGAGGCGCCCCCGCTCGAAGGAGCGCGGGTTGCAGTGTCGGCTGATTTCCTGAGGGGAAACGGGCATGCGGTAGGTCCTTAGGTCGTCGGATGTGGATGCTTTCGCTTCGGATGGGCCGTTGGGCGGCCGAAAGAATCAGTATAGCCTATGGAGACGGGGTTGCGCGCCCGTGACGCGCGTTTGCGTCGCGGCACCCTAGCGATAGAATGAGGGGGAACGACATGCCGCCCCGTTGCTCGGGGCGCCGCGAGAGAAAAGGTACCGCACCCATGGAACCCATGGACCCGTTCTGGTTCGTCACGCTGGTCACCCTCCTGGCCGGTGCCGGGGGCACCGGCGTCGGCGGATTGGTGGGGGCCCTGGTCAAAAGCGACTCCAACAAGGCCGTCAGCCTGCTTCTGGCCTTCGCCGGGGGCGTCATGACCGCAATCGTCTGCTTGGATCTGCTCGTTGAGGCGGCGGATGCCTCGGCCGAGGCGGTGGGCGGCGTGTGGCTGGCCGTGGCGTCGGTTGCGGTGGGCGTGGCGGTGGTTTACGGGCTCAACTACGTTATTGACAGGCGCACGGCCGTCGAGGTGCCCCATACGGCCGATTCGGGCCATCCGAAAACCCACGACGACATCGACGAGCTGGTCCACGCCGACCATCTGGCCCAGCACCGGAGGAACAACGATTCCCGCGCCAGCTTGGTGGTGGCCGGTATCGTCATGGCCTGCGCCATCGCGTTGCACAACGTGCCCGAGGGCATGGTCATCGGGGCGAGCTTCGCCGTGTCCGACGATTTGGTGCTGGGAACGGGCATGGTCATGGCCGTCCTCATCGGGCTGCACAACATCCCCGAGGGCATGGCCGTCTCCGTACCGCTTATCAGCGGCGGCATGGGACGGCTGCGCGCGGTGCTGCTCACGGCCGCCTGCGGGGCGCCTACGGTGCTGGGCGCATGGCTGGGCATTTGGCTGGGAGAGGTGGGGCCGCTTGGCCTTACGCTCAGCCTCGGCTTCGCTTCGGGGGCCATGCTCTACGTTGTCTACGGCGAGATCATCCCCGAGTCCATCCTCATCTACCGCTCCAAGGCCCCGGCCTTCGCCGTTATCGTCGGCATCCTTCTGGGCCTGGTCATGATGACGCTGCCGTCGGTGGCGTAGAGCTGCGGGGGAATCGAGGCAAGCGGGGGCTTCGCACGCCGGACCGTGTTGGTTCGGCCCTTCCGTCACCGAATCTCGTTCCAAGCGGGCTTTCCAGTTCCTGTCGGGGCTGCCGTGCGCTGCGTTAGCCGATGGGCTTTCGGGGCACGTTCATGGCGCGCATGGCGTTCAGGATGGCGATGACGGCCACGCCCACGTCGGCGAAGACGGCCATCCACATGTTGGCGATGCCAAGCGACGCCAACGCCAGAACGGCGAACTTGATTCCCAACGCGAACGCGATGTTCTGCCAGACGATCCCCAGGGTCTTCTTCGCGATGGCCACGGCCCGGGCGATGGAGACGGGGTCGTCGTCCATGAGCACCACGTCGGCGGCCTCGATGGCGGCGTCCGACCCCAGCGCCCCCATGGCTATCCCCACGTCGGCGCGCATGAGCACCGGGGCGTCGTTTATGCCGTCTCCCACGAAGGCCACGGTATCATGGCCGCGCCCCTGGCCGTGCACCTGCTCCAGCAGCAGCTCGAACTGCTCCACCTTCTGATGGGGCAGCAGCTGCGCGCGCACCTCGTCGATGCCCAGCTGCCCGGCGATGGCCGCCGCCACGTCGGCCCGGTCTCCGGTGAGCATGACCGTGCGCCCCACGCCCTCCTTGTGCAAGTCGGCGATGGCCTGGGCCGACTGGGGCTTCAGCGCGTCGGCGACGACGATGCTGCCCGCGAAGGCGCCGTCCACCGCCACGTAGAGCACGGTGCCTGCGGCCCGCTCGGCGGCGAAGTCCACCGACGCCTCCTCCATGAGCCTGTCGTTGCCCACGAGCACCGTTCGTCCGTCCACTATGGCCGACACCCCATGTCCGCCGTACTCTTTGGCGTCGCGCACCCGCGAGCCGTTCACGTCGCGGCCGAAGGCGCGCTTGACGGAAAGGGCGATGGGATGGTCGGAGAACGATTCGGCCGCCGCCGCAAGCTCCAGCAGCTGCTCGGGGGTCATGCCGCCCTGCGGGCTTGCGGACACCACCTCGAAGGTGCCGCTCGTGAGGGTGCCGGTCTTGTCGAAGGCCACGGCCTTGGTGCGAGCGAGCGCCTCCAGGTAGTTGCTCCCCTTCACCAGCACGCCGGCGCGGGTGGCGCCCCCGATGCCGCCGAAGAACGACAGGGGCACCGAGATCACCAGGGCGCAGGGGCACGACACCACCAAAAACACCAGCCCGCGCTCCACCCACGTCTCCCAGGGCTGCCCGAACAGCAGAGGCGGCAGCACGGCCAGAAGCGCTGCGATGCCCACCACCGCGGGGGTGTAGTAGCGGGCGAAGCGGGTGATGAAGTTCTCCGTGCGCGCCTTCTTGTCCGAGGCGTTCTCCACCAGCTCCAGGATGCGGCTGACGGTGGACTGGTCGAAGGGCTTGGTCACCCGAACCGTCAGCATGCCGGTCATGTTCACGCAGCCGGATACGACCTCGTCGCCGGCGGCCGCCACCCTCGGCACCGACTCGCCGGTAAGCGACGAGGTGTCAAGCTGGCTGGCCCCTTCCACGACCACGCCGTCCAGGGGCACGCGCTCGCCGGGCTTGACCACGATGAGGTCGCCGGGGGAGAGCTCGTAGGGATCGACCTGCTGAAGGCGCCCGTCGCGCATCACGTTGGCGTAGTCCGGGGCGATGTCCATGAGCTCGGCGATGGATTCGCGGCTCTTGCCCACGGCGTAGCTTTGGAACAGCTCTCCCACCTGGAAGAACAGCATGACGGCGGCGCCCTCGGCCATATGGGGCTCGCTTGCGGGGAACAGCACCAGCGCGAAGGCGCCCACGGTGGCCACGGTCATGAGGAAGTCCTCGTCGAAGAGCTGCCCGTGGCCGATGTTGCGCAACGCCTTCAGCACCACGTCGTAGCCGGCGATCAGGTAGGGGATAAGGAACATCCCGAACTCCACCCACAGGGCGCCTTCGCGGCTGCCCGTCCACTGCTCCAGCGGGGCGAAGGTCTCCGCGGCCCAGGCGCAGGCGAACAGGGCCAGGGCGACGACGATGCGGTTGCGCAGCCGCCTCTGCTTCTCGTTCATGGCGCTACTTCCTCAGTATCCTGCAGTCGGGCTCGATCTTGCCGCATGCGCGTTCGGCCTCGTCCAGGACGGCGTCGAAGCGCTCCTCGTCGGCGTCCAGCACAAGCTTCTGGGTCATGAAGCTGATCCGCGCGCTGTTCACGCCGTCGATGCGCCGGATGGCGTCCTCCATCTTCGCAGCGCAGTTCGCGCAGTCCAGGTCCTGCAGCTTGAATGACTTGACCATGGGGATTCCTTTCGTCGTCGGGTCTTGGAGGGGACGCTATTCGCAGATGTGGGTCATGCCCTGGGCGAGCATGGTGTGGACGTGGTCGTCGGACAGGGAGTAGAAGACGTTCTTCCCGTCGCGTTGGAACTTCACCAGCCGCGCCTGCTTCAGGGTGCGCAGCTGGTGCGAGACGGCGCTTTGGGTGGCGCCCACCAGGTTCGCGATCTCGGACACCGTGAGGTCGGCGCCCATGAGCCCGTAGAGTATCTTGATGCGGGTGGTGTCGCCGAAGGTCTTGAACAGGTCGGCCAGGTCGTAGAGCAGCTCCTCGTCGGGCATGCCCTCGGCGTCGCAGGCCGCGGACGCTCCCGTA
>DBFAWQ010000180.1:0-6312 GCA_048242115.1 Eggerthellaceae bacterium
GTTCCGGCTGCAGCCCCCGCCCCCGCCGTCGTGGCCCAAGCCCAGCCGGCCGAGCCTCAGACCCCCCCGGCTGACGGCGCCCCGGCGCGCCCGGTCAGCTGGTACTGCGTGACCGCCCCCATGGTGGGCACCTACTACGCGGCCCCCGCTCCCGGCGAGCCGCCCTTCGTCTCCGTGGGCGACGAGGTTGCCGCCAACCAGACGCTGTGCATCGTGGAGGCCATGAAGCTCATGAACGAGATCACCGCCGAGCAGATGGGTACCGTCCGCGAGGTCTGCCTGGAGGACGCCTCGCCCGTGGAGTTCGGCACGCCCCTGTTCTACGTGGAACCCCATGGCGCCCCCGCGCCCGCACCGGAGAACGCCTAATGTTCGACAAGATCCTCATCGCGAACCGCGGGGAGGTGGCCCTGCGCGTCATGCGCGCCTGCAAGGAGCTTGGCGTGCGGACCGTGGCCGTCTACTCCACGGAGGACGCAGACACCTATCCGGTCGCCTATGCCGACGAGGCCGTGTGCATAGGCCCGGCCCAGGCGGCGAAGAGCTACCTGGTCATGAGCAACATCATCCAGGCGGCGCTGAACACCGGCGCCCAGGCGGTGCATCCCGGCTACGGGTTTCTTGCGGAAAACGCCGATTTCGCCCGCGCCTGCATCGACAACGGGCTTGTGTTCATCGGGCCGTCCCCGGAGTGCATCGAGCGCATGGGGGACAAGAGCTCGGCCCGCGAGACCATGCACGCCTGCGGCGTTCCCACGGTGCCCGGTTCCGACGGATGCCTGGACACGGTGGAGGAGGCGAAAGCCTTCGCGGACCGCGTGGGCTATCCCGTGCTCATCAAGGCTACGGCCGGTGGCGGCGGCAAGGGCATGCGCGAAGTGCACGACCCGACCCAGCTGGAGGCCCAGTACAGGGCGGCCCGTACCGAGGCGGCTGCCGCTTTCGGCAACGACGGCGTGTACCTGGAGAAGCTGGTGCTGCGCCCCCGTCACGTGGAAGTGCAGGTCCTGGCCGACAACTTCGGCAATCGCGTGGCGCTGTGCGAGCGCGACTGCTCGGTGCAGCGGCGCCACCAGAAGCTCATAGAGGAAGCACCCTCGCCGGCCCTGAACGACGATTTGCGCCGGGCCATGGGGGTGGCGGCCTTGAAAGCCGTGCGCGCGGTGGACTACCGCAACGCCGGCACCATCGAGTTTCTGCTGGACACCGACGGCAGCTTCTACTTCATGGAGATGAACACCCGCGTGCAGGTCGAGCACCCGGTCACCGAGGAGATCACCGGCACCGACATCATCAAGGAGCAGCTGCGCATAGCCGCGGGCGAGCCCATCAGCTGCGCCGGCCGCGCACCCTTTACCCCTGCGGGGCATGCCATCGAGCTGCGCATCAACGCAGAGGATCCCGACCACGGCTTCCGTCCCAGCCCCGGAACGGTGACGCGCTTCGAGCCGCCTGCCGGCCCCGGGGTGCGCGTCGAGAGCTATGTGCGCAGCGGATCGCGGATCTCGCCCCACTACGATTCCCTCGTGGCGAAGCTTATCGTGCACGGTCAAGACCGCGAAGAGGCATTGGCGCGAGCCCGCCGCGCGCTGGAGGAGTTCACCATCGAGGGCATCCAGACCACCATCCCCTTCCATCAGAGGGTACTGGACAACGAAGTGTTCAAAGCCGGCGACGCTCGCACCGACTTCATCGAAACGCAGATGGGAGATTTGCTATGACCGAGCTTAGCGTGAAGGGCATGACGCTTGCCCCAGGAGTGGTGGAGACCATCATCTCCATCGCGACCCAAGAGGTCGAGGGCGTCGCCTTTGTAGGCTCTGCCGCCGAATCGGCGATTCGCCAGATGTTCACCGCCAAGCCCAGCACCCAGGGCATCGGCGTGGACGTCGAGGAGGATGACTCCGTGCAGGTGGTAGTCCATATCGATGTGCTCTACGGCTATTCGCTGCCGCAGATGGCCGACAACGTGCGAAGCTCCATCGCCGATGCGTTGGCGACCCAGGTTGGCGTTCGGGTGGATTCCGTCGACGTGTACGTCGATGGAATCAAGTTCGCCCGCTAGGCGAAGGCGGGTCTGTCCAATGGCATCACGTGAACGGCGTGTCGTCCATCAAGAGCGGCCCCTTGCCCGCCGTTGCGCGCTTCAAGCGCTTTACACCGCGGAGATCTGCGGGGAGTCTCCTTCTCGGATCATCGAGGGGGACGCCTTCCTGGGCGAGGAGCCCAGCGACTACGCGGTGATGCTGGTGCAACGTTGCGAGGCCCATCGCGCCGGCATCGACAAGCAGCTTACCAGCAGTTCCGAGAACTGGTCCTTGGCCCGCATGCCCGTCGTCGACCGCTGCATCCTTCGCATGGCCGTATGCGAGATGCTCTACGTCGACGACGTTCCCGTTTCCGTCAGCATCAACGAGGCGGTGGAGCTTGCCAAGGCGTTCGGCGGGGAGGACGAGTCTCCTCGATTCGTGAACGGCGTGCTCGGTCGGATCGCCCGATCCCTGGAGGCTGAGCAGGGGGCTTCTGCGGAAGGGCCGGAAGGTGTTGCGGGGAATCCGCCGGTGGTGCCGGACGGCGAGCTTGCCGCTTCCCCGGACGCGCAGGAGAGCTGCGATGGCTAAGGCGCGGCCGGAAACGTTTGAGGAGGCAAGTTCCCGTATAGCCGAGATCGCCGAGGCGGTTTCCGGCGCGGAGGTGCCCCTGGCGTCGCTGCTCGAGTTGTTCGACGAGGCCGCCGAGCTCGGCGTTGCCGCCAGCGACCTCATGAGCCGCGACATAGCTGTACCTGCGGAGGGGGAGCCTCGCGCTTCCCAGGCCGGCGATGGTTCCCAGGTTGAAGAGCGCATCGCCTAAACGCAAGAGAGGTGTTTCATGGAAGGGGATCGCATTCTCGACGTCGTTACCTCGCCGGATGATTTGAAGGCGCTGTCCGACGAGGAGCTTGCCATTCTGGCATGCGAGATTCGCGAGCAGATCCTGGAAACCACCTCCCAGACGGGCGGCCATGTGGCTTCCTCCCTGGGCGCGGTCGAGATCATCCTGGCGGTGCACTCGCTGCTCGACTGCCCCCATGACAAGTTCGTGTTCGACGTCGGGCATCAGTCCTACGCCCACAAGCTGGTGACGGGCCGTCTCGCGGAGTTCTGCTCGCTGCGGACCCATGGCGGCCTTTCCGGATTTCCGAAGCCCGAGGAGAGTCCATTCGACGTGCACCCTTCGGGACATGCCTCGGATTCCCTTTCGGTGGCCTACGGTCTGGCCGAAGCCCGCGATCTGCGCGGAGACGACCAGAAGATCGTGGCGCTCATAGGGGATGCGTCCCTTGCCGGCGGCATGGCCTTCGAGGCGCTCAACCAAATCGGCCAGTCCCAAACCCCCATGGTCATCATCCTGAACGACAACGAGATGTCCATCTCCCGCAACGTGGGCGCCCTCATGAAGCATCTCGGCTATATGCGGACCACGACCGAGTATCGGCAGGCAAGGGATACCATCCAGGAGCGGATGGAGCGCAGCGGCCCTTTGTCTCGCGCGCTTATGAAGGTCGGCCGCAACATGAAGGACTCCATGAAGCACATGGCCATCCCGCGCTCTATGATCTTCGAGCAGCTGGGTATCCTGTGCACCGCCCCCATCGACGGACACAACATCGGGCTTCTCAAGGAAACGTTGGCCGTTGCCTTGGCTGCCGACTGCCCAGTGCTCGTCCATGTGGTTACGAAGAAAGGGGCCGGCTATGCTCCGGCCGAGCGGGATCCCGAAACGTTCCACGGCATCGGGCCCTTCGACCTGGAGACGGGGCGTGCTGCTAAGAAAGACGGCGCCGCTCCCAGCTATACCTCGGTGTTCGGGCACGCCCTTGTGGCCGAGGCCGAGGCGGACGACCGAATCGTGGCCCTGACGGCCGCGATGAAGGGCGGCACGGGGCTCAAGGGGTTCGCCGATCGCTTTCCGGACCGCTTCTTCGACGAGGGAATCGCCGAGGAGCACCTGGTGGCCATGGCGTCGGGGCTTGCCTTGGGCGGCGCGAAGCCGGTGGTGGCGGTCTATTCGACGTTTCTGCAGCGAGCCATCGACCAGATGATCATCGATTGCTGCCTGCCCGACCTCGACGTGGTGTTCGCCATCGACCGTGCGGGCGTGGTGGGGGAGGACGGCCCCACCCACCACGGGATGTTCGACCTCGTCTACACGCGGATGATCCCCCACATGAGGGTGCTGGCCCCCTCCGACGAGGCCGAGCTTGTGCATGCGCTGCATACGGCCTTGGCATTAGGCGGCCCCTTTGCGGTTCGCTATCCGCGCGGCGAAGGCTGCGGCGTGCCGCTGCCCGAAACTCCCGAGGTGCTCGTACCGGGCGAGTCCAAGGTGGTGCGCGAGGGCTCCGATGTGGCTATCCTGGCCTTCGGGCGCATGGTGTCCCTCTCCTGCGAGGCGGCGGATTTGCTGGCCCGGGAGGGAATCGATGCCCGGGTTGTGGACATGCGCTGGGTAAAGCCCCTCGATCGCCAGGCCATTCGCCGAGCCGCCGAAACGCAGCTCGTCGTTACCGTGGAAGGCGGCGTAGTGGCAGGAGGCGCCGGGGAAGGGGTGCTCGCCGTGCTCGCGGAGGAGGGCCGTTCGGTGCCCGCGCTGAACCTGGGCATCGAGGACCGCTTCATCCATCAGGGAAAGACCAGCTTGCTGCTGGGGGATCTGGGGCTCGACGGCAAGGGGATAGCCGAGCGCGTGGAGCGCAAGTTCCTTTCGTTGTGAGGAGCGTGAGGGTTTGGGCGTACGCTTTGTGCCCGTCTCCACAGACGCGGATCGCCGCAAGCTGGCTGGGCTTGCGGCCGAAATATGGAACGAGTACTGGCCCGCCCTTATCGGACAGGCCCAGACGGACTACATGGTCGAGAACTTCCAGAGCCTCCCGGCTATAGAGCGCGACATCGCCGAACATGGCTACGAGTACTGGTTCCTCGAGGTTCCGGCGGCGGGCGGGGGCTTCGAGACCGCGGGCTACACGGGCGGTTGCGAGGAGCCTCGGACGGGTCGGTTCTTCATATCGAAGATCTATCTTCTCAAGGAGCGCCGCGGATGCGGTTTGGCGCGGAGGACCGTGGAGTTTTACGACGGCCTGTGCCGTACGCGTAACCTGGGCGCCATGTACCTGACGGTGAACAAGCACAACGAACTCGGCATACGGGCCTACAGGGGGACGGGCTTTTCCGTCGTGGACGCCGTCGAAACCGATATAGGCAACGGTTTCGTCATGGACGACTTCATCATGGAGCGCCCGGTTGGGGAGGGGCTTTAACTGCACGGGCGCACCGTGCCCGCATCGGCCGAGAGCTCGTTGCGTACGGCCGGATCCAATCGCCCCGGCTTTGCACCGTGCCTTAGCCGAGCTTCTTGCCCTGGTTCGCGCACCCATCCCGCCCCTTATTGACCCCCTCTCTCCTTTTGCGTTGTTCCCGGCCTTCGTCTCCTCAGGAAACGAAGGCCGCTTGCCGCATACGCGGATGGTTGCGAATAGTTATGACGACCTTATGAACGCAAAAATAGTTCTTGCACACCATGATTGGAAAGAGTAATCTATCGACTTGCGCTTGAGGAGAGCGCATCACCCGCCAGGAGAGCCGAGGAAAAAAATTCCGAGGTTTTCCGAAATCCCCCCTTGACGGGGGAGCGGCGGCGGGGTAAAGTAACTCCTCGCGCCTCGGCCGAGCCGGGGCGGCGGGAACCTTGACAACCGGATACTGTGGACAGGAAGACATAAGCCGAGCAATGGGTCCGGCGCCCGGGCCGTAAGGCCGGGGCGCGGAGACGATTTCTTTTCAAAGAGCATTTCGAACTTGACGGGGCGCCCCCCCGAGGGGGAGCCCCTCCTTCAACGGAGAGTTTGATCCTGGCTCAGGATGAACGCTGGCGGCGTGCTTAACACATGCAAGTCGAACGATTAAACCGCCCTCGGGCGGACATAGAGTGGCGAACGGGTGAGTAACACGTGACCAACCTGCCCCCCGCAGCGGGATAACGCGGCGAAAGCCTCGCTAATACCGCATACTCCGGCAGGGCCGCATGGCCCGGCCGGGAAAGCCCAGGCGGCGGGGGATGGGGTCGCGGCCCATCAGGTAGTAGGCGGGGTGACGGCCCACCTAGCTTTCGACGGGTAGCCGGGCTGAGAGGCCGACCGGCCACATTGGGACTGAGATACGGCCCAGACTCCTACGGGAGGCAGCAGTGGGGAATTTTGCGCAATGGGGGGAACCCTGACGCAGCAACGCCGCGTGCGGGACGAAGGCCTTCGGGTTGTAAACCGCTTTCAGC
>DBFAWQ010000181.1:0-5196 GCA_048242115.1 Eggerthellaceae bacterium
GGGTGCAGGCGAAGGCCTCCCTTGTAGGGGCCGATGGCGCTGTTGAACTGCACGCGCATGCCGCGGTTCACGTGCACGTTGCCGTTGTCGTCCACCCAAGGGACGCGGAACATGACGACGCGCTCGGGCTCGACGATGCGCTCGAGCAAGGCCGCCTTCTCGTACTCGGGATGGGCCTCGATGACGGGTTCGAGGGAGGTCAGGACCTCGGTCACGGCCTGGATGAACTCCGGCTGCTCGGCGTTCTTGGCCTTCACGTCCTCGATGATGCGGGTTACGTAGCTCAAAGAATCCTCTTTTCTCCCAAAACCGATACTGCATAAAAGCGTGGAAAACCGCAACATGACAGTATAGGGCGGCGTTTGCTTCCAATGGAGGCCGAATCGTTGATTTAAAAGATTGGAAACAAAGGGGCGAAAACGGCGCAGGACGACGCGCGCGTTCAACCATGGCGGTTCTCGCCGGCGGCAGAAGCGCCCTCCCCTGCCGCGACCGAGCGGTTCAGTCGGTTGTTCAAGAAACCCTATGAGCAAAGTCTACATACCTACCGAACTGTTCAAATCTGCTCAATAGGCAGTACGCAACAGAATTACCCAATCGACGTCAATGTGTTCAATTTCGCTTTTATGCTCAATTGCATCCAATATGTGTCATACTGCTTAAAATTGAACATTCGACGAACGGAGTGGGCATGGAAACGGACGGGTTCTCGGACAGGCTGCGCCGCCTCATGGAGTCACGCGGCCTGAGCCAGGCGGCTCTCATCCAGCAGGCAGCGGATGCGGGCTACGTGCTTGGCCGCAGCCAGGTGAGCCAGTACGTTTCGGGGAAGGTGGTTCCGCGCCGCGAGGCATTGGAGGCCTTGGCGGCGGCCCTGGGGGTTTCCCCCGAAGAGCTTTCCCGGGCGAATCAGGCGACCGTGGGCGGCAAAAGGACATCGGAATGCGACCGGGAAGGGGCGGCTATGAGGGAGCTGAGGAAATCGCGGAAGCTGGACAACGTGCTCTACGACGTGCGCGGACCCGTGGTCGAGGAG
The DNA here is from genome assembly GCA_048242115.1 of Eggerthellaceae bacterium. Classification (GTDB taxonomy): domain Bacteria; phylum Actinomycetota; class Coriobacteriia; order Coriobacteriales; family Eggerthellaceae; genus Xiamenia. Next base: position 1,037 of record DBFAWQ010000181.1, read on the forward strand.
GCCGAGCGCATGGAGCGCGCCGGGGCGAGCATCCTGAAGCTCAACATCGGAAATCCGGCCCCCTTCGGCTTCCGCGCCCCCGACGAGGTGGTCTTCGACATGGCCGAGCAGCTGACGGACTGCGAGGGGTACTCCTCCTCCAAGGGGCTGTTCTCCGCCCGCAAGGCCATCATGCAGTACTCGCAGATCAAAGGCATCCCTTCCGTGACCATAGACGACGTGTACACGGGTAACGGCGTGAGCGAGCTCATCAACCTGAGCATGTCGGCGCTTCTGGATTCCGGCGACGAGGTGCTCGTGCCCAGTCCCGACTACCCGCTGTGGACCGCCTGCGTCACTCTGGCCGGGGGCACCCCGGTGCACTACGTGTGCGACGAGCAGGCGGAGTGGTACCCGGACATGGACGACATCCGCTCGAAGGTCACGAAGCGCACGAAGGCTATCGTGATCATCAACCCGAACAACCCCACCGGAGCGGTGTACCCCCGCGAGGTGCTTCAGCAAATCGTCGATATCGCCCGTGAGTTCGACTTGGCCGTGTTCTCGGATGAAATCTACGACAGGCTGTGCATGGACGGCTGCGAGCACGTCTCCATCGCCAGCATGGCCCCCGACCTGTTCTGCGTCACCTTCAGCGGCCTGTCCAAATCGCATATGGTGGCCGGCTACCGCGTGGGATGGATGGTGCTTTCGGGTAACAAGGCCAAGGCGGCCGACTACATCCTGGGGCTCAACATGTTGTGCAACATGCGCATGTGCTCGAACGTCCCCGGCCAATCCATCGTGCAGACGTCGTTGTGGGGCCATCAATCCGTCAACGACTACATCGTGCCGGGTGGCCGCATCTACGACCAGCGCAACTACATCTACGAGGCCTTGAACGCAATCCCGGGCGTCTCTGCGGTCAGGCCCAAGGCGGCCTTCTATATTTTCCCGAAGCTGGATGTGGCCCGGTTCAACATAACAGACGACGAGCGCTTCGCCTTCGACCTGCTTCACCAGACGAAGATACTGGTCGTCCCCGGTCGCGGGTTCAACTGGGGCGAGCCCGACCATTTCCGAGTAGTGTACCTGCCGCGCATCGAGGACCTTTCCGGCGCCGTGCAGAAGCTCGAGGCATTTCTGGCCAACTATCGGCAATAGCGTCCCTCGGGCGTCCTACGCAACGCCTCCGAACCGATAAGGGCGTTCCGTCCGGGTCGGGGGCGCTTCCGCGCACCGGACGGTCAGCAGATGAGCTTCGAACCCTCCACCTTCTCCAGGTACCACTGCATGAACTTCTCCATGGGCTTGCGCAACGCGAGTCCCAGCAGGGCGAACGGCACGACGAACAACGCCAGCAGCCCGATCTGCACCCAGAAATCGTTGCCGAAGGTGCCGAACATGGCCGCACGCATGGCGCTCACCACATGGGTTGCCGGAAGCCAGGGGGATATCTGCTGGACGAAGCCGGGCAGTATCTGCAGCGGGAACGAGCCCCCGCAGCCCGTCACCTGCACGATGAGCAGCAGGACGGCGATGGCCTTGCCGAGGTTCGCGAACGAGAACACGAGCGAGTAGATGATGAACGTGAAGACCAGCCCCGCCGTCCAGAAGCATACCATGAACAACAGCGGGTGGGCCACCTGGACCTGCAGGAAGAACATGTTGCCCAGGGCCATGATGCTGGACTGCGCCAGCGAGAGCAGGCCGCACACCCCGAAATGCCCGAGGAACAGCTGGCGGGGTTTGGGGTTCGAAAGGACGTCGAGCTGCTGCGGCGAGGGGCGCGGCCGGACGACGACCATGATGAGCAGCGCTCCGATGAACAGGGCGAGCGTCGTGTAGAGCGGCGCCATGGCCGAGCCGAAGTTGTCCGCCGGAAACACCGGTATGCGTTCCACCCCTACCGGCGAGGACAGGGCCCGGGAAAGGGTGTCCGACTGCCCTTGCAGAACCTCCCGCAAGCGGTCGGCGTCCCCCGAAACCAGGGCTTTGGAGATCTTCTGCTGCGTGCTGCGCAGAGCCGAGGAAGCATCCCGCAGCGAGGCGACGGACTCCTGAAGCGAGGAGGACCCCTCCCCGAGTGCCGTCTGCGCGTCCGACGCCGCAGAGGAGAGGCCCGAGGATGCCTCCTCGACTCCGTCGAGCCCGTCTCCGAGCGTCTGGGAGAGCTCCTGGGCCGATTGGCGCAGCGACCGCAGGTCGGGAAGGACGGAAGACTCGTAGTCCGCCCGGGCGTCCGAGAAGGCGCTCCGGGCAGCTTGCAGATCTGCTTTGGCGGCCTGCCGCTCTTCGGAGAAGTCCGTCGAACCGTCCTCGAGCTTCTCGGCCGATTTCTCGAATGTGGCGGAGAGATCGGAAAGCGCCCCCTGGGAACGCTCCAGCCGGGAAACGATGCGTTCGAGCGCCTCGACGGAGGAGTTCACTGCGGACAGGGCCGGGCTATCGGGGTCTGCGGCCTCCAACTGCGATGCCCGCTCCCTTAACTCTCCTGCAAGTTCGGCCAGCCGCGATGCGTCCTCCCCCAGCTGCTCGCTGCGCGCCGCCATCTTCTCGCCTTGCTGCCGCAGGGCCGTCGCGGTTCCGGCGACGGCGGCGTCCGCATCGTCGTAGAGCCCGTCGACGAGCGGCTCGAGGGATTGCACCGAACCCGTGGCGCCGTCGAGCGCCCCTTGCAGGGAGGAGCCGAGTCCTTGAACGGTGCCCTCCATCGCAAGCAGCTGGTCCGGGACGCCCTCGGCCTTGCCGCGCAGGTCGCTCATGGCCGAACCTGCGTCGTCGAGCAGCTGCGACGAGGATGCGGCCAAAGACGCAGTCGAGCCCATGAGCTGCCCGTAGAGCTCCAGCAAATCCGCCATGGCGTCGACGCCGTCGGCGAGGTTGCCGATATGGGTGGCGAGGGTGGCCACGGCCCCGGAGGCGTCGTTGGCGTCCGCGTAGTTGGAAAGCCCCGTGGCCAGCCCCAGCGCCACCTCCGCCAGCGTTTCGGCGAACACCTGGTTCACCTGGTAGGATACGGAATCGGCACCGGTGTCGGTGATCTTGGGGGCGATGGCGCTCTTCTTCTCGTTGCTGTAGTAGACGATCTGCGCGTGCTCGGCGTCGGGCCGGTAGAACGTGAGCATGTCCTTGCTGAACTGGGGCGGGATGACCACGGCGGCGTAGTAGCGCCCCGAGCGCGCCCCGTCGACCGCGTCCTCCTCGTCGGTGACGACCCAATGAATCTGGTCGTTGGCCCGCAGGGCGGAGACCACCTGGTCGCCCACGTTGATGCGCAGGGGCACCAGGTCGCTCTCGTAGCCCTCGTCGCTGTTGGCCACGGCAACCTTCAGGTTGCCCGTGTTGTCGAACACGTTCCAGCAGGCGATGACGTTGTACCAGGCGAAGATGGAGGGGAGCACCACCAGCCCGACGGTGATGATGACGCACATCGCGTTCGAGAAGAGGCGCCGCACATCGTCGGCGAAGAGCCTAACTATGTTACCCACGGCCCTCGCCCCCTTCCCCGGCGCCGCGCTCCCGCCGGTAGAGCCCGAGCAGCTTGTCCTCGCTCATGTGGTCGAGCCGTAGCTGCCGCTCGAAGCTGGCCCGCAGGCTCTCCACCACGATGATGACGATGAAGACGGCGATGATCCAGAAAAGCCAGATGGTAAGCAAGGTCACCTTCTCGGCCGGCGTGAGCGCCACCAGCAGGAACAGCGCGACGGGCATTACGATGCTCGCAGCGACGGTGGCGCGGATGATGCGCGGGTACCAACGAAGGAAGCGCTCGTAGCGCCGGGTGAGCTCGCGGTTGTACTCGTCGCGGTCCGCCAGCGCGCGCACGATATGCGAGAAGCGGTAGGGCCTGATGGGCGCCTGGACGTCCTCGCCGTTGTAGATGCCGCCCTCGCGCACCTGCTTGGAGACCATGAGGTTGACGTTGGCGAGCAACGGCCGGAACAACAGCCCCAGGGCCAGAAACAGCGCGAAGAACAGGCCGAGGACGGCGATCATCTGGGCGTACTGGGCGCCGTAGAAGCCGCAGATCGCCTCGCGCAGCGCGTTGATGCCGTAGGTGAAGGGCATGAACGGATAGACGGCCTGGAAGAAGCTGGAGGTCATCTCCACGGGATAGAGCCCGGTGGCGCCCGGAATCTGGGCGAACACCAGAAGCACGCAAATGCCCTTCCCTATGT
>DBFAWQ010000182.1:0-3015 GCA_048242115.1 Eggerthellaceae bacterium
GTTTGAGGTGATTTGGACGCGCAGATATTTTCCCTCGTATTCCGAGCAGAGGTTGTTAGTGAGGGTGAGCGCCGATTCCGTGGCGCCTTCAAGGGGAATGAAGGAATCTAGATCGATGCTAGAGCCGTTCTTGTCCCCGACAAACCATTGGTAGCTCCAGGAATCACCAGGTTGCAGAAGAGCATTCTTGTCTGCCCATGCTGTTGCATGCAAGGTCAGTCCGGGTTTCATACCATTGTTGACCGAATAGGGGTTGGGCTTGGTGGGCGCGCTGTCTTTCGTAATTGTCACGAAAGACGAATCGCTGAAGGTGGCTCCTTCGTCGCTCGCTTGCGGCTCCGTTTCGGGTGCTTCGCTTGTCGTGGCGCTGTCTGCAAACGCCTTGGACGCGAGGGCTTCCGTCGGCGCGTCGCCGGTCTCGTCGCCCCAGGCCGGCAAGGGCGTGAGGGTGAGGGCGAGCGCTAAGGCAAGGAACAGGGATAAGAGTCGCCGTGACCACGGCTGAGGGGCGTACGCCGAGCGCACGCGGGGGTTTCCGACCATGCGGAATCACCTACTTCCAGGGCTGTCGTGCGATGAGCAGGTGTTCCGACTTCGCGTCTTCTGGGCCATTTGGCGTGCCCGCCATCGCCTTCTCGCGCCGCGTTGCCCGAGCCTGTAGAAGGCGTGGGACCGGTTTCGAAGGCGAGCGAATGCCCCATCGGCTTTTACGGTTCCTGGTAGAGCAGGGGAGTCACACCCCTATTCCCCTCAGCCGCGCGTCTTCGGCAACGGCGACTGGCGCGGTGCCCCGCGCAACCCATCAATGCCAATGCCGCCATTGTAGCATCATCGCTGAGCGTCCCGCTAAGCATTTCTCGGATCGAGCGGTTTGGTGCCGCGCGGGGCGATCGCCCCTTCCGCTGGCAAAATGAGGTGGTTTGGTACCGCACGGGGCCGTCGCGCCCCTGTCGCTGACAAAAGAGGCGGTTTGGTTCCCCGTTTCAAGCCAACTTCGCCGATTTGGTACCCACGGGCCGAAGAAACCCCAGGTCACAAAAACGACAACGCGCTTTCTCGGATACCAAACCGCCGATCTTGCTAAAGGCCGGGTACCAAATCGGCCATCTTGCCACGAAAAGATACCAAAGCCCGCTATTCTGCCAGCAAATGCGCGCCGTCGGGTACCAAACCTCGCGTTCTGCCCAAAGGAGCGCCGTCGGGTACCAAACCTCGCGTTTTGCTAGTAAATGCGTGATATGGGGTGTTCGCGCGAGGGTGCTTTCGATTGTGCACCGGTCGTTTATCATGATAGTCCAATATGCTATACTCCCAAAGGAGTATAGGAGGGAAGTACTACGATGAAAACGCTGTACCATGGGTCGAAGGACATCATCGAGCATCCGCGTTACGGAGCGGGAAAGCCCTACAACGACTACGGGCTCGGGTTCTATTGCACAGAATCGCTCGATCTTGCGAAGGAATGGGCGGTGTCCGTCGACCGGGGCGGGTTCGCCAACTGCTATGAATTCGACTGCGCAGACCTCGCCATCCTCGATTTGAACGGGGAGGACTACGGGCTCCTCCACTGGCTGGCGCTCCTGCTGAGGTTTCGCGAGTTCGACGCGTCGGGTCCTCTGGCCCTCGAGGCCAAGCAGTATCTTCTGGAAAACTTTGCCATCGACCTCGCCCCCTATGACGCCATCGTGGGCTACCGGGCCGACGACAGCTACTTCTCCTTCGCCCAGGATTTCATCTCGGGCGCCATCTCCTACCAGCAGTTGGGCCGCGCCATGCATCTGGGCAGGCTCGGTCAGCAGTTCGTGCTGAAGAGCGAGCGCGCCTTCGACCGGCTGCGCTTCACCGGTTACGAGGGGGCCTCGCGCGACGAGTGGTACGAGCGCAAGATGAGCCGCGACCGGGCGGCGCGCCGCGAGTATTTGGACGAGGAGCGAAACCGGCGCCAGCCAGGCGATCTGTTCATAACGACCATCATGGACGAGGGAATGGGGGGCGGCGATGAGCGCCTACGATGAGGTCTACCTGCAACCGGCCCGCGCGAATATGGGCCGTATGTTGGATGTGGCCGTGGGCAGCATGGGCTTCGGGCTGGGGGAGTTCTATGGGCTGTTCCTCGCTTCCGGCCTCGCCCGCCGCTTCGGGGCCGGAGACTACGCTCTCATTACGGGATGCTCGGGGACGGAGCTGGCCTTCCGCGTCGCGGTAGAGGTACAGGCAGAGGAGCCGCCGCGTCCCCGGGTGCGTTACCGCTACGACCGCAGCCCTGAGTACTGGTGCGGTTGGGCGCTTGCCCGCTACCAGTGGGAGACGGCGATGACCTTCGACATGATCAACCGCATCACGCCCATCGAGGACGTCCGAAAGATGTACGACGCCTACCACGAGATGGACATCCGCCATTTCGAGGATGCGTTGAATGAACGCCGCGCCCGCTTCTTCCGGCCGCCTCTGCGCATGCGGCGCATGGCTGCGAAGCTGAGCCAGGCCCAGCTGGCCGTCATCTCCGGCGTGCCGGTGCGCAGCATCCAGCAGTACGAGCAGCGCCGCAAGGACCTGAACAAGGCCGCCGCCGAAACCGTGGCCGCCCTGGCCCGCGCCCTGTTCTGCTCGGTGGAGGATCTGCTGGAATAGCGTCCAGTAGCGATTCGCTGGAACATACGGTTCCTTAATCCGAGGGCTGCGGGCGCCAGCGTGCCTGCAGCCCTCGGGCAACGTTTACCCAACAGCTTATGTTGCGGCGGATGTCAAGACTTTCCTGTCATCGGGTTTTGCGTATACTAGAGGCAAGTCCTGTTCCCGCCATATACTGCGATGGACCGACGTATTATGACGAGGGAGCTCTAGAAGCGGTCGGAACGGAGATTCGCATCCGTTGATGCGAAAGCCGGGATTCCCGATGCGAGCACCCACCTTTTGAGGTGGGTTCATCCTCTGGCGTGGGGCAGGGCTATTTTTGTGCCTCGATTTCGGCCGAAGTGCCGTCCTCGTCCTTCACGGGCACGAGCGACCCGGTGG
>DBFAWQ010000183.1:0-5750 GCA_048242115.1 Eggerthellaceae bacterium
ATGGTGCACAGCTTGCCGTTGTACTCGATGCACATGCCGTTGCGGAAATCGGCGGTTGAGATTGCCACGGGTGAGTCCTTTCGCTTCCACGCCGCGCAGCCATGTACGCCGCGCCTGCGTCCAAATTTAACCGCACTATTATAGCCGCCCCCACCCACCTGCGCAAAAACTACGGAAGCGGGGTGTGGGGCGACCGGCAGTTGCGATCGCCCTGTCTCCCCGCCATCGCCGTCGCAAAGCCGCATGCGGCGTCCGAATCCCACGCAGCCGAAATCACGCATATCGGGCATGTTCGTACGCTTTTTTGCACCAAGATGCCCAATATGTATGATTTGGCCGCCGGGATCAGGCGCTGCGCAGGGTGATGGCGAAGGTTTTTCGGGCTGGGTCTACCTGGGCTTCCAGGTGTAGGCCCATGGCGGCCGACAGGCCTTGGGCTATGGCGAGGCCCAGGCCGCTGCCGCCGGAAGGGCGCGACGGGTCGCCCCGGTAGAAGCGCTCGAACAGCAGGTCGGAATCCAGGGCTTCCAGGTTGTCGGCGCGGTTCGAGAGCGAGAGCTCCCAGCCGGCGGATTGCGACCCAAGTACCAGCGGAAGCTTTCCCAGGCGCAGCGTCGGAGCCTCCGAGCCGTGGCTCAGGCAGTTCGCCAGCAGGTTCCCGAACACGCGGGAGAGCGCCTCGCGGTCGGCCACGGCGCGGACACCCTCGTCCATCGCGACGTCAGGCGCCCATCCCTTCCGTACGAAGGCCGGGTAGAGCTCGGCCAGGCACTCGGCCAGCACCTCGTCGACGAGCAGAGGCCCCTCCTCCAGAGCGCTGCGACCCCCTTCGACCTTCGTCAGCTCGAAGAGCTGGTCCACCAGACGCCTCATGGCCGACAGGCGCTCCGATGCCTCGGCCACGCACCGGTCGCGTTCTTCCGTATCCTGCGCCACGGCGTAGAGCTGCAGATACCCTTGGGCGCCGGTCAGCGGGGTGCGGGCGTCGTGGGAGAATGCCGCCAGGTCCTGCTGGAGACGGCGGCGTTCCTCTTGGACTTGCAGGACGGCCCGCCGCGCATCCTCGGCGGCCGCGTCCAACGACTGCGCCAGGGCCACGGCCCCCGGCGTCCGCACTGCCACGCGCACGCCGCGCAGGCGGTCCTCCTTCCGGGCGAGCTGCCGGGCCATCCGCCGCTGCTGCCATTCGATAGCGGCAAGCAAGACAGCCAGGACGGCGCAGAGCATCGCGAGCAACGCAACGGCGATTCCCATGGAAGTTGCCCCCTCCCCGCCTACACGCGCCGGCGCCGCAGGAGCGCGACGGCAAGCGCGGTGAAGGCAACGGCGAGGACGAGCGCAAAGACCGTGGCGCCGATGGCGGGAACGTCGCCATCGCACAGCGTTCCCACCTGGCCGTACAGCGAGAGCTTCTCCAACGCGCCACGGCTCGGCAGCCCTCCGGGGGCCACGCGGCCGAACTGGAAGACCGCCTGCTCGACAACGCCGAACAGCACGACGAAGGCTGCGATGACGACGGCCGCGCTTCGGCGGATCGCAACCGCCAGGAGAAGCAGCAGCGCGCCGTAGCCGAGCGCCACCGCGAAGGACGCGAGCCAGCGGGCCAGAAACGTCGGTGCGAACTCGGCGCCCAGGGAAAGCGGCTGGCCGGTAAGCACCGTCCCCACCGCGAATCCGGCCAGAAACGCCGCCGTCGCGCACAGGAACTGCAGGCAGAAGCAGATCATGGCCGCCACCACGTAGTCCCTGCGGGATTCAGGGCCTACCAGCAGGTTTACCAGGGCATCCTCCTTCTCGTCGAAGGTGGTCGCCGACACGAGCCACAAACAGCTCAAGCAGATGACGAGGTAAGGGGCGACGGGAACCGCCTGGAACACGCCCAGCAAGTCCCCGGCAGAGGCGCTTTGCCCCTGGATAAACGAGCCGGCCGAGATGGACGCGATGACGAACAGCAGGCCCAGCGAGCTCCAGAACGGCAGCGTCCGGACGAAACCGTACCAGCGGGCACGCACCATGGAAAGCATCTAACCCACCTCCTTGCATCCTGCGGCCGGCCGAGCGGAACCGGGCACGGCCGGGACCTTCCCTTCCATGAGCTCGACGAAGTAGTCCTCGATGTCGCGGGCGTGGACGGAAAGCCCGCTTACGGGTACGCCCTCGGCAAGCAGGATGCGCCCCACTTCCTCCGGGGACGGCCCGCGCCCGATGCGGATGGAGTCGTCGGCCATGACCGCGAAGGACGCCTTCGGCAGCGCCCGCTGAAGCACCGCGAGCGCCCGGGGAGCATCAGGCGTGCGAAGGAGCAGGCAGTCCATGCATTCGGCCGCCACCTCCTCGGCGCTTGCCCGGCGCACCAGGCGCCCGTCGCGCAGGACGGCGTAGTCGGTGACCATGCGGTCGAGCTGGTCGAGGACGAGGGAGCTCACGATGGTCGCCACGCCACGGGTTTCGGCCAGAAAGGCCACGATGCGCCGCAGCCGCCGCACCCCCTCCGGGTCGAGTCCGTTGAAGGGCTCGTCCAGCAGCAGCACGTCCGGCTTGCCCACCAGGGCCAAGGCCAGTCCCAGCCGCTGCCTCATGCCGACGGAGTAGCCTTTTGCCCGATCGGCCGCCGCATCCTCCAGACCGACCGCCGCCAGCGCCTCGGCGGCGGCAGCCTTCGGGTCGGCGAGCCCTTGGGCGATGGCGCGCATCATGACGTTCTGGAACCCCGATAGCGCCGTGTTGACCGCGGGATGCTCTATGAGGAACCCCAAACGGTCGCTCGTCTGGCATGGCGCCAGCTGCCGGCCGCGCACTGCCACGGTCCCCGCCGTGGGCGCGAGGAAACCCGCCATCATCTTGAGCAGGGTCGACTTGCCGGCGCCGTTGCGGCCCACGAGCCCCAAGACCTGGCCCGGCTCAAGCGCCAGGCTCACGTCGTCCACGACCCGCCGGCCGCGAAACTCCCGCGTGAGCCCCGTGCAGCGCAGCGCTTCCATGGCCGCCTCCTTCCCCGAACTTCAGGCTGTGCCGTCCAGTCTAGAGGGAGAGGTCCCAGGAACCTTCGGCGAAGTTCCAAGATTGTTCCAAGATTTCGCGAACGGGAGGCCCTCAGCGCTCCGCAAGCTTGAACCCCACGCCCCACACGGTCTCGATGTAGTCCTCGGTGCCGGTCCCCTTCAGCTTGGCGCGGATGTTGCCTATGTGGGTGGCCACGGTCTTGTCCTCCAGGGCGTCGGCGCCCCCCGCCGCGGCCGACGAGAGGGCCGCTTTCGTATGGACGCGCCCCGGCGAGCCCATGAGCTGGCGGACCATCTGGAACTCGGTGCGCGTGAGGCGGACGGGGACGCCCGCTGCCGTGAGGGTGCGCCCGGCCTCGTCCAGCTCCCAAAGCCCGAAGCGCAGCACCGGGGCTGCCTCTGCTTGGAGCGCGGGACCGACTGCCGTTGCGCGCCGACGCAGCACCGCCTGGCAGCGGGCGAGCAGCTCCTCCAGGTCGAAGGGCTTCACCAGGTAGTCGTCGGCCCCCAGGCGCAAAAGCTCCACCCGGTCGGCTACGGCGCTGCGGGCCGACAGCACGATGGCCGGAACCGAACGCTCGGCAGCGGCGGCCACCACGGCCTCCCCCGTAGCCCCGGGAAGCATGAGGTCGGTGATGACCAGGTCGAAGGGCTCCCGTTCCATGCGAAGCAGCCCCTCCGTCCCCGAGAAGGCCGCCGTGCACAGCGCGCCCTTCTTTCCCAGGAAGGAGCAGACCACCGCGTTGATGGCCCCGTCGTCCTCGACGACCAGAATGCGCGCGCCCTCCGCCACGGTCCGGCGCTCCTAGAGCACGACCATGTCGTGGGCAGAGCGGGTGAACACGTCGAAGCCCTCCGCGGTGACCACGCCGAAGTCCTCCAAGCGCATGCCGAACTCGCCCGGCAGGTAGACGCCCGGCTCCACGGTGACCACGTTGCCAGCCACGAGCGGATCAGGATTGCGGGGCGAGAGGTTCGGCAGCTCGTGGATGTCCAGCCCCACGCCATGGCCGAGCCCGTGGCCCATCTTGCCGCCGAAGCCGTGGTCGGCCAGCACCTGCTCGGCCAGCTCGTGCATGGCCGCGCCGGTGACGCCGGGCCGCAGCGCCGCCTCCACCGCCTCGTTGGCCTCGCGGATGGCCTGGTAGACGGCCCGCATGGGTTCGGTAGGCTGCCCCAGAAAGACGGTCCGGGTCATATCCGAGCAGTAGCCGAAGGCCCGGGCGCCGAAGTCCAGCACCACGCACTGGCCGGCCTCGAGCACCGTGTTCCCAGGGATGGCATGGGGGCTCGCCCCGTTGGGCCCTGCGGCCACGATGGAAGCGAAGGCCAGGCCCTCGGCGCCATGGGCCAGCATGAACGACTCCAGCTCCAGCTGCACCTGGCGCTCGGTCATACCCGGGCGCATGAACCCGACGATATGGGAGAATGCTGCGTCGGTGATGGCCTGGGCGGCCCTCATACGCGCCACCTCGCCGCCGTCCTTCACCGCGCGCAGCTTCAGCACCGCATCCGAAGTCTCCTGCAGGAAGACGGCCAGGGGAAGTTCGCCGGGCTCGGCCGCGTTGACGGCCCCCCTCTCGAGCGTGCGGTACTCGGCCAGGCTCATGGAGTCCTCTATCCCCAGGGGAAACGCCGTCCCGCATTGGACCACGTCGGGCCGAACCCGTTCGCAGAGCTCCCGCACGCATCCCAGGGCAAACGCCCCGTGGCCCTGCCGCGAGCAGTCCACTCTCACGACGCCGTCCGCCCGCTGCGCCGCCGTCTGGGCCGCCTCGCTGTAGCGGGAGTCGGTATGCAGCACGGCCTCGTCCGGGGACACGAACAGCCCGTGGGCCCGCTCGTCGTCGAACACGCCGTCGAAGGCGGTGAAGTAGCGGATGTTGGAGGTGTCGCGCACGAGGAACGCCCCCAGCCCCTGCTCGACCATGCACGAACGCAGCGCATTCAGACGACAGGACGAATCGGGATGCTCGTTGGGAGAATTCGGCGCCGCAACGTTCCCAAGGACCGCAAGCTCGTCCTCCGGTGCCGGAGCAAGCCCCAGCACCCCTTCCGCATCAGACCCCTCCACGCCAGCCGAATCAAGCACGGCCCCCTCAGCCGCCAAGCGCACCGCCTGCGGCGAACCGGACGGCAAAACCACCTGACCCGGAACGCAGCTCCGCTCGTAGCCCTCCCCCAGCCGCTCGGTAGCACCGGCAAGCAGGATGTCCAGCCCGTCGCAGTAGCCCTGAAATCCGCGGCCCTTCACCTGAGCCACGCAGGCCGGCGCAATCACCGACACGGCGCGGAAGGGTTCCCGAGCGTCCACGTCGGAGATGTGCACCTCGACGCAGGGCACGTCAATGCCTCCGATAGCGTCGCGCAAGGCATAGGAGTAGTGCGTGTGAGCCCCCGGGTTGTAGACGATGCCGTCGTACATACCCCGGGCGTCGTGGATCTTCTCCACCAGCTCGCCTTCGCTGTTGGACTGGAAGCAATCCAACCCAGCCCCCCGCAAAGCGGCATGCTCCGCCACGAACGCCTCCAGGTCGCCCAAGCTGCGGCTGCCGTACACCCCGGGCTCCCGAACCCCGAGCATATCCAAGTTAGGCCCGTTCATCAGCAAAAACTTCTTCACAACGTTCCTTTCCCACCAGAAGGTCCCCGCGCGCATTGGCGGTTGCGGCGGAGGGGCTTCGCTTGTCCTCGCTCGCACGGCTACCATGACCCATCACCCTTCGCCGCTGCGGAACCGCTCAGCCC
>DBFAWQ010000184.1:0-4589 GCA_048242115.1 Eggerthellaceae bacterium
ATTCCCTGGAGATCCAGGAGAAGGAGACCTCCATCATGGAGGAGGAGTACCGCATCCAGGCCAAGGAGCGCGAGATCGAGCAGTTGCGCGCCCTGGTCGAGGATGCCGACGTGCTCAGCCCCACCGACGGCACCGTGCGCTCCGTGAACGATGGCAGCTCCACCTCCTCCGGCGGCGACTACTACGACTCGGGCTACGGGCCCTCCGACGGGGCGTCCGGCGCCTTCATCGTCATTGCAAAGACCAGCGATATCCGGGTTATGGGCAGCGTGGACGAGGCGAACCTGGCCGAGCTCTACGAGGGCATGGCCGTGACCGTGCGCGCCCGCACCGGCAACGGCGAATGGAGCGGTATCGTCACCGCTGTGGAGACCGACAAGCCCCTGCAGCAGAACAACAACTACTACGACCCGTCCCAGTCCACCAAGTACCCCTTCTACGTGGTCCTCGACTCCACGGAGGGGCTGGTGGTGGGCCAGCACGTCTACATCGTAGCGGAGTGGGGCGCCATGGGAGGGTTCGAAGCCGACGTGGCGGGGGGCATCGGGTTCGTGGAGGGCGTGATGGACTCCGAAGCCGAAGCGGGCCTGATGGGCGGCCAAGGCGCGGCCGGCGACTTCGGCGATGCCGAGGGCCTGGACGCCGAAGGTACCGCCGACGCGGCCGACGAGCCGGCGCAGACCCTGGACGCCTCGACTGCGGACAAGCTCTCGTCGTCGGGACCGGCACCGGCGGCTGCGGGCTCCGTGGCCATCGTGCGCTAGGGGGTCGGCCATGCTGCTTGAGATGCACGACATCCGCAAAGAGGTGCAGCGCGCCTCCGAGCGCATCCTCATCCTGCGCGGGCTGGACCTGGCCGTGGACGAGGGCGATTACCTGGCCATCATGGGGCCGTCTGGTTCGGGCAAGACCACGCTTCTGAACCTCATCGGCTGCCTGGACGTGCCCACGGCGGGATCCTACACCTTCGCCGGGCGCGATGTCACCGCCTGCTCGCCCAAGGAGCTCTCGCGCCTGCGCAACCGCGACATCGGATTCGTCTTCCAGTCGTTCCATCTGCTGCCGAAGCTGACGGCCCTGGACAACGTGGCCCTGCCGCTGCTCTACGGCGGCGTGCGGAAGGCCGAGCGGCGCCGGCGCGCCCAGGAGGCGCTGGAGCGGGTGGGGCTGGCCGACCGCATGAACCATCGGCCCGATCAGCTCTCCGGCGGCCAGAGCCAGCGGGTGGCCATCGCACGGGCCGTGGTGACGAACCCGCGCCTGGTGCTGGCCGACGAGCCCACAGGCGCTCTGGATTCCGCATCGGGCCAGGCCATCATGGAGCTTTTCGACGACCTGCACCGCGACGGGGCCACCATCGTCATGATCACCCACGACGCCGACGTGGCCCGCTGCGCCGATTCCGTCATGCATCTGCGCGACGGGCTGTTCGTGGAGGGCGAGGCCCTTCCCGGCGTCCGGCGCGCCCACCACGGCACGAGCGCTCCTGGTTACGCCCGCGACGCGGCGAGGAGGCATCATGAGTAGGCGCCTTTCCGCGGCTAAGATCTGCCTGGCGGCCGCCATCGTGGCCGTTGCCGTTGTGACGCTGGTGGGAGGCCTGTTCTTCGCCCGGCAGCTGTCCACCAAGCCGGTGCCGGTGTACCCGGTGGAGCAGGTGGCCCAAAGCGGCTTCTACTTCGGGGGCAGCACGCTTTCGGGCAGCGTGCGGGCCGACCGCATGCAGAAGGTGTTTTTGTCCGACACCCAGACCATCGCCGAGATGCGCGTGGCCGAGGGCGACACGGTCGAGGCCGGCGATGTGCTGGCCACCTACGATACCTCGCTTACGAAGATCGACGTGGAGAAGGCCCGCATCGCTGCCGAGAAGCGCAAGCTGGAGCTCTCCGAGTCCCGGCGCGAGCTGGAGCGTCTGCGCAAGGCCACGGTGAGCGAGGGCCTGGAAAGCGAGCTCGCGTCGCTTACGGCCCAGCGCGAGGAGCTGGAGGCCCAGGCCGTGGAGCCTTCCGTGCGCTACCCGGAGCTTCCCCTGGGCGACTTCACCGAGGAGAGCCCCCGCTACGTGACGCTTGACCAGGGCGACGTCTCCGCTGCCGAGCTGCTGGACGCGGCCGGCGCCGATGTGGCCTACGTGGTGTTCGTGGACGCGGTGGACGGCATGCCCATGGGCTACACGGGCATGCGCATCTCGCGGGCGACGGCGACGTCGGGGGAGGGCGCATCCGGTGCGGGCGCTTCTGCGGACTCGCAGCCGGGCGGGACGGCCGCGGCGTCTGCTTCGGCGGATGTGCGCTGGTCGTTCTTCGAAGCGGAGCCGTTGCAGCCGCTGGACCCCGACGAGGCAGAGCTGGCCGACGCTCAGACCCATGCCGAGGCCCTGGAAGCCCTGGACCGCGACATCGCCCGGGTGCAGGAGCTTCTGTCCGCCGCCTACCCGAAGGCCCAGCTGGCCGCGCTCATCGCCGACGAGGAGCGGCGCGCGCAGAAACTTGAGGCCGATGCGGACCTGGCCGATTTGGACTACCGCCGCAAGGCCGCCGAGCTGGGGGACGGCACCATCGTGGCTAAGGAATCCGGCCGCGTGGTGACCGCCCAGCAGTATCCGGGAGCCGGCAATCCGGCGTTGGTGGTGTCGGCCGGCGGCGGCATGCTGGTGGACGCCTCCGTCTCCGAGTTCGACCGTGACACCGTTGCCCCGGGCGACACCGTGTCGGTGATGTCGTGGAATACGGGTCTTAGCTGCGAGGGTACCGTCCGGTCCATCGGCACGCAGCCGAACGGCTCTGAGTCTTACGGCTTCGGCACTACCGAGACGTCGCTGTACAGCGTCATCATCGCCCTGCCCGACGATGCGGCCTTCCCGGAGGGCGATTACGTGGAGGTGACGCTCAGCTCCGAAGATCCCGCAGACGCCCGCTACCTTCCCAACATGTTCATTCGCTACGAGGACGGCCAGCCCTACGTGTACGTGGCTGACGAGGAGGGGCTTCTGCAGAAGCGCTACGTGACCATCGGAAACGACCTGTGGGGCGAGCTTACCGAGATAAAGGCCGGCCTCGACCAGGACGAGTCCGTCGCGTTTCCCTACGGTTCCGACGTGTTCGAAGGTGCCCAGACCACTTCGGGCTCCTACGAAGACCTGATGGTGTACTAGGAGGGGCCGGCTATGCTCGAGAGCATTTCCCTTGCGCTCCAGGGCCTGTGGACCCATAAGATGCGCTCGTTTCTGACCATGCTGGGCGTGATCATCGGCATTGCGTCCATCATCACCATCGTCTCCACCATCAACGGCACGAACCAGCAGATCAAGGACAACCTAGTGGGCGCCGGCAACAACGTGGTGAACGTGCGCCTGTCCCAGGACGGCAACCCCGTGGAGTTCTCCTACATGGCCATCCCCGCGTCCGTACGCACCGTCGACTCTGCCTTCCGCGAGCAGCTGGACGCTCTGGACGGGGTGGACGCGGTTGCGCTCTTCCGCTCCAACAGCGGCGGCGACTCCGTTTCCTTCGGGCGCATCCAGTTCATGGGCAACCTCTACGGCATCGACGAGCGCTACCTGGGCGTGGTCGGTTCCACCGTCACCCGCGGGCGCGACTTCACCGAAGAGGACCGCGCGGCGCATCGCAAGGTGGCGCTGGTGGATCAGAAGACTGCGTCGTCCCTGTTCGGAGGCGAGGACGCTCTGGGCAGCATCATCGAGGTGAAGGGCGAGCCCTTCGTGGTGGTGGGCATTACGGCGAAAGACGTCTCCACGGAGCCCGTCATCAACAGCATCGAGGAGTACCGCCTGTACAGCGCCTCGACCGCCGGTACCGTCTACATTCCGCTGGAAAGCTGGGAGGTGGCCTTCCGCTACGACGAGCCCCATTCCGTGGCCGTGCGCGCATCAAGCGTCGACGAGATGACCGTGGCGGGCAACGGTGTGGCCGAGGCCCTGAACGCCTATGCCGTGACCTCGGACGACTACGCCTACGCCGCCGACAACCTGCTTGACAAGGCTGCCAGTCTGCAGAACCTCTCGAAATCCGCCAACGACCAGCTGCTGTGGATTGCGGGCATCTCGCTTCTGGTGGGCGGCATCGGCGTCATGAACATCATGCTGGTGTCGGTGACCGAGCGCACCCGCGAGATCGGCCTGAAGCTGGCCATCGGCGCCAGCCGCTCGCGCATCCGCCTGCAATTCCTGACCGAGGCGTCCGTACTCACGCTCATCGGCGGCATCCTGGGCGTGGCGGCCGGCATCGGGCTTTCCTACCTGCTGTCCTCGGTGATGGGCATCCCCGTGTTCGTGAGCGTGCCCGCTTGCCTGGTGGCGGTGGCGTTCTCCGTGGTCATCGGGTTGGTGTTCGGCCTGGCCCCTGCCCTGAAGGCTTCCCGGTTGAACCCCATCGAGGCCCTGCGCTACGAGTAGGGCGTCGTCCACCTGCGACGGAGCGACATCGCACAACTCAAGTTTCGTCCCTCGGCTCTGACCTGGTGAAATAGTGGAAAACTCCTGGTCAGAGCGGTGGTTGGTCGAGGGATGAAACTCGAGTTGTGCGATGCCCGGCTCACTTTTCGTCCTTCCGGCATCGCTTCAAGCCTTG
>DBFAWQ010000185.1:0-10774 GCA_048242115.1 Eggerthellaceae bacterium
GACCGCTGCAACTTCCGCTGCATCTACTGCATGCCCGAGGGCGGTGTGGAGCTCATGGGGCACGATGAAATCCTCGCCTACGACGAGATAGTGGAAATCGTGCGCGAGGCGGCGAAGCTGGGGATCCGCCGCCTGCGCCTGACGGGTGGTGAACCGCTCGTGCGCAAGGGCACGCCTGAGCTCATCGCCGAGCTCAACGCCATTCCGGGCATCGAGAGCATCGCCATGACCACCAACGGGGTGCTGTTGCCAGCCATGGCCGAGGACCTGAAGCGCGCCGGTCTCTCCCGGGTGAACATCTCGCTGGACACGCTCGACGAGGAGCAGTTCGCCCGGATCACCCGCTGCGGGAAGCTGCAGCAGACCCTGGACGGCATCGACGCGGCGCTGGCCGCGGGCTTCGAGCCGGTGAAGATCAACGCCGTGGCGGTGCGAAGCCTCAACCAGGACTATCTGGGTTTCGCGAAGATGTCCTTGGACCGACCGCTGCACATCCGGTTCATCGAGTACATGCCCGTGGGCGAGAGCTCGGGCGCCGACGGCACCGGATGGGGGCGCCAGGACGTGATTACCTGCGACGAGCTTCTGGAGACCATCAACGAGCAGGCGCGCGCGGAGGGGCTGCCTCCCTTGGTGCCGGCCCAGAAGCACAGGCCGTCGGGCTGGGGGCCCGCCCGCTACTTCGAGTTCGAGGGCGCCCAGGGCACCGTCGGCTTCATAAGCCCCCTGTCGCGCCATTTCTGCAGCGAATGCAACCGGCTTCGGCTGTCCGCGGACGGCAAGATCCGCCCGTGCCTGTTCAGCGATACCGAGTACGACGTGCGGGAGGCCCTGCGCACGCAGGGGGCCGGCGGCGTGCGCGACACGCTGCTCACGGCCATAGGCGCCAAGCCCGACGACCACCACGACAAGGTGGGCACCGACCGCAAGATGTCCCAGATCGGCGGCTGAGCGCCCGTTCGCAGCAGAGACCCTTTACCCGTCACCCCCGAGAGGAGACCCATGACCGAACAGACGCTCACCCATATCGACGAGAAGGGCGACGTGCGCATGGTGGACGTGTCCGCCAAGCCCGATACCGAGCGCATCGCCATCGCCGAGGGCTTCATCGCCATGCATCCCGAAACGTTGGCGCTCATCGTGGACGGCAAGGCGGCGAAGGGCGACGTGCTCGCCTGCGCCCGGGTGGCCGGCGTCATGGCGGCGAAGCGCACGAGCGACCTCATCCCCATGTGCCACCCGCTGAACATCACGAAGGCGAAGGTTGAGTGCGACCCGGTCTTCGAAGGGGAGCGCGCGGACGGCCGCGTGGGCATCCACGTGACCACCACCTGCGGCGTCACCGGCAAGACCGGTATCGAGATGGAGGCGCTCACGGCCGCGTCCGTGGCGTGCCTCACGGTCTACGACATGTGCAAGGCGGTGGACCGCGGCATGGAGATCATGGACGTGCGCCTTCTGCGCAAGGACGGCGGCAAGACCGGCCTGTGGGTGCGGGCCTAAAGGTCGCCTAGTAGGTCTGTGAGTCCCCTAGGCGCGGGGCGCGAGGCCCTGACATGCTGACCATAGCGCTGCGCACGGGTCGGAAGGCTCCGCGCGCAGTTCCGCACGAGCCGAAACGTCCAGTGGACGTTTCGTGCGAGCTCAGGACTGTTTGAAGCACGGAGCCTTCCGACCCGCACCTAAGGGAGCTGCGGGTCGACCGCCTACCTCACGATGCGGACGCGGCGGACGCCCTCGATGGCCTTCAGCTGGTCGATGGCGTCGTCGGGGTGCCCCGGGTTGCCGGCGTCGACGTCGATGAGGGTGTAGGCCGAGGTGCCCTTGGCCTTGTTCGTGACGTTCTCGATGTTCACGCCGGCGTTGCCGAACACCTGGGTGATGCGCATGAGCGTGCCCGGGATGTTCTCGTGCAGCACGGCGATGCGGCGCAGGCCCTCGGGCACCGTCCCCATATCGCAGTCGGGGTAGTTCACCGAATGGCGGATGTTGCCGTTGTCCAGGTAGTCCGCAAGCTCCTTTACCGCCATGACGGCGCAGTTGTCCTCGGCCTCCTCGGTGGAGGCGCCCAGGTGGGGAAGGACGACGGTGTGCTCCATGGCCATGACCGCCGGCGTGGCGAAGTCGGTGACGTAGCGGGCCACACGCCCCTCGGCAAGGGCAGCCGCCATGGCGTCGTCGTCCACCAGGGTGTCGCGGGAGAAGTTCAGCACCACGCAGCCCGGTTTCGCCTTGGCGAGCATCTCGGCGCTGATCATGCCCTTGGTGGACTCCATGGCCGGCACGTGGACGGTGACGTAGTCGCACACGGCCATGAGGTCGGCGAGCGACTCCATGTAGCGCACGTCGCTGTTCAGCCGCCACGCCGCGCCCACAGAGACGTAGGGGTCGAAGCCGTACACCTCCATGCCCAGGTCGACGGCGGCGTTTGCCACCTCCGCCCCGATGGCGCCCAGACCCACCACCCCGAGCTTCTTGCCCAGGATCTCGTGGCCCGCGAAGGCCTTCTTCGCCTTCTCGGCGGATTTCGCAATGTTCGGGTCGCCGGCGTTGTCGCGGCACCACTGGGCGCCCTCCACGATGCCGCGGCTTCCCAGCAGAAGGGCGCACAGCGTGAGTTCCTTCACCGCGTTGGCGTTGGCCCCGGGCGTGTTGAACACCACGATGCCCTCCTCGGCGGCGCGCTCCAGCGGGATGTTGTTCACCCCGGCGCCGGCCCGGGCGATGGCGCGCAGCTCGGGGTCGAAGTCCATGGCGTGCATGTCGGCGCTGCGCACGAGGATGCCCGCGGCCCCCTCGGCCGAGTCGGCCAGCGCGTAGTCGGCGGGAAGAAGGTCGGTGCCCTTCTTCGAGATGTTGTTCAGGCAGTGTATCGTGCGCATCGGCTCTCCAATCAGCTACGGTCCGGCTCGGTGCCGGCATGTTCCCGACCCATGATGGAATGACTCGGCTAATCTGTCAATGCGAATCCGGGGGACGGCGGGGCTGCGGTATACTTTCACGGTTGCGTCAGGATTGGACGGAAGGAGCCGGCCTGCCCATGAAAGAGGGATTCGACAACCAGAAGTACATATCCATGCAGGCCGAGCGCATCCGCGAGCGCATCGACCAGTTCGGCGGCAAGCTGTACCTGGAGTTCGGCGGCAAGCTCTTCGACGACTACCATGCCAGCCGCGTGCTGCCCGGCTTCGAGCCCGACTCCAAGATCCGCATGCTCAAGCAGCTCTCAGACGACGTGGAGATCATCGTCGCCATCAACGCCGGCCACATCGAGAAATCGAAGGTGCGCGGCGACTTGGGCATCACCTACGACGAGGACGTGCTGCGGCTCATGGACATCTTCCGCTCCATGGGCTTTCTGGTGGGAAGCGTGGTCATCACCCAGTACGAGAACCAGCCCGCCGCCGACGCCTTCCGCCGGCGCCTGGATGCCCTGGGGATCAAGCACTACCTTCACTACCCGATCCCTGGCTACCCCTACGACATCGACCGGATCGTCAGCGACGAGGGCTACGGCCGCAACGACTACGTGGAGACCACGCGCCCGCTCGTGGTGGTGACCGCCCCGGGCCCCGGCTCGGGCAAGATGGCCACCTGCCTCTCGCAGCTCTACCACGAGCACAAGCGCGGCGTGCAGGCGGGCTACGCGAAATACGAGACGTTCCCCGTGTGGAACCTGCCGCTGAAGCATCCGGTGAACATCGCCTACGAGGCGGCCACGGTGGATCTGGACGACTCGAACATCATCGACCCCTTCCACCTGGACGCCTACGGCGAGACCACGGTCAACTACAACCGCGACGTGGAGATCTTCCCGGTGCTGAAGACCATGTTCGAGCGCATCGCGGGGGAGAGCCCCTACCGCTCGCCCACGGATATGGGCGTGAACATGGCCGGCTACGCCATCACCGACGACGAGGCCGTGCGCGACGCCGCGAAGATGGAGATCGTGCGCCGCTACTTCCAGACCGCCGTGGAGGCCAAGCGCAGCGGCTGCGGCGAGGAGCTGGTGAAGAAGCTGGAGATGCTCATGAGCCAGGCCGACGTCACCACCTCGTTCTTCCCGGCCCGCTCGGCGGCGCTTCTGAAGGAGGAGACCACGGGCCTTCCCGCCGCTGCCATGGTGCTGCCCGACGGGCGCGTGATCACCGGCAAGACCTCCACGCTTCTGGGGGCCGCCTCCACGCTGCTCATGAATGCGCTGAAGGCGCTCGCGGGCATCGAGGACGTCAACGTCATCACCGACGAGGTCATCGAGCCCATCTGCCACCTGAAGACCGAGCATTTCCACAGCAAGAACCCGCGCCTGCACTCCGACGAGACGCTTCTGGCCCTGTCGGTTTCCAGCGCGAAGAGCCCGCTTGCGGCCAAGCTCATGGAGCACGTGGACGAGCTTCGGGGCTGCGACGCCTACTTCAGCGTGATCATCTCCGCCACCGACGAGAAGCTCTACCGGACGCTGGGAATCAACGTATGCTGCGAGCCGAAGTACGAGCAGCACCGCTACTACCACAAGTAACGAGCGAGGAAGGACCGCTTTCATGGCAAAGGTCAACGAGAACTACCAGAAGCTTCCCGGCAGCTACCTGTTCGCCGACATCGCGCGGCGCACCGCGACCTACCAGCAGGAGCATCCGGACGCGAAGCTCATCCGCATGGGCATCGGCGACGTGACGCGTCCCCTGGCGCCGGCCGTCATCGAGGCCATGCACGCCGCCGTGGACGACCTGGCCGCGGCCGAGACGTTCCACGGCTACGGGCCCGAGCAGGGCTACGGCTTTTTGCGCGAGGCCATCGTGGGGCGCGACTTCGCGGGACGGGGCATCGATATCGAGGCCGACGAGGTGTTCATCTCCGACGGCGCGAAGAGCGACTGCGGCAACATAGGCGACCTCTTCGACGAGGACAACGTGGTAGCCGTGTGCGACCCGGTGTACCCGGTGTACGTGGACACGAACGCCATGGCCGGGCGCGCCGGCGACTACGACGAGGCCGCCCAGGGCTGGACGAAGCTCGTCTACATGCCCACGACGGCCGAGAACGGCTTCTGCCCGGCGCTTCCCGAGGTGCCGGTGGACATCATCTACCTGTGCTCGCCGAACAACCCCACGGGCACGGCGCTCACCTTCGACCAGCTGAAGACGTGGGTGGACTACGCGCGCGAGAGCGATGCGGTCATCATGTTCGACGCCGCCTACGAGCGCTTCATCGCCGAGGACGACGTGCCCCATTCCATCTACGAGATCCCCGGCGCCAAGGAGTGCGCCATCGAGTTCCGGTCGTTTTCGAAGACCGCCGGCTTCACGGGCGCCCGCTGCGGCTACACCGTGGTTCCCAAGGCGCTCGTGCGCGGGGGCCAGAGCCTGCACGACATGTGGAACCGCCGCCAGACCACGAAGTTCAACGGGGCGAGCTACGTCATCCAGCGGGGCGCCGAGGCCGTCTACAGCCCCGAGGGCGAGCGCCAGGTGGAAGAGACGCTGGACTACTACCGGCGCAACGCGCGGGTGCTCAAGGAGGGCCTGGCCGAGGCTGGCCTTACGGTCTACGGCGGCGTGAACAGCCCCTACATCTGGTGCAAGACCCCCGACGGCATGGGGTCGTGGGAATTCTTCCAGAAGCTTTTGGAAGAGGCCAACGTCATCACCACCCCCGGCGCCGGCTTCGGTCCGGCGGGCGAGGGCTACATCCGCCTCACGGCCTTCGGCGATGCGGAGGCCACGGTGGAGGCGGTGGAGCGCATCAAGGGGATGCTGGCGTCCTAGGGATGTTGCCGGGTGCCGAGGGGGCTCTAGCGCTCCCTCGGCATGACGACCCGCAGGGACGCCGGCTCCAGGCGTACGTCGAAGGTGCGGCTCTCGATCTTCTCACCGTCCACCTGGGCCGGCGGCTGACGGTCGAACTCGATATGGGCGGCGGTGCACCGCAGCGATTCGATGTTGCGAAAGCCCGTGTGGCCGCCGTTCTTCGCACGCAGGAACAGGTAGATGGCCTTCATCATGCCGATGGGCGGGTGCGCGATGCACACGTCCAGCGCCCCGTCGTCCAGCTTCGCCTCCGGGCATATCTTGAAGCCGCCCCCGTAGTAGGGTCCGTTCTGCACGGCGAAGGTTATGGACTGCCCCGATACCGGCTCGCCTCCGTCGAAGGATGCCGTGTAGCCGTAGCTGTCGAGGTGGTTGATCAGCTGGTCGAACCCGCTTTCCATGTACAGCGCCGTGCCGGACTTGCCGGTTTTCTTGCGACGCTCCACGGTGTCCAGCGCTATGGCCGCGTCCAGGCCGAAGGAGAGCGTTTCCACGTACCACTGGCCGTTCACGTGCCCCATGTCGATGGGCGTCGGCAGGCCGTTCAGCAGCTGGTCGCAGGCGCGTGCGACGTCGGAGGATACCCCCAGGCTGCGGGCGAAGTCGTTGCCGGAGCCCACGGGAATCACCCCTAGGGCCGGCCGTTTCGCCTCGTCGCGCTGCATGAGGCCGTTGGCTATCTCGTGGATGACGCCGTCGCCGCCGAGAGCCACCACGGTATCGGCCCCTTCGGCGCGTTTCGCCAGGTCCGTGGCATGGTGGGGGCCGACGGTCCTTGCCAGCACCACCGACTCGTCGCCCAGGGCCTGCCGCAGCTGCGGGAGCACGCGGTCTATGGCGCGCTCGCCGTTGCCGTTCTGTGCGGCGGGGTTGGCTATCAGAAGCACGTTTCCCAAAGCTGAGTCCATGGCGATCTCCCAAGCGGTCGGTTTCGTCCGGGTCTCATTGTACGCCTTCGCGGGGCGGCTGCTGACGGGGAAGGGCTGCGTTAAAGGTTTGTAAATCCGAAGCCGCCCCTTCGCGGGATGGGCTCACCAGGGCGTAACATATCGATACGTTTGGAATACCGGAAGCGGCGCAGCGGTTTCCAGGCGTGGTCTCGTTTCCGCCTGGAAACCCGTGCAGCCCAGGACCTGGGGACGGGAAAGGCGGCTTCACATGGCAAAGCACATCTTCGTAACCGGCGGCGTGGTCTCGTCGCTCGGGAAGGGCATCACGGCCGCCTCCCTCGGGCACCTGCTGAAGGCCCGGGGCTACAAGGTCACCATGCAGAAGATGGATCCCTACCTCAACGTGGACCCCGGCACCATGAGCCCCTTCCAGCACGGCGAGGTCTTCGTTACCGAGGACGGCCACGAGGGCGATCTTGACCTGGGCCATTACGAGCGCTTCATCGACGAGAACCTCACGCGCGAGTCGAACTTCACCCAGGGCAGCATCTACAAGAGTCTCATCGCCCGCGAGCGGCGCGGAGACTACCTGGGCGGCACCGTGCAGGTGATACCGCACGTGACCGACGCCATCAAGGAGCGGCTGCGGCGCATCGCCGACCAGTCGGGGGCCCACATCGTCATCTCCGAAATCGGGGGCACCATCGGCGACATCGAGAGCCTGCCCTTCATCGAGGCGGCCCGCCAGTTCAAGAAGGAGCGGCCAGCTGGCGACGTCCTCTTCGTCCACGTGACGCTTGTGCCCTACATCGCCGCCGCCCACGAGGTGAAGACCAAGCCCACCCAGCATTCGGTGAAGGAGCTGCGCTCGCTGGGGGTGCAGCCCGACTTCATCGTGTGCCGCAGCGACCACGAGATCACCCAGAAGACCCGCGACAAGATCGCGCTGTTCTGCGACGTTGACCCCAAGGCGGTGCTCGCCTGCACCGACGCGCCCTCCATCTACCAGGTGCCCATCGACTTGTACGCGCAGCACTTCGACGCCATGGTGCTGGAGCGGCTGGGGTTGCCGGTGCCCCCCATCAACCTGGTGCCCCTGCAGGACTTCCTGGACCGCGAGAAGCTCTGCCGCAAGGACGTGGACATCGCCGTGGTGGGCAAGTACGTGAGCCTGCCCGACGCCTACCTCTCGGTCATCGAGGCGCTGCGCCACGCCGGGGTCTACGACGGCGCGAAGGTGAACGTGCACCTGGTGGACGGGGAGGAGCTTGACGCCTCGAGCGCGGCCGAGGTGCTGGGGGAGATGGACGGCATCCTGGTGCCGGGCGGCTTCGGCCAGCGCGCTTTCGAGGGGAAGATCGAGGCGGCCCGCTTCGCCCGCGAAAACGGCGTTCCCTTCCTGGGGATCTGCCTGGGCCTGCAGGCGGCGGTCTGCGAGTACGCGCGGCACGTGGCGGGGCTGCAGGGCGCCACGTCCGCCGAGTTCGCCGAGGAGATAGCCGCCACCGCCCCCGAGGCCGACCCGGAGGCCCTGCGCGAGGCCGCCGAGCGGGCCGAGGTGCCGCTTGTCATCGATCTCATGCCCGAGCAGGAGGACGTGGAGGACAAGGGCGGCACCATGCGCCTGGGATCGTTCGCCTGCAAGCTGGTTCCCGGCACGAAAGCCGCGGCCGCCTACGGCGAGGAGCTCGTCTACGAGCGGCACCGCCACCGCTTCGAGGTGAACAACGCCTACCGCGACGCGCTTGCGAGCGCGGGGCTTATGCTGTCGGGCCTCAGCCCCGACGGGCGGCTGGTGGAGATGGTCGAGATCGCCGACCATCCCTGGTTCGTGGCCTCCCAGGGCCACCCCGAGTTCAAGAGCCGTCCCACCCGTCCGCATCCGCTTTTCCGCGATTTCGTGGGCGCCGCCCTGAAGCGAAGGGACGCTCGGGTAGAATCAGGGGAGCAGCAGCAGTAGCGGGCCCTCGCAGGTTTCGGGCCTGCGGAGAGGGTGGTGGCCTTGACGGCCGAGGACGAGCGGTGCCTGGAGGAGTACCTGGCCCACCTGCGCATCGAGCGCGGGTCCTCGTCTCGTACCCTGGAGGCCTACGGCCGCGACCTTGCGGACTTCCAGTCCTTCCTTGAGAAGCACGACGGCAGCGGCCTTTCCACGGCGAATCGCGACGCCATCATCGCCTATGAGGCCGATCTTGCCGCCCGGGGCTTCGCGCCGGCCTCCATCGAGCGGCACGTCTCCTCCATCAAGGGGTTCTGCAAGTTTCTGGTGCGCGAGGGCCTTGCCAAGCACAATCCGGCCGACACGGTGCCGCTGCCGGGCAAGCCCGAGCGACTTCCCGACGTGCTCTCCGTCGAGCAGGTGAACGTCCTCATGGAGTCGCTTCCCGACAGCGACGAGCCGGCCGACCTGCGAAACCGCGCCATGCTGGAGATGCTCTACGGCTGCGGCCTGCGCGTGAGCGAGCTCTCGGGGCTGAACCTGGGGGATTTGGTGCTCGACGACGGGTACCTGCGCGTCTTCGGCAAGGGGAGCAAGGAGCGCATCACGCCCATCTCGGGGGCGGCGCTGCGGGCGCTTCAGGCCTACCTGGAGCGGGGGCGCGGCCAGCTGCAGAAGCCCTACACGCCCGTGAACTCCGCCGTGTTCCTTAACGCCCGGGGAGGCCGGCTCAGCCGCCAGAGCGTGCATCGCGTGGTGGCGCGGGCGGGGCTTGCCATAGGGGTTGCGAACCTGCACCCCCACACGCTGCGGCACTCCTTCGCCACGCACCTGCTGGAAGGCGGGGCCGACCTGCGCGTCATCCAGGAGATCCTGGGGCACTCGGACATATCGACCACCCAGATCTACACCCACGTCTCCCGCGCCCACATCCGCGAGGAGTACCTGGCCGCCCACCCGCGGGCGAGGCTGCGCCCGGACGAGGGCCGCTAGGGAAGGGCGCCGCCTGCTGCTCGGGGGGCCGGCGCCGCGCTAGAGAGCGGGGTCGGGCGGCTGCGGGAGGGGTCAGCCCAGGCTGGCCAGCTGGCGGAACTGCTCGACCAGCTGCGCTTGGGCGGCTATCTCGGCGCGCTGGCGCTCGGCCAGGGCGGGGTCCTTCGTGCAGGCGAGGAAGCGCTCGATGGATTTCGCGAAGCTGTCGTCGGGTTCCAGCCGCACCGTTTCGACGTTTCCGTTGCACCTCAGCTCGAACACGGGCTCGAAGCCGGCGGGAGCGGTGAGGATGCGGCCGCTTCGCAGCGTGCCGGTGCTGCCCCACAGATCCACGTCGCAGCGGTAGTCGTTGTCCATGCCGAAGGAGATTTGGGCCACGCCGCCCGCCCCCGCCACGGTGGCGCTTCCGAACAGGTCCACGGCCAGACCGCGCCCGTAGCCGGCAGTCGCCGCCTGCACCTGCGCGCCCGGCCCCACCAGCATGGCGGCCAGCTTCAGCGCGTAGCCTCCGCAGTCCAGAAGCGCCCCTCCGCCCAGCTCGGGCGCGTAGCGGAAGTCCGAGCCGCCGCGGAAGGGGAACCCGAAGTCCACCCGCGCAAGCCGCAGCTCGCCCACGAGCCCGTCGGCAAGCGCCCGCATCAGGTAGCCGATCTGGGAGTGGAAGGCGAACATGTAGTTCTCGTGCACCGCAAGCCCACGCCTGCGGGACTCCTCCAGCAGGCAGGCGGCGTCGCGGGCGTCGGTGGCGAAGGGCTTCTCCAGCATGACGTGCTTGCCGGCCTCGAGGGCCCGCAGCGCCCAGGGGAAGTGCAGGGCCGGGGGCAGCGGGATGTAGACGGCGTCGATGGCGGGGTCGCAGAGCAGCTCGTCGAAGCTCTCCCACACCCGGCCGCCGAAGGCCTGCCGCATCTCCTCGGCCGTCTCGCGCTGCCGGGCCGACCGATCCCGGGCCTCTTGCGGGTCGCCGCCGCGCTCCCGGGCCGTGGCCACGCCGACGCCTGCGTACTCGGCGCCCGGAACCGAGGCCAGGGCCGGTGCGAAGCGCCGCCGCGCTATCTCGGAGGGGCACAGGACCGCCATCCTCAAAGGCATCTCGTCGCTCATAGGGCTCCTCCGTCCTCCGGTCGCGGGAAGGGGTCCAGCAG
>DBFAWQ010000186.1:0-2653 GCA_048242115.1 Eggerthellaceae bacterium
AGCGGCTCGGACTGCGAGTAATAGATGGGGCTGTCTTCCAGACGCACGATCTCGGCGTCCTGGGTGGTCATATCCACCAGCGCATAGGCCGGGATGCCGCCCTCGCGGTTCGTGAACCACTTGAACAGGTCCGCATAGGCAAGCGGGCTCACACGCACCGGATGGCCCTGGTAGTTGATCTGGCTGTACAGCGTGGACACCTCGAACTGGCTGACGTACTCGGGGATGGAACCCATCTCCCGGTTGCCCAGCAGAATCGCGGAAGCCCGGTCGATCACGGGAATCTGGTCGTAATCCACTTCCTGGATGTCCTCCGCGAAGTCCATGTCGGTCGTCTGCAGCACGGTGGCGTAGCGGGCCGCATTGCCCGGGATGAACGAGAAGGAGGCCACGGCCCCGACAACGCCCAGCAGCGCGATGGCGACGGGCACGAAGGAGACGATCTTGAACGTCTTCGCCTTGCCGGCGTTGGGGCTTACCTTGGCGGTGCCCTCCTTGTAGTTGCGCGACTTGGTCTGGAAGAAGACGAACAGCGGAAGCAGGATGAAGATGGCCACGAACATCCACGTGTCGGTGCTGTGGATGTTGATGGGCGGATGGAACCACCAGTAGGCCGCCAGGGCCACCACGACCACCACGATAGCCGCCGCCACGAGCATCTTCTTCGACCAGCTGGAGAACCTATCCCCGAAGTTGAAGTCGATATGGGGCGTCGGCGGGGTACCCGAACCGGACCCTCCCCGCGACCCCCGGGGCGCACCGCCGAACGGACTGCCACCCCCCTGAGCCCTCGGTCCGGACGCACCCGCGCCCGTCGCCGCGCCGGAACCCGACGGCCCGTCGGACGGATCGGCGTCGAACCGCCCGTCCATGTTGATTCCCGACTGCTTGAGCGCCTCGATGAGCGCGTCGAACCCTGATTGTGCCATCATCCCTCGCTTGATCGGTACGGCATGCATTGTGTAACCCTTCAACTATACCTGAGCGCCCGGACCTGTGCGCGGCCGGGCGCTCGAAGCAAGCGGGTTTCCACAAGTTGACGTCAGTCCTTAAGCCCTTCGGCCGGGGAAGCGGCGCAGGGCGGGACCCCTTAGGAGGCCAGCTGGCGCAGCACGTACTGAAGGATGCCGCCATGGCGCAGGTACTCCCCCTCGGTGGGGGTGTCTACCCGAACCTTCGCCTGGAACTCCACCGCCGGGCCGTCGGGACGCTCGGCCCTCACATCCACCACCGCG
Organism: Eggerthellaceae bacterium; assembly: GCA_048242115.1. Taxonomy (GTDB): domain Bacteria; phylum Actinomycetota; class Coriobacteriia; order Coriobacteriales; family Eggerthellaceae; genus Xiamenia. The sequence continues at coordinate 1,236 of DBFAWQ010000186.1, forward strand.
GGATTCGGCAGCCCGTCCGCGAAGTCGATGGGAGCCACGGTGTATCCCTCCGTCCCGGCCAGCCCCAGCGACTCGGCGCTCTGCCCCTCCAGGAACTGCAGGGGCACGATGCCCATGCCGATCAGGTTCGACCGGTGGATGCGCTCGAAGCTCTCGGCGATGACGGCCCGCACGCCCAGAAGCGCCGGACCCTTCGCCGCCCAGTCCCGCGAGGAGCCGCTGCCGTACATCTTGCCGGCCAGCACCATCAGCGGAACCTCGTGGGATGCGTAGTGCTGCGCCGCGTCGAAGACGGTGTCCACCTGATTGCGCAGCACGTCCCGAGTCCATCCGCCGCGACGGCCCTCGGCCAGCTTGTTCTGCAGCTTCACGTTGGCGAAGGTGCCCCGCATCATCACCTCGTGGTTGCCCCGGCGGCTGCCGTAGGTGTTGAAGTCCTCGGAGGCCACCCCCAGCTCGCCCAGGTAGCGGGCAGCCGGAGAGTCGGGCGCGATGGACCCGGCCGGAGAGATGTGGTCGGTGGTGATGAAGTCGCCGAAGTACCCGATGGCAGCCGCTCCCTCCACAGGCTGGGGCGCCTCGGGCTCAACCCCCATGCCGTCGAAATACGGGGGCCGGCGCACGTAGGTGGAGTCCTCGTCCCAGGCGAAGGTGTCCGTAGGCTCGCTCCCCAGCGCCTTCCACGCATCGTCCCCGGAGTACAAATCCGCCGACCCTTCCCGGTACAGATCCGCCGTCACCAGCCGCCCCACCAACGCCTCCAGCTCGGCCGGGTCGGGCAGGATGTCGCGAAGGAACACAGGCGCCCCTTCGGCGTCGCGGCCGAGCGGGTCGCGCTCCCAGTCCACGTCCACCGTGCCCGCAAGCGCATAGGCGACCACCTGGGCAGGCGCCATCAGGTAGTTCTGCGACACATCCGGCGAGATGCGCCCGTCGAAGTTGCGGTTGCCCGACAGCACGCTGGCAAGCTCCACGTCCTCGGCGATGCGGTGCATGGGCTCCATGAGCGGCCCGGAGTTGCCGATGCAGCTCATGCAGCCGAACCCGCAGGTGAAAAAGCCCAGTTGCGCCAAAGGCTCGGTCAGGCCCGCGCGCTCCAACAGCAGCTGCGTGGCACGGCTGCCCGGTGCCAGGATGGTCTTGACCCACGGCTTGCTGGCCAGCCCCGCAGTTACCGCGTTGCGGGCCAGAAGGCCGCAGGCCAGCATCATGGCCGGGTCCGTGGCGGTGGTGCAGCTGGTGACCGCGGCGATCGCGATGGCCCCATGGGTCAGCTCGTGCTCCTCGCCGGCAATCCTCACCGTCGCCGTCACGTCTTTCAGGCCCCGCTCCCCGCATAGGGCGCGGAACCGGGAGGCGCCGTCCGCCACGGCGAAGCTGTCGTGGGGACGGGACGGCCCGGCCATCGAGGGCTCGAC
>DBFAWQ010000187.1:0-6759 GCA_048242115.1 Eggerthellaceae bacterium
ATGGCGCCGCCGTTGTTGTTCAGAAGCACGACGACCAGACTGACATGAGCGCCCCCCTCGCGCAGCAGCTCACGCTGCAGCGCTAGGGCGTTCAGATCGTGCTGCAGCGTAAGGTCGCCGGCGATGAAGGTGGCCTTCGCCAAAGAGCTCTCCGCCGCAAGCGATTCCGAATCGCCCGACCGCTTTTCCGGGGACACGCTGCAGGGGGCGCCTATTCCCGCAACGGCCGCCCCCAATGTCGCCCCTATAGCCGTCGACAGGGTTCCATCAATCCCGTTCAAGCCGCGGTTGCACAACACGGTGAGCTTGCGGCCCTTCGGATAGAACGTGTCCAAGGCACGCACGCTCATGGAGTTGGCGGCGAACACGAGCGAGCCCTCGGGAGCCAACTCTAGGGCCGCGCGAACGTAAGCGCCCTCCAACTGGCAGCGGTCGGAGGCGCTGGAAATCGCATCTCGGGCAGTAGCAGCCCGCCGGTTCGCTTGCTGCCACGCTTGCAGGTACTCCTCGCCAGCCGGCGCTTCGGCGGGCAAGCGATCACGGGCTTCCGTCAGCGCCTTCGCAAAATCCACCGGGTCGCACGCAACCAGGCAGTCGGTCCCGGCATTGAAGTCGCGCGACTCGTGCCGGTCAACCACGATAGACAGCGCATCGGTGCTGGCTGCCATCTGGGTGGCCTTCTTCGACACCGGATAGCGGCCGAAGCGGACGATCAGGGTTGGCCGCAGGCTCTCGGGCGCCTCGCCCCCCGTACCGATGATGCTGTCGTAACCGTCGATAACCGCCAGGTCGCCGAAGCGCCTCAGACCAGACAGAGGGTCGGCCAGAAGCGGAAGCCCAAAGCTGTGGACCCAATTCAGGATGGTGGCCGCTTCCCCATCGGTAGCGCAGGTTCCCTCCCCTGCCAGCACCAGAGGGCGCTCAACGTCCAAAAGCACCTTCGCGAGCCTGTCCGCCTCTGCGCAATCCAATGTACCTCGCGCCCACAGAATCGGCGACAGAGGCGTCCCGGACGGCAGGCCGCCGAAGAGACGGCTCTCGCTCGCAATCGATTTCCCCATGGATCCCTCGGCCCCAGCGACCTCCTCGCCCAAGCCCTCGCTTAACCCCGAACCGGGTAGAGCGCCAATCCGCACGGTCGCGCCCGGATCGCTTTCGAACCTGCGATCCGTATCCGCATCCCAGGCCGAGAAGTCCGGCTTCAACGGCTCGTCGAAGGGGAAGTTCAGATGCACGGGACCGCCGTTGCACGCGCCGGCGACGCGCTTGGGAGCTGCAGCCTCCCCTTGGGCTTGCAGCACCGCCTCCAGGGCGGCCTGACGGGCGAACGCAAGGGCAGCCGGGTCGTCGGAGGGAAGCATCATTTGCCGGAACGCACGCACGTGGCTTCCGAACGCGTGCAGCTGGTCGCAGGTCTGCGGAGCGCCCAGACCCTGCAGCTGCGGCGGTCGGTCCCCGGAAAGCAGCAGCAGCGGCACCCGCGACGATTCCGCCTCCAGCACCGCCGGATACCAGTTCGCCACTGCCGTACCCGACGTGCATACCGCCGCAGCGGGCACCCCCGTAGCCTTCCCGATGCCCAGCGCCACGAACGCAGCCCCGCGCTCGTCCACGTCCACCGTCACCCGAAGCCGATCAGGGCGCCTCTGCGACAGCTCGAATGCGGCCATAGCCAGCGGCGTGGAACGCGAACCGGGGCTTACGACAACATGACGTACGCCGCAACGGACCAGCTGTTTGAAGAATTCCCCCAGGTAAGCAGCCGTAGCCCGAGGATCTGCCTTCATTTCAACCTCCAATGTTTCACGTGAAACACTCCCGCTTCTTCCCCCTGCGCCTCAGCACCGTCCCCGACCGCACCTGCCTTCGGCGCAGCCTCACCGCTCAACGATTCGCCCTTTCCATCTATACCGCCCCTCCGTCGAAGGCGCTCAGGACGGTCTGCAGCTTCATCGCGATCTCGTCGTATTCGGATGCAGGGTCGCTGCCGGGCACGATGCCGCATCCCGCATATACGTAACCCCGCTCGCCGTCGAACACCCCGGTACGCAGAGCGACCGAGAACTCGCCGTCGCCGGCACCGTCGATATAGCCGCAGGCACCTGCGAAGAAGCCACGGTTGAACGATTCGATGCGTCTGATCAGCAACCGAGCCTCGCCCACGGGAGTGCCCGCCACCGCCGGCGTGGGATGCAGATCGCCCACCATGTCCCACAGGGTGGTGCCGTCAAGCAGCATCGCCCGGGCCGGCGTATACAGATGCTGGATATTGGTGAGGGCGAGGATTCCCGGCTCATCGGGGACATCCACATCGTAGCAGGTACGGTCGAACACGTTGCGGATGAACCGCACCACGAAGTCGTGCTCGCGGCGGTTCTTCTCGTCGGACAAAAGCTCCTTCGCCAGCCGTACCCGTTCCTCATCGTTAGCTCCCGTAGGGGCCGTCCCCGCCAGGCACATGCTCTCCAACCGCTCGCCCTGCTTGCGCACCAGCAGCTCGGGAGTGCACCCGCAGAAGAACACGTCGGCGTAGCGATACAACAGCACCGTCCCTTTCGACGGCCCGTCTATAAGGTTCACCAGCAGGTCCTTCGACGAGAACGGGGCATTCGCCCGCACCCCCAATCGCCGCGATAAAACGACTTTGTGCACCTTCGGAGCCAAACTCCCGTCCTGCGCGGCGCATTCCTCCTGCGCCCCGCAGTCCGCGCCCATTGCGCGCAGCGCCTCTTCCACATGGTCTATCCACTCATCCCGCGAGTCCATCTCCAACGCGTACTCGACCGACCGCCGCACGCGCCGATGAGCCGCACAGGCTTGACGTGCGAAGCGCTCCACCCGACCGCCGTACACCGGTGCCAGTGAATTCACCTGCAGAAACGTTCCGCACTCGTCTTCTATGAGCACCACTTCCGGAAGCAGAAAGCGCAAGCGGGGAAACGCTTCGGTCAGCTCGTCCTGCATGCAGGTATTTTCGGCGTCGAAGCGGTTGAACGAGAAGAAGATAGGTTCGTGAGCCGTCGGCCCCTCCTTCACGCAGTCGGCGTCTTCCAGCGACGGCAGCGCGATGCAACGACCTAGCCCCATAAACCGCACCGGTCGGTCCTTGCGATAGTAGACGAACTGGTCGGTGAACCCTTTCTGCAACACGCAGAACGCATCGACGATATCAGCCTCTATAGGGCGCGTGAACGAATGGATTTTTGCCATGAGCCCGTTCCTCAACTTCCGCCATACGTTTTTCCAACAGGGCGCTTACAGGGCAGGCGAAGAAAGCGCCGCGCCCAAGGCTACGTTTAAGATTCTATCATGTACGACCAGATGAAGCGGCCGAAACGCAGGCAACGCCGACAGACGGAAAAGGACGGCTCCTCGTTCGCGCTGGAGGCGACGCTGACCGGGGCGGTCCAATCAGCAACGCTACGAGACCGCCTGGGCCAATCCTCGGCGCAATGCTCGAGTCCGTGCTGCAAGATGGGCAAAGCGGAAAAGTGACAGGCGGAAACGCAACATCGGCAGAGGACGGAAAGGACCTACCATGAAAGGCTTCGTGAAGGAGTTCAGGGAGTTCATCGACCGCGGTAACGTGATGGACCTGGCAGTCGCAGTTATCATCGGCGGAGCGTTCACAGCCATCGTCAACGCGCTCACGAACAACATCATCACGCCGCTGATCGCAGCCATCTTCGGCGGCGACGGTTCCATCGACGGACTGGTGGTTCCCGGCACCGAAATAGACTTCGGGGCGTTCATCGGCGCCATCATCAACTTCCTCATCATCGCGTTCATCGTGTTCCTCATGGTGAAGGGCATGAACAAGATGCGCGAAGCCGGCAAGAAGGCCACCGCAGCGCGCGACGTCAACGGACGGCCCATCGAGATCATCGAGGAAGCGCCCATCTGCCCCTTCTGCTTGGAAGAGGTGAAGGTCGGCGCCACCCGCTGCCCCCACTGCGCCGCCGAGCTGCCCAAAGCCGCCGAAGCCACGAAGAAGACCGTGGAGTTGTAGATCAGACGCCCGATATTCTCTGGCAGCTCCTTCGGCATGCCAAGCTGCGGCAGAGCTGCCGTTTCGCAGCCCGAAAATTGGTAGAATCGTCGTTCTTAAAACCGTTTCCCCAGGTCGACGGAAAAAAATCGACGATTCTACCAATCAGCGACACCACCGATTATCAGCGCCCGACCCGACGACGCCAACCAAACCCCTTGCCGGCCGACTCGACAGTGCGACTTGGCAGCGCACGACGACCGCCTTCTGCACGGTTTTCCGCAGAATCATGTCCTCATGCGCGGTCGAGCTGCAAACGAGCAAGGGGGCCGGCGCATCGAAAAAAAGCGTCAGCCATCGAAGGCTGACGCTTCGTGGAGCGGGATGGGGGGTTGCGTTCGCTGAGGGTTTAGCCGCAGCAGACGCTGTGTTTCACGCGGTCGGCTTCCTCGGCGCGCTTGCCGTCGTTGAAGCGGTCCAGCGTGCCCACCAGGTAACCGGTGATGCGGCGGATGCGCTCGAAGGGCAGGGGCGACAGATCGTAGCGGATACCCACCTCTTCGCCCTCCACGGAAAGGTTCAGACCCGTCACCGTGCTGCCGTGGTGCTGCTCGTTCCCACGGGCGATGTAGGCACGCACCTCGGCGTCGGACACGGGCACCTCGGTGGAAGAGACGTAATTGATCTGGACGGGGATGCCGTCGATCGTGCGCTGCTCGGTCTCGCTTGCGACAACGTTCTTGAACTCTTCCATGATGCGCCCTTTCAGTCAGCGGTTCGGGTTCGTTTTATATGATATTCAAATAGTAGCATTTAACTGAGCTATGGAGTCGGCCCATTTTTTCGAACACGGAATCATCACACGATAAATTGTGTCTGTTTCCTCTTTGCCCACTACATATTGTGGGCACAAGCTTACCTTTCATACCTCCGGCACGACGGGGTTGGTTCTTTTCTCGTTCACGGCCCTCGCACTTAGCGTACAGGCGCATTTCCCAAACCCCAATGTTTGCGCACCGCCGGGCGCCGCAGCCGAGCGGATCGCCATGAAACGCTACCGATCTACCTGCTCTCTGAAAGAGCCGGGCAAGAAAAGGCCGAGGTTCGCTTTCGAGAAGCCTTAGATCTTGTACATGTACTGGAAGACGTCCTCGCGCTGTATGATGACCTGCACGCCCAGCTCGTCGCCGACGGCGAGCAAGCGCTCCTGCACCGCGTTGAAGTCGGCCTTTTCCACGTCGAGCGTGGTGAGCATGGTCATGGAGAAGATGTCGTCCAGGATGGTCTGGCTGATGTCGTCGATGTTCGCGCCGCAATCCGCCAGCGCCACGGCGATGGCAGCCACGATGCCGCTACGATCCTTGCCCAGAACGGAAACCACGCACTTCATAGTTCGTCTCCTACCCTTGTTTCGATCCCAACACGCGCCGGGGCGCCCCAATACCCTTGAGCTGCACGCTTCGGGACTTATCGCCCTCCTGCAACGTTTCCTCGAAACTCGCAAGCCCACCCGTCAAAGACATTAGCGTCGCCCGCACCACAAACCCATCGGCCGCGCCGGGCTGCCAAAGCAACGCGCGCCTACCGCACCGGCGCCATGATCAGGCTCATGGCCTCGGCCCGTGTGGCGTCGCGCTTCTCGAACAGACCGCGCACCGCGCTGGTGGTGGTCATGGCGCCCGGCTTCTTCACGCCGCGCATGGACATGCACATATGCTCGGCCTCCAATACCACCAGCACGCCGGTGGGCTTCAGTTCGCGCACCAGCGTATCGGCAATCTGGCTGGTCAACCGCTCCTGCACCTGAGGGCGCTTCGCGTAGGCATCTACCAGGCGCGCCAGCTTCGACAGCCCGCAGATGCGCCCCTCCGGCCCCGGGATGTAGGCCACATGGGCCTTCCCGAAGAACGGCACCAGATGATGCTCGCACATGGAGTAGAACGGGATGTCCTTCACGATGACCATCTCCTGATGGCCCTCGTCGAAGGTGGTCTCGAAGTGCACGGCCGGATCTTCGGTCATGCCCGCGAAGACCTCCTCGTACATCTTCGCCACGCGATGGGGCGTCTTCAGCAACCCCTCGCGGTCCGGGTCCTCCCCGATGCCCTCCAAAATCAGGCGAACGCCCTCTTCAATCTTCGCAGTGTCCATGCTCGCGCTAAGCCTTTCCAAGCCGAAGGCCGGCCGGAGGGAAGCACCCGTGCGCGCACGTTCGCGCTTCCCTCCAGCGACCTGCCCTTTGCTGCCCCGTATCATAGCATCAGCGGCGGCGCCTTTCGCTGTTTCACGTGAAACATTCGGCCAGAAAGCAGCCGCCCCTTACTCTGGCAGCTCCAACTCCAGAGCCACGGGGCAGTGGTCGCTGCCCATGACCTCGGGGTAGATGCTCGCCGCACGCACGTAGGGTTTCAGCTTGTCGCTGACCAGGAAGTAGTCGATGCGCCAGCCCGCGTTGTTGGCCCGGGCGTTGAACCGGTAGCTCCACCAGCTGTAGGCCCCCTCCAGGTCGGGGTGCAGCGTGCGGAACGTGTCGGCGAACCCGGCGTCCAGCAGCTTGCCGAAGGACGCGCGCTCCTCGTCGGAGAACCCGGGGTTGCCCACGTTGGTCTTCGGGTTCTTCAAGTCTATCTCTTGGTGCGCCACGTTGAAGTCACCGCACATCACCACCGGCTTGGGGTCGGCTGCCTCGCCGGGCTGGGTGAGCGGCAGGTCGGCGGCGGCATGCCCCACGCCGAAGCCCTCGTCGCCGTCGCGCTCCACCGGCACGCCCG
>DBFAWQ010000188.1:0-5483 GCA_048242115.1 Eggerthellaceae bacterium
CGGCTCTGCCGCGGCTCGGTCGTCGCGGCCTGCGGTTTCGATGGTGACGACGCCTGCGGCCTCCCGCATCGGATATGCGCCTGCGGCCTATTCCGACTATGCGCGGGCTTCGCGCAGGACCCGCGAGCGCGTTTCCGCCGCTTCCGTATCCTACGGCCAAGGCGTTCCATCTTCCGCATCTTACGGCCGAAACACGCTGGTGGGGGACCTGGGGCGTACGGCCTCCACCCCTTCCTGGTACGACCAGGGGTTCGACCCGGCGCTGTACGGCGATGGGTTCCAGGACGACGATTACGAGCCCCGCAGCGGCGGCTCCCGGCGCACGGAGCGCGGCGGCCGCTCGGGCGGCGTGGGGCTGCCCTCCCTTGCGGTGCCGGTCCCGCAGGTGCGGCGGGGCGGCTCTTCGACGCGGACCGCCCCCAGCTGGTACGAGCGGCCGGCGGACGGCGACGTGTTCTGGGACGAGGACCCGGCGGCTGCGGACGAGGCTTCCCGCTCCCATTCCGCCGTCTACACTCCCGATGACTACGAAGAGGACGTGCGGCGAGAGGGCGAGGCTTCGGGCCGCTCGAAGCGCGAGGAGCGTAAGCGGGCGAAGCGCAAGGAGAAGGCAGATCGCAAGTTCGACCGCCAGTTCGGCTCCGACGACGCCGCCTCCGCTGCGGCGGCCGGCGGATCGCGGGCGGCGGTGTACAAGGGCGAGATGGGGTCCAAGCAGCGCAAGGCCACGCGCATGCAGCGCGACGGCGCCAACGAGGGTGCGCGGACGCTCGCCGCTTCCAACCGGAAGGAAAGGACGGGCAATCGGGTGCTGCTCGGGCTTGCCAAGGTGGCGGCGGTTGCCGGGATCGCGGTGGTGCTGGGGGCGTTTCTGTACGAGCCGGCGCAGCAGTACTACCAGGCCCTTCGCGAGCACGATCGCTTGGAGGCGGAGTACCAGGCGGTGGAGGAGCGGCGCGGGCGGCTGCAGGCCGATTTGGCCGACCTCCAGACCGACTCGGGCCTGGAGGCCCGGGCGCACCGGCAGCTGGGCTGGGTGAAGAAGGGCGAGCAGACGGCCAACGTGCGCGGGCTGGACGTGGAAATCACCGAGAACAGCTTGCTGCAGGCAAACATCGACCCTGCGGACATCGAGCTTCCGCAGACGTGGTACTCGCCCATCCTGGACCCCTTCTTCGGGGTTGAGTGACGGCAATCGGACGAAGCGGGCCGCGAGGCCCGTTTCTTTTTCGAAGGAGATGCGACATGGCCTACGAAGCCGGGTTCTACGCAGCTATCGACATCGGGACGGTGACCTGCCGGATGCTGCTGGCGAGCGTGACGGAGCGGGGAGCGGTGGAGTCGCTCGCGAAGCGCTACGCCATCACCAACCTGGGGCAGGGGGTGGACGCCACGGGGCGTCTGTCCGAGGAGGCCATGGAACGGGTGCGCACCGTCGTGGCGTCGTACATGGGCGAGCTTGCAGCCTTTCGGACCGAGCGCGGCGTGCCGGTGCATCTGACCGCCGTGGCCACGTCGGCCGCGCGCGATGCCGAGAACGCCGAGGAGTTCCGAGACATGCTGGAGGGGTTGGGGGTGCGGCTGTCCGTCATCCCCGGCCAGCGCGAGGCGGCCTTGTCGTTTCTGGGGGCGGGGAGCGCATTCCCCGGCCAACGCGTGGTGGTGGTCGACATCGGCGGCGGCTCGACCGAGGTGGTGGCGGGAATCGCCGGCGACGAGCCTGCGGTGGCGCGCTCCTTCGACATCGGCTGCCGGCGCGTGACGGAGCGCTTCCTGCACGCCGACCCGCCGACGGAGGGGGAACTGGCGCAGGCACGGGAATGGGTCCGCGGGCAGTTCGCCCCCTACTTCGCGCGGTTGCGCGACACCGGCTTCGGGGACGCGCGGCTGGTAGCGGTGGCGGGAACGGCCACGACGGTGGTGTCGGTGCGCGACGCCATGGAGGTGTACGACTCGGCCCGGGTGCACGGGTCGGTGGTCACCCGCGCCGAGCTCGACGAGGTGTTCCGCCGTTTCGCGAGCGTGCCGGTGGAGGCGCGGCGGCTCATCGTGGGCCTGGACCCGGACCGCGCCCCGGTGATCGTTGCCGGCATGGTCATCCTGCAGGAGGTGCTTGCCGCCGCCGGCGCGGACAGCTTCACCGTCAGCGAGTCCGACATCCTGGAGGGCATCGTGCTGGCGGCCGCCTCCTGCGGCTAGCGCCTGCGCCCCGTGCGTTTTCGAAGCGTGATGGGCCCGAAGGTGCTAACGGGCGGGGCCATGCGCTATCATAGGCCCTGCGCAGGCGGGGGCGTGGCGGAATTGGCAGACGCAGCGGACTTAAAATCCGTCGCCGAAAGGTATGTGGGTTCGAACCCCACCGCCCCTACCAGGATTACGGCCAAATCGCGTTCTCCGCTCTTCGGCTCCAATAACATGGCGTTTTCCGGCTGGTATCCGATCTCGGCTCCTGAGAAGTCGTTCGGAGGGTTCCCGAGGGCCGCGTCTGCCGAATGAACCTCCAGGCTCCATTCCCAAACTTCCGGTCCAGTGGAAATAACGGGCCAATTCGTTGGGAAAATCCATTCGAATGGAAATTGATTCTCGCGGAGAACGGTTTCGGCGCCACTCCTCTCCCGTCACGACGCCTTGAAGTTGTAGATGGGGCGCATGACGTCGATGATGTCCACGGACTCCGAGATGGGGCCGATGATGTCGTCGATGGGCTTGTAGGCGGCCGGGGCCTCGTCCAGCGTGGAGGGACAGACCGACGTCGTGTAGACGCCTTCCATGGACTCCCTGAACTCGTCGAGGCTGAGCGTCTCCCGCGCCTTCGTCCGCGACATCAGCCGGCCGGCCCCGTGGGGCGCCGAGTAGTTCCAATCCGGGTTGCCGCGCCCCTTGGCCAGCACCGAGCCGTCGCGCATGTTCAGCGGAATGAGCACGGTCTGCCCCTCGTAGGCGGCGATGGAGCCCTTGCGCAGGATCATCTCCTGCACGTCGATGAAGTTGTGCACGGTATGGAACACCGACGAGGCGTCCAGCTTGGTGATGGCCAGGATCTCCTCCATCATACGCTCGCGGTTGCGCATGGCAAACTGCTGGCAGAGGTCCACGTCGTGCAGGTAGTCCTCCATGTAGCTTCCGTAGAGCCAGCAGAGGTCGGCGGGCACGTCGGGCTTGGCGCCGCGGTACTCGGCCATGAGCTTCTTGAGCTCGTCCTGGATCTCGTCGCGGCGCCCCTGAGCCTTGTAGGAGTCGATGAGCTGCTGCTTTCGCTCGAAGAGCTCCTCCTTGCCGCTGTGCAGGTCGATGGCGAGCCTCTGGTAGTGCTCGGCCACCTGCTTGCCCAGGCTGCGCGAGCCCGAATGGATGATCAGCCGCTGCATGCCGTCGGAGGCCACGTCGATCTCGATGAAGTGGTTGCCCCCGCCCAGGCTCCCCAGCGAGCGCGCGATGCGCTTGGTGTCCTTGAGCGAGCGGTAGCAGCGTAGGCGCGTCAGGTCGAACTTCTCGCGCCGGCCCTCCCAGACGTTGCGCCCGGACGGGATGGCGTGGCAGGCGTCGTCGAAGGCGGGCAGGTCGATGGGCTTGAACCCTAAATCGGCGGTGAGCATGCCGCAACCGATGTCCACGCCCACCAGGTTCGGCACCACCTTGTCAATTACCTTCATGGTGGTGCCGATGGTGCAGCCGAGGCCGAAGTGGGCGTCGGGCATGATGGCGGTGTTCGCGCCCTCGGCGAAGGGCATGTCCAGCATCCCGCGGATCTGCTCGACGCACTCGTCCTCGATGTTGGTAGCGTAGCAGGCGGCCGTCCCGTAGGCGCCCTCGATGGTGAACATGGCAGATCCTTCCGTCGAAACCGTTTCCCGAACTATCGCACAATCTAAAGCCGTCCATGACCTGAAATAGGGACATGGACGATGTTTTGACTGGTTTGCTTCTGTTTTTTCGAAAATCGCAGTCATGCTGGCGCTGGCGGGTTGTTTGCAGGCTGTCTGCACGACTACAATGCCGTCGGGAGATGCGACTACTAAGGCGGGTTCAAGATGCAGCTTTCAAAATCGCGGTATACGCAGGGCGTGCAGTGCCCGAAGATGCTCTGGATGCGCAGCCATATGCCGGAGCAGTTCGACGAGTCGGTGATGAACCAGGCCGTCCTGGATATGGGCAGCGCCGTGGGCGACGTGGCCATGGGCTACTACGGGCCCTACGTGGAGGTTCCCTTCGACCCGGAGGACCCCGAGCGCTTCGACAAGGCGGCGCGGATGACCCGCGAGCTCATCGAGCGGGGCGAGAAGGTCATCTGCGAGGCCACCTTCATGCTGCTGGGACGCTACTGCATGGTGGACATCCTGCGGGTGCGCGACGACGGTGCCTTCGACCTGGTGGAGGTGAAGTCCTCCACTCGGATGCACGACATCTACTACGACGACATGGCCTTCCAATGCTGGGTCGTCGAAGGCTGCGGGTACCAGGTGGAAAGCGTGTCGCTCATGCATGTGGACAGCAGCTACGTGCGCCATGGGGAGCTTGATCTGCGCGGGCTTTTCAAGGTGGAGGACTGCACGAAGGAGGTGTTCGAACGGGCTCGGTCCGTCGGCGAGCGAGCGGCGGCCATGGTTCTGGTGGCTGACGCCGAGGAGGAGCCGTCGGTGCCCATAGGGCTGCATTGCTTCAGCCCCTACGAGTGCGGTTTCCGGGGGTGGTGCTTCCGCGAGCTGCCGCAGCCGAACGCCTTCGACATAGCGCGAATGACGAAGCCGCGCGCCTTCGCCCTGGTGGAGCGCGGGTCCGCCGGCTTCGACGAGCTTGCGGGGGATGCGGAGGCGTTCTCCATGCTCTCGCCGAAGCAGCAGCTGCAGGTGCTGGCCGAGGTGGGGAAGGCGGGGCCGCAGATCGATTCCGACGCGATCCGCGACTTCCTGGACGGGCTGACCTACCCGCTGTACTTCCTGGACTTCGAGACGTTCCAGGAGGGGGTGCCGTCCTTCGAGGGACAGCGGCCCTACGAGCAGGTGACCTCGCAGTACTCGCTGCACTGGGTAGATAGCCCCGACGGGCCGTTGCGCCACACCGAGTTTCTGGGCGAAACCGGGGAAGACCCGCGCCGCGCCGTGGCGGAGCACCTGTGCGAGGACATCCCGGCCGACGCGTGCGTGCTGGCGTGGAACATGAGCTTCGAGAAGGGCCGCATCAAGGATATGGCCCAGATGTTCCCCGACCTGGCCGAACGGCTGCTGGCCATCCGCGGCAACATCCGCGACCTCATGATGCCCTTCCAGCGCGGGCACTACTACCTGCGGCAAATGCGGGGCAGCAGCTCCATCAAGAAGGTGCTGCCGGCCCTGTTCCCCGACGACCCGGAGCTCGACTACCACGCGCTTGACGGGGTGCACAACGGTGCCGAGGCCGCGTCCGCCTTCCAGCATCTGGCGCAGCTTGAACCCGACGAGCAGGCCGCCGTGCGCGAGCAGCTTTTGCGCTACTGCGAGCTGGAC
>DBFAWQ010000189.1:0-24902 GCA_048242115.1 Eggerthellaceae bacterium
CCACCGACGGCGCCTCCCTGGTAGACGACCTGCTGGAAGGCGGCGCGCTGGTTTAGGCGTCCTATTATCCCTACCACAATTATAGGTTTTTAGCGAACCTTTGTTCCTCCTGTGGGGAAACGCTTGCCAACGGCGCTGGCGCCCCTATACTGGGCGAACCACTACTTGACTCTTTTCCGAAAGGAAACTCTTTTGGACGTTTTGCAGATGATCATCTATGTGACGCTCATCCTGGGCTTTCTGGTCTTCATCCACGAGGGCGGCCACTACCTGGCATCGCGGGCCTTCGGCGTGCGCGTGACCGAGTTCATGCTGGGGCTTCCCGGGCCGAACATCGGGTTCAAGAAATGGGGGACGAAGTTCGGCGTCACCCCCATCCTGCTGGGCGGCTACGCCAAGGTGTGCGGCATGGAGCCCGGCGCCATGAGCCCGCACTTAAAGCCGGTGCTGGCCAGCATCTACCGGCGCGGCACGGCGAACATGGAGGACGTGGCCGCCGACTGCGGCATCACCGACGACGAGGCCTACGAGGCACTGGAGGAGCTGGTGGAATGGGGTTCCATCACCGGGCCGCGCAAGTCCGACCAGTACAACACCTACCGCGCTGCCGAGGTTGAGCCCACGAAGAAGCAGGTCCGCGCCGCCGAAGCCGCAGGCAAGCCCGCACCTGTCCGCTACGCCGAGGGCGAGGGACGCCCCGTGCCCGACCCCCAGGCGCTCTTCGACTCCGAGTACAAGCAGCAGTACCGCAGCCTCCCCTTCTGGAAGCGCTCGGTAATCCTTTTGGCCGGCATCGCCGTGAACCTGCTGTTCGCCATCGGCATCTTCATCGTGCTGTTCTCGGTCATGGGCGTGGACATGCAGAACCCCACCACCGGCGTCATGCAGCATGTGGTGCTGGGGCCGCTCGAGGCCGTCCAGTTCGGGTTCGCCTACATCGGCATGGTCATCCAGGCCGTGGCCAGCCTGTTCAATCCCGCGACAGCCGCCGAGACCATGCAGAACTCCGCCAGCATCATCGGCATCGCCGCCATGTCGAAGGACGCCGTGGACGCGGGCCTTGCCACGGCGCTCCAGTTCGTGGCCATGATCTCGGTGTCGCTGGGCATCATGAACCTGCTGCCCATCCCGCCGCTGGACGGGGGCCGCTTCGTGGTGGAGGCGTTCCAGAAGGTGTCGCGCAAATCGGTGTCGGCCAAGGCGCTCAACTACATGTCCATGGCCGGCATGGCGGTGTTCGTGATGTTCTTCCTGGTCATGGCCAACCAGGACATCCAGCGCTTCGTATTCGGAAACTGGTAGGGGACGGCGGCAGCGCACAACGGCCCTTCGGCATCTCCTCCTCAAGCCGTACCGAACCTACCCATCCCGCACTCTTGCCATCTCGCTTCCGTTGTTTTCAAATAGCGGAAGCGAGACGCTGTTCGCTTCCGCTACGGCGCTGGATTCCTCATCGCAGGCGATGCGTCGCGATCCTGTTTCAGAATATTTTCTGAATCCGTGGTATACTGAGACCGAAGAACAAGCAAGCCGTCATGCAACCACGAACCGAGGAGGTAGCCCGATGCCGCTCATGAGAACCGTTTCCGACCTTCAGCGCAGCTTCTCCGAGGTCGACCAGCTATGCCATGAAACCCGAAAACCCGTCTACATCACGCGTAACGGGCAGCCCGACCTGGTGATCATGGATGCCGACGCCTATCGCGAGCAGGCAATACTCCGCCAAGAGGTCTACGAGTACGAGATGGAGCTTCGCGAGAAGGCCATCCAGGCCTACGAGGACATCAAGGCCGGCAAGGGCGTTCCCCTGCATGAGCTCCGAGCAAAGCTCGGCCTGGAGTAGCCATGGGTAAACACCAGGAAGATGAGGATGGCGTCTACGAGATTCACGTTGGGCCCCTCGCAGCAGTGGTTTACGAGAACATCCCCTCCAAAACAGATTTCGCAAAAGTGGACAAGATGCTGCTCCTGCTGGACACCGTCCCCTACATCGGTCAGGTATACGACCCGGATTACCCCGCCTCTCGACCGCCGTTTTCCATGCGTATGGTCTTCGCGGGACGCTACGGCATCTACTACGTCGTGGACGAGGCGGAAAAGCAGGTCGACGTGCTGTTCATCGAAGACCAACGGCGCGACCCGCTCAACCGCTTCTTCGACCTGTATCCCCACGAGGAGCTCTAGGCTCCAAGCAATCCGAGGGAAAAGCATCCGAACAGCAAGCGCCCTCCCGCTGGCAGAGACGGGAGGGCGCTTGAGAGAGGGGCGGCCGACGCCGCTAGGCATAGGGGAACCGGCAGCAGAACACGGCATCTGCTTCGTCCCTCTGTCGCGGCACCGCTAGAAGATCCAGGGCTGCACGATGGTGATGGGCAGGGCCGCGCTCACGATCATGAGGCGCAGGACGAAGCCGCCCACGAGCACGCCCAGATCCGAGAAGCCGCTGATCATCTGGCCGGTGCGCGAATGCTCCATGACCGGCGTAGTCACCCAGAGCATCCAAAGCTCCAAGATGGTGGGGATGACCAGGCCCACGGCCACGAACAGCACCCAGAAGACCACGGCCCAGTCGCCCGCAATCAGCGTCATCACGCTGCCGATGCCGGCCGAGGAGGGGTTCGCCGCGGTGATGAACAGCAGCGCCAGCACCAGCACCATCTCCACCACGGGTAGCCAGAAGTGGAACTTCTTCAGCACGACCACCCGGTTGAACTCGTCGGGAGCCGCGAACACGCCGGCAAGCAGCACCGCCGCCATGCCCGTGGACACCGCGGACACCAGGAAGAGCACCGGCAGAATGGCGTTGTTCCATAGCGGGAAGCCCTCGCACACGCCCAGAAGGCAGCCGGTGTACACCGCCACGCACAGACCCATGACCATGCCGGCGATGTCCAGCCACTGCGGCACCGTCTTCTTCAGAAGGTCGATCAGCAGCGCTATCAGAGCCAGCACCACGAACGCGGCCAGGAACACCACACCCCAGGTCATGACCGACCCGAAGTTGGTGAGCAACAGCGCGAAGCGCAGCGGATGGGTGAACCCGGCATGGGCGTCGAACATGAGCAGGCACAGGCCCACAGCGACGACCACCGGCGCGATGATGCGCCCGATGCGGATAAGCCGCGTGCACTCCGGATGACGGAAGCGGATGAACACCGAGGTGACGAAGGCGCCGCCGCCCAGGCCCGCAAGGAAGAGGTACCACGCGATTATGGGGCCCCAGATAGGTTCGTAGGTCATCTCGATCACCTCACGTAATAGACTTTGGCGCGGGTCAGGTCGCCGGCGATGGGACGGGCGCCGCGCTCGACGATGGCGCGCGTGAGCTCGGATTCGGGGTCGTCCAAATCGCCGAAGATGCGCGCGTGGGTGGGGCACGCCTCCACGCAGGTGCAGGTGGTCGCCCCGTGCTGGGTCTGTACGGCGCAGAAGCGGCACTTATCAACGGCGCCGGTCTGGGAGTTGCGCACGCGCACCTGGTAGGGGCAGGCGGACATGCAGTACAAACACCCGATGCAGCGGCCCTGGTCCACTTCCACGATCCCGTCGGCACCCATATGGGCGGCCCCGGTGGGGCAGACGCTCGCGCAGGGGGCGTCATCGCAGTGCATGCACTGCAGCGGCACCGACTCCACGCTCACCGATGGGAAGGGTCCCGTCTCCTTGCGCTCGTAGCGGATGAACCCCTCGTCGGGCAGAAGGTCGTTCTGACGCTGGCACGCCGTGCGGCAGCTGTAGCAGCCGATGCACTTGGTCGTGTCGATGAGCATTCCGTAGCGTGTCATCATGCACCTGCCTTCGTAATCGTAACCAGGCTCTCCTGCAGAAGCGGAGCGCCGTAGCCGGTCTCCAGCGCGAAAGGCACGAAGGCTGCCTGGCGAACGCCCAGGCCGTCGGCCACCTTCTCGTCCTCGTCCTTGACGCCGTAGTGGCACGCCATGTAAGCCGCGGAAGGTTCGATGAGCCGGGTCAGATGAGCCTGGGCCGTCGCCGAGCAGCGATCGTTAGCCACGACCACCTTGTCCCCCTCCGCGATTCCCGCCGCATCCGCCGCATCGGCGTTCATCCACACGCCGTCCAGCCCGTACTCCGCGGCTATGGCCTGAAGCGGCGCCAGATTCGTCAGCTCCGTAGCGAAGAGCACCGCCTGGTTGCCTGTGGTCAACCGGTAAAGCCCCGCGCTCTGGGCCGACGCGCGCGGGGGCACCCACACGGGGACGGCCGAGAGCCCCGCCGCATCCGCCGCGGCGCTTGCGCACTCCACCTTGCCGGAAGCGGTCGGCCATGCGATCACGGCCGCCTGCACCTCGCCGGATGCGGGCGCAGGCGTCTGGTTCCCCGTGCCGCCAAGAGCCACGCTGCCCGCCTGGCAAGCGCCCAGGTAGTCGATGCCTGCGGCCTCGCACATGGCGGCCGCGGCCTCTTCCACCGAAGCGGGGAACAGCGACTGCTTGCCCAGGGCCCCGGCCAGGTCGGACATGATTTCGGCCACCGACCGCGCTTGCTCCACGGCAGGCTCTACCACCTGGGAAGATACCACCAGCATGGGCGTCTTCGCACCGGCGACGGTCGGCAGCTGGGCGCTTTCCGCCCACAGCTTCTCGGGAAGCACGTAGGTGCACAGCGCAGCGGTCTCGGTCATCTGCGGGACCACCGCCACCGTAAGCTCGCAGGCCTCTAGGGCCTCGGCCACATAATCGGGGTCCGGGTACTCGGCCGCCACGTTCGCATCGACCAGCAGAAGGCCGCGCACCGCCCCGTCGTGGGCCAGGCGCATCAGCGCCGCAGGCGACCCCGCTACCGCCAGAGGAAACGCCTCCGCGGTGATGTCGTCCGCGCCGCCGGCCGCTGTGGGCGCAACCGCCCATTCCGCCGGCTGCACCAGGTAGGCGCCGCCAGCGACGTTCCAGCAGCCCAGCAGCGTGTTCACAAGAGCCACGGCCCGGGCAAGCTCGCCGGTGTTATCGTAGGAGCCGCCGAACATGGCCATCCACGAAAGGTCGATGCATGCCGCCGGAGCCGCCTGGGCAAGCCCCTGGGCCAGATCGACGATGCGGTCGGCGGGAACGCCCGTGATCTTCGCAGCCCACTGCGGGGTGCAGCCGGCTATGGCCGAGCGCCACTGTTCCAAGCTCGTCATAACCTGCGCCGCCGCCTGGGCGATTCCTTCGTCGTCCAGAAGCTCGTGGGCCAGGGCCAGCACCAGCGCCAGCTCGGTGCCGGCGTTCACGGCCACGAACTCGGTGGCCAAACTGCCGGCCTGGGAAAGCCGGCTGTCCACCATGACGATGCGGGCTCCGGCTTCGCGGGCCTGCTGCAGGGCCGCCGCCGTACCCGGGTCGGGGGCCTCCACGGTGCTGGCCCCCAAAATGATCACCATGGCAGCGTTCGCGTAATCGGGTTCGTAGGCGGTGTAGCCCGTTGCCAATGCCAGGCCCGACGCCACCGACAGGTTCGCCGCCGAGGCGTTCACGTACACGTTGGGGCTGCCCAAAGCCGCCATCAGCCGGCCCACGTACCAGTCCGCCGTGGACGTGCCGTTCGTCACGGCCGCCAGGGATATCGGACCGTCTTCGGTCGCGATGGCCTCAAGGCCGGCGGCGATCTCGGCGATGGCCGTATCCCATTCGATCTCGTCGTAAAAACCGGCGGCGTTGCGGCGCAGCGGAGTGGCCAGACGGCCCTCGGCCGCGTAAGCCGTTGCCGAGCCGTAGCCGCGAGCGCACAGCGTTCCCGCCGCATAGGGGTTCAGCGCGTTGCCCACCACCTTGTCGACGGACCCGTTCACCACGTAAGCGGCATAGCCGCACTGCTTGGGACAGGCGCTGCACTGCGTGTTCACGACCTCGGCCGCAAAGGCCTTGTCCTCATCCGCAGAGCCGGAGGCGCAGCCGGAAAGCGCGGCGCCCGATGCCGCAAGGGCGGCGGTGGCGGCGCTTGCGGCTACGAATCCGCGCCTGGAAATTGTCTTCTTTAACATTGCTCTCATCCTCTCTTCAGGAAGGCTTCCGCGAAAGCGCCAGGCGCTAATCGTCGTAGTCCTCGATGAGGGTGGCATCGGGAACCAGGGTCGCCGGGGAGACCACGTCGCCGTCGAGCACCTTCTGGGCGATGTCCTCCCACTCGATGAACTTGATGGCTCCGTTGGGGCACTGCTCGGCGCAGCGTCCGCACGAGATGCACTTCGTGGAGGTTCCCGTCTCCGCGTTGATCCTGGGCATGTTCCACGGACAGGCCGCCACGCACATACCGCAGCCGATGCAGGTCTCGTCGTCCACCACGCGCGCGCCCGACTTCGGGTCGGCGGAGATGGCGTGCACGGGGCAGTACTTGGCGCACTGGGGGTCGGCGCATTGCAGGCATCCCTGGACGTTGAACTGGCAGTCGCCGTAGATGCCGCCGCCGGTTCCCACGCCGGGGCCGAAGTTGTAGTTCTCCCACACGTGCACGCGGGCGATGGACTGCTGGGTAACGCCGTCGTTCTTCAGCGTGCAGCTCATCTCGCAGCGCTGGCAGCCGGAGCAGCGGGCGCGGTCGGTGACGATCATCTTGGTGGGGGTGGTGCGCAGCTCGATGCGCCCGGAGGCGATGGCCTGGCTGGTAACGCCCCAGGAGGCCAGCACGCCGCCGACCACCAGGCCCGCCACGCCGCATCCGGCCATGGACAGCACGGTTCGGCGGGTGAAGAAGGGATGCTTGGCCGCCGCGGGTTCGCCGGCAGCAGGAGCGCTCGTGGCGGCAGCGTCCGTCGTTTCGGCAGCGCTCGCCTGGGAGGCTGGTGGTACGGTGGCGGAAGCGGCAGCGGGCTGCGCGCCGATCGCCTGTTCGTTCTTATGGGTGTCAGTCATCGTGAACTCCCCCTCGCATACGGATTTCGCTGAAGAGAGAACTCAGAATCGCTGAAACGCCGCGCAACGTTGGGCATCTTACCCATCGATGGAGAGCCCGTGTACCCTCTTTGAGGGGTTTTCACGACCGTTTTCCGGCCGCCGCGGCTTTGTGCCCCGGCCGTCACTTTCCCGTTGAAAATTGTCCCCTTCTTTCGGGGACAGGCGCAAAACGCCCACGGGTATAGTGCGTGCCAACGATTACTCCGGATCGTCGAAGCGGTGCCGCGCAACAACGAGCACACGAAGAGATTTGGAGCCCATCATGGCAGACACGCAACTGGACCCGACCAAGTCCTACGGCTGGACCGGGCGCATCCTCAGGGTCAACCTGACCGACGGAACCACCACCATCGACGCCACCGAGCCCTACAAGGACTACATTGGCGGCATGGGCCTTGCCAACAAGATCATGTACGACGAAGTTGCCCCCCGGAACCGATCCCCTCTCCCCCGAGAACAAGATCGTTTTCGCCGTGGGACCGCTGACCGCCTCGGGCGTTCCCCTGGCGGGCCGCACCACCATCTGCTCGCTTTCCACCTTCACGAAGGACCATCAGATAGTGGACGCCCACTGCGGCGGCATGCTCGGCGCCGCCATCAAGAAGGCCGGCTACGATGCGGTCGTCCTGGAAGGCGCCTCGGATGCGCCCGTGTACCTGAAGATCGATGACGACGACGTGCAGATCAAGCCTGCCGACAAGGTATGGGGCCTGGGCACCCGCGCCACCACCGAGGCGCTGTGCCGCCGCGAGGGCACCGACTTCTGCGTGGCCACCATCGGCCCTGCGGGCGAGAACCTGCTGCCTTACTCGTGCATCATCAACTCCCGCAACCACTCGGCCGGCGCGGGAACCGGCGCGGTCATGGGCTCGAAGAACGTCAAGGCCTTGGTGGTCCGCGGCACGAAGCCCATCAACGTGGCCGACCCCAAGGCTCTCGCGGACCTCTCCGACTACATGCTGCGCGAGATCGTGGGATCGAACAACAACCATGTGGTGCCCTCCACCCAGCAGGAGTGGGCCGAGTACTACGACAAGGGCTCGCGCTGGACGGCCCGCGACGGCCTGTATTGGGCCCTTGCCGAGGGCGGCCCCATCAACACCGGCGAACCGAAGCCCGGCGAGATCAACACCGTGGGTTACCGCTGCATGAAGTCCACCAAGGACGATGGGCCGGCTGCCGAGCAGTACACCATCAAGATGAACGGCTGCCACGGCTGCCCCATCCACTGCTACTCGGACCTGCGCGTGAACGCCTCGGCGGCCAACGGCGGCTACGAGACCACCGGCAACACCTGCGTGCCGAACTTCCCCTTCAAGTACATGATCAAGATCTTGGGCGACAACACCACCGTGAAGGACGAGACGGAGGAATCGCTGGTCTGGAACCAGGTCATGGGCTCGACGGTGGACGACCTGGGACTGTGGTGCAACTACGCGCAGCTGTACCGCGACATCGCCCACTGCTACGCCACCGGCATCTTCAAGCGCGTGCTGCCCCCCGAGGAGTACGACGCCATCGATTGGGCCATGTTCATCAACAACGACCCCTCCGGCATGCCGAAACTCCTGACCATGATCGCCCAGAACGACTCCGAGCTGGCCTACGTCGGCCACGGCACCTACGTATGGACCGACCGCTGGGACGACATGAAGTGGAACGACACCACCGCTTCCTGCATGATCAGCCCCCGCGGCTGGCCGGTGCACCACTCCCAGGAATGCTTCGGCCAGGTGGGCATGCTGTACAACACCCTGTTCAACCGCGACGACATGATCCACTCCGCCGTGAACCTGCAGGGCTGCGGCCTTCCCATCGAGCTGAAGAAGGCAATCGGCGCCGAGATCTTCGGCAGCGAGGACGCCGTGGACCCCGACAAGAACTACACCCCCATGAACGAGTACAAGGCGAACTTCGTGTGGTGGTCGGTGGTCACCGACGTGCTGCACGACTCGCTGACGCTGTGCAACTGGGTGTGGCCCATGGCCATGAGCCCCACCAAGTCGCGCGACTACCGCGGCGACCTGGACCTGGAGGCGAAGTTCATGAAGGCCGTGACGGGGCTGGACTACACCACCGAAGATCTGTACAAAGCCGGCGCGAAGATCATGACCCTGCAGCGCGCCAACACCGCCCGCGGCATGACCGACGAGACCGGCGCCATGGGCGTAAACGACTTCCGCAACATCCACGACGTGTACACCGAGTGGCCCTTCACGAAGGACCCGGACATCCCGGTGTTCACCGAGGGTACCGACAAGATGGACAAGGACGACATCCAAACGGGCCTGACCATGGTCTACGAATGCTTCGGCTGGGATCCCGAGCTGGGCTGCCCCACCGCCGAATGCCTGGACTACTACGACATGCCCGACGTGAAAGCCGACCTGGCAGCCCTAGGCCTGCTCCCCGACGCCTAGCAAGCCTGCTGCCGAATTGCAGCTATGCAGCGCGCCAGCAACGCGCTGGCAACCGGGCCAGCCACCTTGGGCTGCCGACCAGACCAGCACTTCGGGCCGGCAGCCCAACCAGCGGCTTTAACAGGCAGCCCGACCAACCGGCCGCCCTCCTTCATGAGCCCGCGTCGCCCACCCCTCCAGGCGACGCGGGCGATTTGCATAATAAAGCCCGCGCATCTGGCTCGGCACAGCTCCGCCCTGGTAATGCGCCTGCGGTTCGACGGCAACCTCTCGGCCGGCAGCAGTCCGTCCGCACCCCCTGGCCAGATTTCGCAGAAGTGCTGTAACCTTCCCCACCCAACTACAGCACTTCTCGAAAAAACGGTACGCCTTTACAGCACTTCTGCGAAAAAGTGTCAGCACCCTACAGCACTTCTGTGAAATCCGTCCCAAGCGAAAATCCTGCCTTACCGTTCCCCGGCGACCACACGAGAAGTCCGCGATACGGAGCGTGCAAGAAACCTGCGACGTCAAACACGCACAACCTTAGCTGCTGTAGGATTCCAGGTACTCCAGGATCTCTTGGCGGGAGTGCATGCCGCATTTGGCGTAGATGCGCTTGATGTGGGTGTGGGCCGTGGCCGGGGTAATGTAGAGCTCGTCGGCCACCTTCTTCTGGGTGTGGCCCAGAGCGTACAGGGTGAGCACGTCCATCTCGCGGTCCGAAAGTAGGAACTGCTCGCCCATCTGCTGGACGCTGCGGCGCATGGAGTCGCTGAGCGTGGCCATGATGCCGCCCGATGCCTCGGCGCCTTCTGCCGCACCAGCACCCAAAGATTGCGAGCGGCCAGCGGGAGCGGCGGCCGCAACGGCGGAGGGGGACCGATTGCCCGCTGCCCAAGACGAGTGCATCCCTTGCTCGGACAGACGGACGCCGGCCCCGTCCTGCGCTTCGGCCGCGTTCCCGGCACCCGACGGCAATGCGCCGCCGGCTTCGGCTCCGCATCCGGGCTCTCCCGCCGCGCGCGCAACGTCGCCCCCACTCCAGTCGGGCGCCCCCTGCACAGGAGATTGCGGCGAACAGCCTTCCGTGCACCGAATGCAGCGTTGAGCCCGCGCGATGGCCAGGGCCTCCATCGCCGCCATCTGGTCGGCGCTTCGCTGCTCGGCCGACGCACGCACCGCTTCCGCCAACGTCTCGCGCGCCTGGTTGAGGGCCTCCTCGCGACGGGCGAGCTCCTCCTGGGCCCGGCCCAGCGCCTCGGCGCTCTGCGAATCCGCAAGCTCGCGCTCGCTGGACGACTCATCGTGCTCGGCCATCAGGAACTGGATGAGCACCACCTGGGCGGACATCAGGATGAGCGCCCCCAGGACCGAGTTCACGAGGATGTCGTTGCCCGTGAGCGGGTACACCAGGTACAACAGCATGCGCCCCACGGACCGCACGCCGAAACAGACCACCCAGCCGCCCATGGCGTACAGGTACGGATCGCGCGTGCCGAAGCTGGTGAAGGCGATGATGACGTAGAAGCAATAGGCGCAGATGACGATGTTGAGCGTGTTGACCGCCACCGCGCCGATCTCCCAATGGAAGGGAAACGCGCCGAACAGCACCAGTCCCAACGAGGCCAGAAGCTCCATGACCACGAAGATGGCCCCGGTCATGACCCGCTCGCGACGGCGCACCACCAGCACCACCATGAGCGCGCACACCACGATGGCCAGCAGCGAATAGGCCGCCCGGGTAGCCGGGGTGAAGGCGATGGGCAGGCCGTCGGGATAGCCGCGCAAAAAGCCGTCGACGAAGCTGAGCGCGCCCATCCCCAACGTGCAGGCACCCAAAAAGCGGCTGTCCTGCATATGGCTGCGCGCGAAGGTGAAGAAGGTCCGCGCCCGACGATGCCCCCTGCCCGCAAGCTCGTCGCGCCGGGCGGCCGCCGGTCCCACCAGCACCAACTGCGCTACGATGAGCACGGCCCCCGCGATGTTCTGCGCCCGCGTAGGCAAAAACGACAGCAGATAGACAACCGCCACGCTGACCATGAACGCGGCGAAGACGAACAGCGCCGCCGTGACCTCGTCGGCTCCGCGCAGATTCCGCAGCCAGTAGAACATGCACAGCGACAGGGCTAGCGTCGACACCACGCTGAGCACGAACCCTTCCGCCAGCACCGTTTCGTCGGTGCTATCGACGAGCGAAAGCGCTATGGAGCAACCGGCCGCCACCGCCACGCTGACGGCGAAGACCACCTGCACGACGTTCTCGGGAAGGTTTCGCTTCGTACGCCAGAGCACCAGCAGAAGCGCCGCGAAGATTCCGCAGACCACCAGCATAGCCCCGTCGGTGAAGATGCCGTTGTCCGTGGAGGAATAGCTTCCGTAGCATGCGACGATAAGTGCCGTCCGAGCGCATATGATGCCGGCCAGCATAGGCCAGAAGGTCCTCAA
Source organism: Eggerthellaceae bacterium (assembly GCA_048242115.1). Classification (GTDB taxonomy): domain Bacteria; phylum Actinomycetota; class Coriobacteriia; order Coriobacteriales; family Eggerthellaceae; genus Xiamenia. The sequence goes on from DBFAWQ010000189.1 coordinate 11,738, forward strand.
CCTGGCTACGATTCCGCTGCCCACCGCATGCATGATCTTCCCCCGCCTCCTATAGTGCGCAGCGGAACAGCGCAGGCCCGCGCTTCAGCCCCCGTGCACCCCATCCGAATTGGCAGCCTCCATAATAGACCTTCCGTCAAATGATGAGTACCTTGCGCAGAGAGTCCCGCACGTCTTGGTTACTGTTTCGTTGCCCAAGGTCGCCTGAAAGAGGGTACGGTGGACAAGGGAGCCGTGGTAGTTTATTGCAAGCGCATTCGCCGAGAATCGCCCGATGCAGCCCGCTTGCGAGGAGGAGTCATGGGAGAAGGCAGGGACATCTACCGCGAGCCCGCTACGCGCGTGCTCTTGCGAACGGCCGACGTGTACCAAACCGAAGTGGACGACGGGGTCGTCGGCTATTCCGACAAGCTTCTGTCCGTGGTGGCAGACTATCGAAACGGCGGGGCGCCCGAGGGGACGAACGCCCAATCCATGGTAGGGAAATCGAAGCGCGGAGAAGTGGCGTTTCGCCTGTTCGCACGCATCAACCCGCAGACACGCGTCATCGAGGCGGCCGGCTTCAAAACCCGCGGATGCCTGGCCATGACCGCTTGCGCCAGCGTGGCCTGTTCCATGGTGGAGGGGCGCACCCTCGACGGGGCACTGCAAATCACCACCGAGGACATCCGCGCAGCCGTGGACGGAGTGCCCGCGGGCAAGGCGAACACGCTCACCTTCGCGGTGGAAGCCATCCGCGCGGTGGTGGGCGATTTTTTGGTGCGGGAGGAAATCGGCCTGGCAGCCCTGGACGTTGCGGTGCCCTGCGACGGCTACAGCGTTTCGTGCCTGATGTGCGAGCATTGCTCGTTGCGCGACATCCGCACTGATTTGTTGATGGCGGAGTGGGACGACGAGGACGAGCCGGCGGCCGAAGCGGCTGGAGCGGCGTAAGCCGACAGGCGGCAATCTCCAGCGGACGCACCCCGTTCGTTCGGAAGCATGTTTCTGTGGGGAGGAGGAGCCCGTGAGCGAAGAAGACGAAATCCGCGAGGCGGTGGCGGCGATGCTTGCCGCCCAAGAGGCGGGCGAGGATATATCCGAACTGCTGCCGACGGCGGAGGGCTTCCCCACAGAATTCGAAGAACCCGAACGGCCAGCGGAGGCGGTAGGCACCGACGTGAACCTGCTGGCGGCCGTTGCCCGCGCCTTGAATCACGTACGCAGCCTCTCCCGGGCAAGCCGGCTGGCCACGGTGATGGACTGGGCCGAAGCCGGGCTGGTGCCCCCGTCCATGACCGACGAAGACCTGGAGATGGCTGTCTACGATAGACTTACGGCCTATCGCGGCGCCTGCGACCTTGACGAGACGCTGGGAACGAAGAGCGGCGGCGACTCGGCGGTGAGCACGGGGGGCTCCCCATCCAGAAGCGAAGACCGAGCGAGAGCGGCCCGCAACCCCCACGCCGTCTCAGCATTCTCGTCGTCCCCCGGACGCCCCGTTGGCATGTCCGGCTTCAAGCGCCACAGCACCGCCGCGAACGCTGTTGGCTGCATCCCCGACGAGCCATGCGCCCAAATCGAGAGCGGGAAGGTTCCTGCAACCAGTATCGCATCGGCACCCAGCGGCTCGAACGTTTCGGCCGAAGCCACAGCCGGCCTTCCTTCCCCGATGTCAGCGGAAGACTCCGCGGCAAACGCCGCCAGCGCCGCCCCTGACCCCGCCGTCGACTTCCCCGACTGCCAGGGCATCCGCTTGCTCATGGGCGCCCACGGCTACTACCTCTACGACGAAAAGACCATGACCGATGCCTTCGCCCGCTGGGCCTTCCTAGCCGCCGAGGACGACCCGGTGGCCACCTTCGTCGAATGCGTCCGTGACGAGTCCCGCATCTACCCGCGCCCCCTGGCCCTGACCAATTTGGCGAACCCGCCCTTCCGCATGAACGCCGAAGCCGTGGAAGCCGCTTTCCAACAGGCCCGCGACCAGGGACGAGCCGCCGACATCGAGCGCATCGAAGCCAGCAACGGCGACGTCTACTTCTACTCCACCGACCACCTGACCCCAGCCCGAGCCCAAAGCCTAGCCGAATACGACGCCGTGGAGCGAACTTTCAACGTGTAGGAGCGGGCGGCACGTTTCCCAATTCTGCGGCTAATCTTCCTCTCCGGGTAAAATTAGCCGCAGATTCAAAGGACCCGAGACACGAGAGCGCCGTCGCTGCTCGGCCGCTCGTCGCTCGAGGTCGTCACTGGCATGCTCGTCTGCATGAGGCAGGAACTGGGAGCCTTAAACGCCAGCTGCCTCATCGTACCCGCCTGGGGGATTTAAGGACTACCTCACGTGGCGCTTGGCTTCCTTGCGGGCCCAGGCGTCTATTTCTAGCAGCTGGTCGATGCTTTCCACCGGCTGCAGACCGTTGCCTGCGCCGGACAGGTGGGCGTTCATGGTGGCTTCCACGCACTCGGCTATCCCTAAGTAGCTTCCCTCTTCGGCTAGGAACGACGCTACCGCAACCTCGTTGGCGGCGTTCATGACTGCGGGCAACGTACCGCCCGTGCTTCCGGCTGTGCGCGCCAGGGCCAGGCAGCGGAACGTCTCCTCGTCGGGCGGCGCGAACTCCAGGTTGCCCAGCTTCGTGAAGTCCAGCGGCTCCACGGGAGCATCCCAGCGGTCGGGATAGGACAGCGCGAACTGGATGGGGATGCGCATGTCCGTGGTGCCCAGGTGCGCTTTCACCGAACCGTCGGCGTACTCCACCATGGAGTGGATGGCGCTCTGGGGCTGCACCACCACCGAGATGCGGTCGTAGGGCATGGCGAACAGGTGATGCGCCTCTATGACCTCCAGGCCCTTGTTCATGAGCGTAGAGGAGTCGATGGAAATCTTCGCGCCCATGCTCCATGTGGGATGCGCCAGGGCCTGAGCAGGGGTGATGCCCTCAAGCTGATTCCGCGTGCGACCGCGGAAGGGGCCGCCCGACGCCGTCACCCACAAGCGCGTCACCTCGCGCGGGTTCTCGCCCAGCAGGCACTGGTAGATGGCGCCGTGCTCCGAATCGATGGGCATGAGCGCCCCCGCCGGACCCGTCGCCGGAGCCAGCCCCGCCGCACGGCGCGCCTGGTCCACCTGGGCCGCCAGGGGCATGATGAGGTCTCCCCCCACCACCAGAGACTCCTTGTTGGCCAAGGCCAGCACCTTGCCGCAACGCAGCGTCTCGTAGCTCGCCCGCAGGCCCGCTGCGCCCACGAGCGCGTTCACCACCACGTCCACGTCGGGAAGGCGCACCAGGTCAACCACGGCGTCCGGCCCGAAGCCCACCGACTTGCCGCCGCGCATTTCGTAGGCCTCGGCCAAGCTGCCGAACTCCTCCTGCGGGCGGTTCGCTTCCACCTCTTCCACCAGCTTCGCCGCCGCGGGGCTGCCCTCCAGGCGCTCGTCGCCCACGGCCACGTGGACCACGCCGAACTCGCGCACCTGTTCGGCCAGCACGCCGACCCGCGAACCGCCGGCCGCCAAGCCCACCACCTGCAGCTTGTCCGGATGACGCCGAACCACGTCCAGCGTCTGGGTTCCGATGGAGCCGGTAGACCCCAACACGACGATACGCCTCATAGCGCGTCCTTTCTCGCTTCCGCCAAGCTGCTCCCGAATACCGTCGAATCGTCCCTACACGGCGAACGGGATGCAGCCGCCGGTTATCAGCAGGATGGCTCCCGTGGCGGCCACCAGGAACAGGGAGTCGCAACGGTCGAGCAAGCCGCCGTGGCCGGGCATCAGGGTGCCGGAGTCCTTCACGCCGGAATTGCGCTTGATACGGCTCTCGGCCAAATCGCCCAACACGCCCATCATGCCGCTGACCAGCCCGAACCCTATAGCAAGCGGAATGGACATGGTCACGCCGGGCACGAAGGTCATGAGCACCCAGAACAGCGCCGAGCCCACCAATCCGGCGAAGAACCCTTCCCAGCTCTTCTTGGGCGAGGTGCGCGGCGCCAGCTTGTGCTTGCCGAACTTGCTCCCCACCAGATAGGCGAAGGAGTCGTTCGCCCACACGCTCACGAACAGCAGCAGCACCAGCACGCCGCCCCACGGTTGAAGAAGCGCACCGCGAATGATGAGGACGCAGGAGAGCAGCAGCCCGCAGTAAGCGGCGCCGAAGAAGCTGATGGCCACGTCGGGCACGCGGGCTCGCTGCCAGAAGACGTACCAGACCAAAAGCGCGATCAGCGTGGCAAGGCACACGTAGACGATTCCCACCACGCCGAAGAAGAACACCCCCACGGGGTACAGCACGGCGCCGATGATGCCCAACATCTCGTTGGGAAGCTTCGCGTCGGAGCGTAGCATGTAATAGAACTCGCCGGCGCAGATGCCCGCCGTGGCCGCCAGCAGCACGAGCGTAGTCCAGTCGCTGATGACCAGGCACAGCACGGAAACGGTCACATAGATGAAGCCGGTGCGGAAGCGCACCTGCAATGCAGATGGGTTGCGCAGCTTCTGGGGGGTCTTGTCCAGCGCGTAGTCCTTGATGCGCTCGCGGCGCGTGGGGGCATCGGTCCCCCGCCACGGATCGTCGCGCTCTTCTTCCCCGCTCACGATTCGACCACTCCCCCGAAGCGCCGGTCGCGCCCCTGATACTCCAGCAGGCAGCGTAAAAACTCGTAGCGGTCGAAGTCGGGCCACAGCACCGGCGAGCACACGAATTCGGAATAGGCAATCTGCCACAGCAGGAAGTTCGAGATGCGCATCTCCCCCGACGTGCGGATGAGCAGATCGGGATCGGGCATGCCGGCCGTGTACAGCCCGCGCTCGAATAGCTCCTCGGAAATGCCTTCGAACGGGTCGCGACCTTCGGCCCCCTCAAGGATCGCATGGGCCACGCACCCCTGCACCGCCCGCATGATCTCCTGGCGGCCGCCGTAGTTTACCGCCACCACCAAGGTCATGCCGGTGTTGTCGCGGGTCTTCGCCCAGGCTTCCTCGAAGGCCTCGCGGGTCTCCTCGGGCAGGATGGACAGGTCGCCGATGGTGGCCACGCGGACGTTCTCCTCGTGCAGCCCGTCCACCTCGGCCAGCATGGTCTTGGCGAACAGGTCCATAAGACCCACCACCTCGTCCTCGGGCCGCTTCCAGTTCTCGGTGGAGAACGAGTAGATGGTGAGATACCGAACGCCCAGGTCAGATGCGCAGCGAATGGTCTCGCGCACCGCTTCGATGCCCGCTTTGTGGCCGCGCAGCCGGTTGAGGGCTCGCTTCTTCGCCCACCGCCCGTTGCCGTCCATGATCACGGCCACGGACTGCGGGATGCGCGCAACGTCCAGTCGCGCCGGGTCCAACCCCTCAGGCGGATTCGGGAATATGTAGTCCAGCTCTCTGTTCATCCCACAATCTCCTGGTTCAAAACCGTTAAGCGCAGCTCCCGCTCGACCGAATCAAATCCCCGTCAGCAGCCGAGAGCTTTCCAGGTGCCCCTTTCGGAGCCGAGCCAGCCTCCACCACCGACGCAAGAAGTCGCATTGGGCAGCAAGGTCAGCGAGAAGCCGCCCGGTGCCTCAGATCGGCTTGAAATCCGACTGAGCGTACTTAGGTACGCGAAGGAAGGAATTGAAAGCCGAGATGAGGTGCCCGGCGGCTTCGCAGCGGCGGCCCGTTGCGCCGTTCGTAGAACGGCGCAACCTATATCTCCATTACCTCGGCTTCCTTCTTCTTGAAGGCTTCGTCTACCTGGGCGATGTACTTGTCGGTCATCTTCTGCACCTCGGCTTCGGCGCGGCGCTGCTCGTCCTCGGGGAGTTTGTCGTTATTCACGCACTTCTCGAGGGCGGCGTTGGCGTCGCGGCGGGCGTTGCGCACGGCCACGCGAGCCTCCTCGGCGTAGGTCTTGCACTGCTTCACCAGCTCGCGGCGGCGCTCCTCGGTCAGCGACGGGAAGGGCAGGCGGATGCACGTGCCGTCGTTGGAGGGGGTCACGCCCAGGTCGCTTTCCAGGATGGCGTGCTCGATGGCCCGCAGCGTCCCCTTGTCCCAGGGCTCGATAACCAGCAGGTGGGCATCGGGGGTCTTCACGCCGGCCATCTGGTTCACCGGGGTGGGCACGCCGTAGTAGTCCACCTTGATGCGGTCCAGGATCATTGCGTTCGCGCGGCCGGTGCGCACCTTCGCGAAGGCGTCGTGCAGCGACCCCAAAGCCTTGTCCATGCGCTCCTCGGCGGAAAGCATCACGTCTTCAATCATGGCGAAACCTTCTTTCTTCTTCCAGCGCCCAAGCGCTCTACCTCGAAAAACAACCTGCAACCTTTCGGGCGGCCTTCCCTTTCCCGTCGCCCGGACTTCCTCGCCAGCTGACCCGCGCGACTCTAGTCGATGACCGTGCCCACGTCCTCTCCGCGCAGCGCCCGGGCGATGTTGCCGGGAACCGTCAGGTCGAACACGATCATGGGGACCTCGTTGTCCATGCACAGCGACGTGGCCGTGGAGTCCATCACGTGCAGTCCCTGGGCCAGCACGTCCATGTAGGACACGCGGTCGAAGCGCTTGGCATCGGGGTTGGCCTTCGGGTCGCTGTCGTAGACGCCGTCCACCTTCGTGGCCTTCATGAGCACGTCCACGTCCAACTCGCAGGCGCGCAGAGCCGCCGTGGTGTCCGTGGTGAAGTAGGGGTTGCCCGTACCGGCCGCCAGAATGACCACGCGCCCCTTCTCCATATGGCGGATGGCGCGGCGGCGGATGTAGGGCTCGGAGACCTCCTGCATGTTGATGGCGCTCTGCACGCGGGAGAAGATGCCGTGGCGCTCGAAGGAGTCTTGCAGCGCCAGGGCGTTCATGACCGTTGCCAGCATGCCGATGTAGTCCGCCTGGGCGCGGTCCATGCCCTCGGCAGAGCCCGCCAGGCCGCGGAAGATGTTGCCGCCGCCCACCACCACAGCCATCTGGACGCCGTCCTTCACGATTTCGGCAATCTGCTCCGCCAGGTCATCGACCACTTTCGGATCGATGCCGTAGCCGAGGTCGCCCGCCAGCGCCTCGCCGGAAAGCTTCAGCAGCACCCGCTTGTACTTGTAATCCTCTGCATCCTCTGCCATGGGACCGTCCTCTCAACGGCTGGAGTTCGCCTGAAACAGACCCATGATAGCCGAAAAGCGCCGCCGATGCGCCCACACGCCGCCAAACCTGTAAACGCACCACGGAAGCGAAGGGCAAGCCTAGTATTCCGCCAGCTTCTCCTGGAGGAATTCCCTGAAAGCGGGCAGGCTGAACCTCACTTCGCCGCGACGTTCCTCCTCGATCACGCCCTGCTCGAGGAGGCGCTTCTTGTAAACCCGCGTGCTCGACGGGGACTTGCCGGTTCGCGCTGTGATATCCCCTACCGAGCTTGGGCCGCCGTCCTCCAGCATCGCGGCAAGAAACGCGATGTCGCCGTCGGAGAGTTCGCGGTAGGTGGAATCCAGCACACCATGGGCGAAGTCGGCCCGCGCCTGCGCCGCCGCGACCTTGGCGGTTCCTCCATCGATGGACGAATCGGGATCCGACGCATTCCACAGGTAGAAGCCGACGAGCTGCAGCAGGTAGGGAAAGCCACCGATAGCCTCGAGGGCCGTCTGCAGCGCTTCCCCGTTCAGCGTCCTTCCACCTTCGGAGAGCGTCGTCTGCAAAGCCAGCTCTATCTCGGTGTCGGAGACGCAACCCAGCTTATGGATGCGGCTGCGCCTGAGGAACGAGACGGAGTCGCTGGACACGAGCGACGAAACCTTGCTCGGCAGGCCCGCCAGAAGCAGCGCCACCTTGCGCTCCTCGCGCACGAAATGCTGGTAGACGGAGGCGAGCTCTATCATCTCGTCGATGCTCGGGTCCACCTCGTCGACGGTTATGAGAAGGCCGACGCCCTCTTCGGCCAGGCTATCCAAAAGCCTGCTCACCTGCAGGCGCCACGAGTCCTGGCTGTCGTCGACATTCTCCCACTCCGCGCCGACCCATTGGCCGATGGACAGGGATTTCAGCTTACGATGCGGCGCGGCGTCGGTCAGATGGGCGCTGTTTGCCGCGATTTGCTCGCGAATCTCCCTGAGCATGCCCGGCTTTGCCGAGACGTTGGCCGTCACCCACCCTTTGCTCTCGGCGGCTTTCGCCAGATAGGCGAGCAGAGCAGTCTTTCCCGTACCCCGCGCGCCCACGAAGATGCTCGAAAGGTTCGGGTCCGCCCCCGATGCCGAGAACGCCTGCTCGAAACTCTCCAGAAGACGCTCCCTGCCCGCCATGAAGGGAGGAATGCGCCCGAAAAGCGGCGTGAACGGATTCGCAGTAACAGAGTTGCCCATCATACGCCCCTCCCCAACCGGCTATGTATTTACTGACCAGCCATTCCTTTAACACTTTTTGCGTTCCTTAACGATTTTTGCGCTTCTTAACGTCTTTTGCGTATTTTTACGCTTTTTGCGCCCGAAGGCAAGCGTGTTGAGGGGGAACAGCATCGGTACAGTATCAAGATCGGCGAACTGGGACCTCGCGCAATGCATCCACATCAGGGCAATCCCAAGGTCGCTTATCGAAGTGTTTCGAGTCCTAGAACCGATACCGCGGCAGGCCCTCGACTACGCGCCTCTCTAGTTCTTCAGCGAGTTCAGCGGGGCGGGGATGCGGCCGCCTCGGTGGGCGAAGGTGGTGCCGGCGTATTGGTTCACGGGCATGACCGGGGCGTAGCCCAAAAGGCCGCCGAAATCCAGCGTGTCGCCCACCTGCTTGCCGATGGCGGGGATGACGCGCACGGCGGTGGTCTTGTTGTTGATCATGCCGATGGCGCACTCGTCGGCGATGATGCCGCAGATGGTCTCCACCGTGGTGTCGCCGGGGATGGCGATCATGTCCAGGCCCACGGAGCACACGCAGGTCATGGCCTCCAGCTTCTCGATGGAAAGCGCCCCGTCCACGGCCGCCCGGATCATGCCGGCGTCCTCGGACACGGGGATGAACGCGCCGGACAGGCCGCCCACGGAAGACGACGCCATCACGCCGCCCTTCTTCACCGCGTCGTTGAGCATGGCCAGCGCCGCCGTGGTGCCGGGGCCGCCGCACTGGCCCACGCCGATGCACTCCAGGATCTCGGCCACGGAATCGTGCTCGGCGGGGGTGGGCGCCAGCGACAGGTCCAGGATGCCCTGCACCACGCCGAGGCGCCGACTGGCCTCGCGCGCCATGAGCTCGCCTGCGCGCGTGATCTTGAACGCGGTGGCCTTGATGGCCTCGGCCACGGTGGTCAGGTCGGCGTCCTTGGGCAGGTCGGCCAGCACCGCGCGCACCACGCCCGGGCCCGACACGCCCACGTTCACAACCTCGTCGGCCTCGCCGGCCCCGTGGAACGCGCCGGCCATGAAGGGGTTGTCCTCCACGGCGTTGCAGAACACCACCAGCTTGCCCGCGCCGATGCACTGGCGGTCGGCGGTGGCTTCGGCCGTGGCCTTCACGATGCCGGCCATCCTCAGCACGGCGTCCATGTTGATGCCCGCCCGCGTGGACCCCACGTTCACCGACGAGCACACGTTGTCCGTCACCGACAGCGCATGGGGGATGGAGTCCATCAGCCGCAGGTCGGCCGAGGAGGCGCCCTTGTGCACCAGCGCGGAGAAGCCGCCGACGAAATCGACGCCCACCTCCTTGCCCGCCTTGTCCATGGCCACGGCGACGGGCGTGAAGTCGGCGGCGTCGGTGGCGGCGCAGATCTCGGCCACGGGCGTCACGGAGATGCGCTTGTTCACGATGGGGATGCCGAACTCCCGCTCCAGCTGCTCGGCCGTGGGCACCAGACGCTCGGCCGCCCGCGTCATGCGGTCGTAGACCTTGCGGGCCATGACGTCCACGTCCGAATCGGTGCAGGAGCGCAGGGAGAGCCCCAACGTGATGGTGCGGATGTCCAGATGCTGCTGGCCCACCATGGCCAGGGTCTCAGCGATTTCAGCAGGGGTGATCTGCATGGCTGCGCTCCTTCGGCGATGCGTGCGATGTAAGCCCTAAGTGTATCACAGCTCCCACAACACCAGCCCCGGTCCGAAGCTTCGGAAGGCGCCAGCCGCCCTTAACGGCTTCGGGTAGCCCCTACACCACTTCGCCGTAACGGTAGGCAACCTGCTGGCCATTGGGCAAGCCCACCACCAGCTCGAAGTCCGGCGTGATGTCGATCGCCCGGCCTCTGATTCGCCCTCCCCCACGCGACACCACCACCGGCCGCCCCGGTACGAAGCACCGCTCGCGGTAGTCCTGGTAATGCGCGCATGCGGGCAGCTGTCGGTAGAGCTTCCACAGGTTCCCGAGAAACGCGGCGGCCAGCTCGGCCCGGATGTCCTCGTCGCCCACGAATCCGGCAATGGGCTCCAGTTCCTCGGGAAAGCCCCTCTGCGGCCTGCACACGTTCACCCCCACGCCTAGAACCACGTGGTCGAAGCGCCCCGACTCTATATCGACCTGGCCCTCCGTAAGTATGCCGCCAACCTTGCGGCCGCGCACGAACACATCGTTGACCCATTTGATGGAGGTTTCCTGGCCCGTCAGCTCCTCGATGGCCAAAGCGCAGGCAACCGCCCCCATGGTGGTGAGCACCTGCGCACTGTCCGCCTCCAGCGAAGGCCGCAGCACCACGCTCAGGTACAGACCGGTCCCCGAAGGCGAGAAGAACAATCGGCCTTGGCGGCCCCGGCCAGCGGTCTGCTCGTTGGCGATGACCACCGTGCCCTCCGCAGCGCCCCCTTGGGCCAGCCGGCGAGCCTCGCCGTTGGTGGACTTCACCCGCGGGATCACCGTGACCTTGAACGGCGCGCTCTTCGGCAGGCGCCGGGTAACGTCCTCCGCCAAGATGGCGGACCCGCTGCGCACCAGCTGGTACCCGCGGTTGGTGACGGCGCGAATGTCGTATCCTTGGCATCGGAGCGCCTGGGCGGCCTTCCATACGGCATTTCTGCTGATGGAAAGCTTGTTTGCCAGCACCTCTCCGGAGACGAAGGACCCCGGCTGCTCCTCGAGCATTTCCAGCAGCATGTCTTTTGTCGTGTTTCCAGCCACGAATCGGTCCTCTCCCTTAAGGTCGCTTCAAGTGGCGAAACGCCTTCCCGTCACACCGGTTCCGCTTCAGTTACACGTTTTTGATAAGGATGCCGTTCATGATGTCGGCGGCATGCTCGCAGGCATCGCAGCACTTCTCCATGCGCTCGAAGATCTGGGACCACACCATAACGCGCATGGGATTCTCCCGGTCCACGGTGTACAGGTCGCGAATGACCTTCAGATACAGCGTGTCGGCCTGCTCCTCGTAAGTGTTCACGTCGATGATGCGCTGCTTGAACGTCTTGGATTTCTTGAAGTTGCGGAAGTCCTCCATGGCGTAGGCCAAGGCCTTGCAGCTCTTCTTGATGTAGGTGGCGAACTCCAGCGCGTCGTCGTGCATGAAGTGAACGTCGTACATGTAGAAGCGCTGGATGACGCTCTCGATGCCGTCGGTGATGGAGTCCAGCGACTGCACCAGCTCGATGATATCCTCGCGCTCGATAGGGGTGATGAAGTCCGAACCCACCACCTTGTAGACGGAATGCGCGATCTCGTCGCCCTTGTGCTCCAAGCCGTGGGCCTTCTCCATGACGCTGACCAGATCGGCCGCGGACGAGAAGTTCTCGATGGCCTCGATGAGCACGTCGGCCTCGTTGGACGCCACCTTCACCTGGCGCTCGAAGGCGTCGAAGTAATCGAACCGGTCTTTCTTACCCATGTTCAGCTCTCCTTACCGGCAAAAGCCGCTCAACCATTCAACGCTCATTCGCAGCCACGCGAACGCCTCCCGCTCGCCGGCACCTACATGATCATCAGGAACAGATGGGCGAAGGCGAAGCCCAGAAGGCCGCATCCCGGGAACGTGAGCACCCAGGTCTTCACCATGTCCACGGCGATGCCCCACTTCACCGCGCTCTTGCGCCGCGCCGCACCCACGCCCATGATGGCCGTGGTGTTCGTATGGGTGGTGGAGACGGGCAGCCCGGCGAAGGTGGACAGCATCAGGCAGAAGAAGGTGGCGAAGCCGGCGGCGAAACCCTGATAGGGCTCCATCTTCACCATGTCCATGCCAACCGACTTGATGATGCGCTCGCCGCCCACGGCCGTGCCCAGGCCCATGTTCAGAGCGCACAGCAGCATCAACCACACCGGCAACGCCGACTGCGCCTCCTGCCCCAGGCCCATGGACAGCACGATGGCCAGCACGAAGATGCTCATGAACTTCTGGCCGTCCTGGGCGCCGTGCATGAACGCCACGCCCGCACCGGCCACGATCTCGGCCCGACGGAACTTGCCTGCGGTCTTGTTGCGATCGGCGCTGCGGAAGATGCGTCCGATGACTTTTGAGTTCATCCAACCCAGGAAGAATCCCAGGAGCGTGGAAAGCAGGATGCCGTAGATGACCTTGACCCATTCGGACCAGTTTATGGCGTCGAAGCTACCCTGCAGAGCGATGGCGGCGCCGGTGAGCCCCGCGATGAGCGAATGGCTCTGGCTGGTGGGAATCCCGAAGTACCAAGCCGCCACGCCCCAGACGATGATGGAGACCATGGCGGCCATGAGCGCGGTGAGCGCCTGCTCGGAGTTGCCGCCGAAGTCGACCATGTTGAAGATAGTGGCCGCCACGGCCGAGGTGAACAGCGACACCACGAACAACCCGACGAAGTTGCAGGCAGCAGCCATGAGGATGGCCGTCCGCGGCTTCATGGCGCGGGTGGACACCACGGTGGCGATGGCGTTGGGCGCATCGGTGGCGCCGTTGACGATGATGACGCCGATGTTCAGGATCGTCACGACCAGGAGCACCGGGCTAGACAGAAGACCGGAAACGAAAGTCGCCCACTCGATTGTCACAGGCACCCTTTCCCATCGTTTCGCCAGATAGCGCGTCTTTACAGAAGATGCGCCTGTAAAGTGTAGCGCAACTTCCCGAAGCCGAAGAACACTGTTGTCGTTTCGCCATAGGCAACACACCATCGCCCGCAGGCGGCTCGGCTGCCGCAACGATGGCGGCCGCCGAGCGCGACGGAGCAGCCTATTCGCCCACGCCCTCCACGTGCTGCTCCTCGGTTTCGTCGGCGGCTTGGGCGGTTTGCTTCACCAGGTTCGTGAAGGCGGCGTCCTCGTTGGTCATGACCTCGGTGCGCAGCAGCG
>DBFAWQ010000190.1:0-5133 GCA_048242115.1 Eggerthellaceae bacterium
CGCCCACCCTCTCTATGCAGTTTGCAAGCTCGTTTACCACGTAATCCTGATGGGACGGCAGACCCAGGCCGCCAGCCCGCTCGCTGTCCTCGCGCTCGGTCTCGTCCTTATAGAACGTATGACACGTATCCGGCGCCCACATGGGATCGGGATAGGCCAAGCGCGACCCCGCTTCCAGCGTCACCTTCAGGCCGGCTGCGGTCATGCGGTCGATCAGCCAGTCCATCGCCTCCTCGCTGTTGTTGTAATACTTGTACCAAAGCTTCTGGTTCACGTTGCCCGAATTCGCAAGAATTTGCGTGCGGTAGAACCAAGTCGGATCAAGCTTGTCGCGCCCGATCTCGCGCATGTACTTCGAATAGACCGCGTTGATGGAGCCTCCGCGATAGGAGGGGCACGAACTGGCCGAAATGAGAATCACCGACAAGCCGCCTTCCAGCGCCGATAAAGCCGTCACCAGGCCCGACGTTCCGCCACCCACAACCACCACGTCGGCGTCCATCGTACTTGCAATCTCATCGTCGGCGATGGGCTCAGGCGGAATCTCGAAGCTCCACTTCGATTCGGCAGTAACCTGTGCACTCTCGCTTGCGGAAGCAACCGGTTTTGCGTCCGCATTAGCGCTTGCGTCGCTTGCAGCGCTTTTCGCGGGATCCGCCCCCGTCGCTTTGGGAGCAGCGCAACCCGACATGGCCGCCCCCAACGCCAGCGTCCCGCCAATGGCCGTTGCTCCCTTCAGAAAAGAACGCCTCGATACCTTCGCTTCCATCACATTCCCCTTTCTCACTTCTTCAAATTCCCTTGGAAAACTTCCGGGTGGAAGATTGAGAAAAGTCTTGAGGAAAGCATTGCCGCAAGCTACACGCCCATGGTGTGAAACGAAGGTTTTTCCTGTCACCCCAGCAGTGTGACAAAGCAGCTATCAGCCATTTTGACTCGCGGGAAAACTTGCAAACAAAGTACACCGTCCAACGTAGATACAGGGAAGGGCCCATTGCCGAGCCGCCACAAAGTTTGGACGAGAACAAATCGACAAGCTCCTCAAGTGCCTAGAGGTACAGAACCGAAATCATGCATATCGGGCATCTTCGTACAAAAAATCGTCCCAACATGCCTGATATGCATGATTTCTTGGATTGCAAAAGCTTATGAAATTGGAAGGGATCTCGGCTCTTCGAGGAGACGACCTACATACCCCTGTTCAGCCGTGCTGCCGTTGCCTCGTCGGGGATGAGGGCGGGGATGCCCTTCGATTCCATCTTCCGATCGAAGCGCTGTTGACAATCGGTCATAATCTCCTTCAGGAAACGCGACTCACCGGTCGTCTGCGCTATTTCGAGCCAGCTTTTGTACGGCGCCTCCAGCGCTTCGTCCACCACGATGATGTCCACGTCGTTTTCCAAGCACTGCTTCATCATAACGAAGCGACCGATGCGCCCGTTGCCGTTCTGGAACGGATGGATATGCTCGAACCGAACGTGATAGTCCACAATGGCGTTGAAATCATGGGCAGACGAATCCCACATGGCGAAGAGCTCGGGCATGGCACGCGGCAGATCAGACGGAAGCGCCACCTGCACCGACGAGCCGTGGATGCGGTTCGGAATCTCCTTGTAGTGGCCGGTGAACCCCGCTTTCGCATCGGAGGTTTCGCGGAAAAGCATGGCGTTTAAAGTGCATAGATACTCATCATCGATGGGGCAACCCAACGTGTCCACAACATAGTTGAACACATCCACGGAGTTCTTTGTCTCGAAAACGTCGTCTATTTCGTGGGAACCTTCCACCAGGCCCTCTTCGACCAGCCTGGCAAGCTCCTCTTCCGAGAACGTCGATCCCTCCAACTTGTTCGAATGGAACAGGAACTCCGGCATAATGACTTCGTAGGCCGAGTTCGGAGCCGCCTTCATAATCTGCATCTGATCAGGGTTGATTCTCATGCAAGCTCCTTCGCTGGGGCACCGCTGCTGGCGACTCGGTCATCAGGACAACAAAAAAACCCTCCGAAGAGGGCGTTTAGGCAAGTGGTGCGGGCGAGAGGACTTGAACCTCCATGGGGTTGCCCCCATACGGACCTGAACCGTACGCGTCTGCCAATTCCGCCACGCCCGCAATCCGTTGCTTCATGAGAAGCAGTTTGATATAGTACCCGATTTCCCCGCGCACCACAAGAGGGAATTTTACAAATGTGTCCGCCACCGCGCCATACGGCCCTCGCGTCCGATACAATGGCGGCAGGTGCCCCGTCACGTCCGGGCAGCTTCACGAAAGGAGCGCGGCCTTAAGACACGCAAACCGTAATCGCCATGTGCGACCTACTGCTTGTGGTTATCGGAATCATCGGGCTATTCCTGGTGAAGAAGGAGTGACGGACAGTGTTGGGAAAAGAGAAGCCGGGCCCCCTGCTAAAGTAGACCCGGCTTAGCAAACTAACCGATGCTGCCCGGCCAGGCGGGGCACCGATCGCTTCGCATTATAGCACGAATCGCGCCCTCTGGGTCAACCCTGTGGGCCGACCCGTTACGAGGAGGCACGACGCGCACTCGCATAAAAAGCTTTCTGACCAGGCATGCCATCCTTGTGGTAGCGGTGCTGGCCGCTGGCGCCTCCATGCTGGCCGTCCCGCCCGATGCCGCCTACCTCTCCTATGCCGACTGGCACACCATCGCCTGCCTGTTCTCCATGTTAGCTGTCATCGGAGCACTGCGGCGCATGGGCGTCTTCGACCGATTGGCGAAAAGCGCTGTCCAGCGCTTCTCGGGAAACCGCCTGCTCACCGCTGGGACAATCGTGGTCGTCACCGCCTTGCTCTCCATGGTGGCCACCAACGATGTCGCGCTGCTCATGATGCTGCCCCTAAGCGCCGCCGTGCTGCTGCACTCCCATTGGGGACACCTGATTCCAGCGGTGTTCGTGCTGCAGGGTCTGGCGGCGAATCTGTGCGGCATGATCGTCCCCTTCGGCAATCCGCAGAACCTATACCTCTACTCCTACTATGGGTTGCACTTAGAAGAGTTCCTTGGCACCATGGCATTGCCCTTCGCCGTGTCATGTCTGTTCATAGCCGTGGCAACCGCAATTCTTTGCCGCAAAGGTCGGTCAGGAAGTACAGACGAGTCGAAGGGAACCGCCGGGGCGGGCGATGCGAAACCGGTGCAGTATACGGGAAGGGTTTGCGAAACGATAGCGCTCCCCGAGGCTATCGCGGGCCCCGTGCCCTTCTCGATAGGGCGGCTGATTGCCTACGTCGCGCTGTTCCTTCTGGTTGTCTGCAGCGTTTTCCGCATCGTGCCCTTCGCCCTCGCCGCGATAACAGTGGTGGCTGTGCTGCTCGTGCTGGACCGCACGGCTCTTCTGCGCGTGGACTACCCGCTGCTGCTCACGTTTTTGTGCTTCTTCGTGTTCGCCGGCAACATGGCGCGCATCCCCGCGGTGGTCGAAGGCGTTGAAGGGCTCATGGCTCAGAACGGCCTGATGACCGCAGCATTGTCTTCCCAGATCATCAGCAACGTTCCGGCCGCCGTCCTGCTGTCGCACTTCACCGACTGCTGGCAGCCGCTGCTCGTAGGCGTCAACATCGGCGGCGCAGGCACCCCGGTTGGGTCGCTTGCTAGCCTCATCGTAATCCAGCAGTTCCTGAACCTGCGGCGCAGTCTGGGTGCGAAACGGCGCCAAGGGCTGGAGTCTAATCGCTTCTGGATGCTGTTCCTGGGCCTTAACGGATGCGCTCTCGTTCTGTTGTTGGTTGTTTGCTCGCTGTAGCAACCAGCCGAGGCGCCGATGTCCGTTTGCCCGCTCTAGCCAGCTTTCGCACGCAAAAGCTCACCAGGCCGGGGTATCGACACAGCGAAGCCCCGGCGACAAGCGCCAAATTCGCCACGCGCAAAAGGGAACTCCGCCCGATACATCCTGCGAAGACGACGCACCTGGGCGAGCCCTACTGCCAAGCGCGTTCGGCAGCAGCAACTTGTCTCCTAGCGCGTCTGCTGGTTTCCGCTCGTTCGCCGAACCGCCGGAGCCAAAATCACGGCCAGCAACGCCAACGCCGCCGCACTTCCTCCTATAACGGCCGCCATCTCGGGAGCGTCGAAGGATAGCAGCGGCAGCACCCCCTGAGACACAAACGTCGGAGCGAACAGCAGCACATCGAAAAGCCCATGGGCCAGCATCACCACCCAGAAGCTGCGTGTAATCAGGAAAAGCTCGGCCATTAGAAAGCCGAAGGCCGCCACCTGGACGAAACGCAGGGCCAGAAGTCCCGGCTCCATGTGCAGAAGCGCGAACAGAAGAGCCGAAACCGCTGCGGCGAACCAGGGACCACGCGCGAAGGACGGCCCGGACTCCTCCAATGCACCGATAAGCAGCACGCGGAAAAGCGCTTCCTCGAATACACCCGTGAACAGGCACACCGCCACAAGCGCCGCAACGCCTTCCACGGTGGCGCCCGCAGTTCCCCATTGGATGGACGGCCCCACAGCATCCGTCAAGTAGGGAACGAACCCGCGCCATGCAAGCCATCCGGCCACAGCACCTACCGCCATGAGAGCAGCAAGAACGGCCAGAACGCGTCTCCGCAAATACCGCTGGCGTCCTACGCAACGATTGCCTTCCGGAAAGCTCCTACGTGCCACGGCTCCCTTCGCGGCGAACAGCACCGCTCCCAAGCCAAGAACCGCAAGCATCCCGTCGCGAAGCAGCATCCGACAACCGACGCCCTGCCCCACCTCTCCTGCCACCGAGAACACCAGCTGCGAGACCACGAGCGAAACCAGGAACGCCCCCAAACAGCGCCGCTTCGGCGTTCCCTGCTCCTTGTCTGCGCCCGTCAGCTCTCCCATCAGCTTATTTCCTCTTTTCCGAATTACTTGAAAGTCCCAAGTATACGCCCGCACCCCAAATGCTGTTTCCAAACGCTATCCCTAGCGGCATTTTGGGGCGAACGACCCTCGACGATTATCAGTGGTAGAATCGTCGTTTTCGTACCCCCATATTGGTAGAATCGTCAATTTTTTTCAACCGACCTGGGGAAACAGTTTTGAAAGCGACGATTCTACCAATTCGGGACCGCAAAAATGACGATCCTGCCAATCTGGGAACACAAAACGGCGGTTCTACCAATCCGCACAACAAAGC
>DBFAWQ010000191.1:0-31564 GCA_048242115.1 Eggerthellaceae bacterium
TGGTTGTGCGGTGACGGATGCCTGGTGGTGCGACGACGGATGCGCGAGCGCGGGGCGGCGGTTGTGCATGGGCCGTCCGAACGCGAATCCGATGGCTGCGTCCTGTCGAAGCAGAGGCGCGAGGGCTATTGTCGCAGAAACCCCCGCACCCGGTGACGCGCAATCCTGTCGTTAGCGCGGAACTTCCAGCGGTTCTTCACCGAAGTGGTGCTGGCGAGGCGCGCTGGCAGGTCGCGCCACCGTCGGCGAGCGATGGAAATCCCGCACAATCGGCAGGTTCGTGCAAAAAACCTCACGAAGGTGCCGATTGTGCGGGATTCCACTGCGCCCTAGTTGTCGGTGGCGAGCTTGCGGTAGAGCAGCTTGAACACAACTAGCCCGAGCGCGATCCACGCGGCGGTCACCGCCAGGGGCAGCACCGCTTCCGAGCTCAAGAGAGCCCCTTCCGTAGCCAGTCGCAGCAAGCTTGCGGCGCCGCCGGTGGGCAGGAAGCGCACGATGTCGCCCAGCATGGGGGAGAAGCTGCTGAACATGGGGGCGATCACCACCAGCAGGATGGGCACGCTGTACAGGCCGGCCGTCATCTGGTCGCGCGAGGCCAGGCCCAGCACCAGCGACAGCAAGATGATGGGCAGCGCCCCCAGAACGCCTATGGCCATGTACGGGGCGAACAGGTGCATCGGCGCGCCGCTGACGAAGAAGCACAGCGCCTCCACCACCGCCGTCACCGCCAAGGTCACCAGCCCGCGCGCCAGCATGATCTGCTCGGCGCTCACGTTGGCCAGCATGAGGGTGCGCAGGGTGTGCTTCTCCTTCTCTTCGGCCAGACCGTACACCAGCGTGGCCGAACTGGTCATGCCAATAGTCATGCACAGAGCGGTGTTGAGCAGCACGTAGGTGATGAGGCTTTCCACGGTTGCCGCGTCTGCCCCTGGGCCCATGTCCGCGTCGGCCATCATTCCCGCCGAACCGCCGATGTTGCCCATGATATAGCGGTACAGCAGCACGAAGGCCACGGGCATGACGATGCAGACGATCATGGTGGGGTTCTTCAGCATATCGGTGACGTCCTTGCCCATGAGCGCACCGAGCTTGCGTACAGAGGCGTTCATGTTAGAACTCCCTTCCAGTCAGCTCGAGGAACACTTCCTCGAGGTTGGGTTCGTCAGAATGCACGGACAGCACCTCGTCGGCTTCCAGCAGCTCGGCCAGCACGGCGGCTCCGGCTGCGTCCTTCGACGTTTCCACGGTGCCGCGGGTTCGCGTCTTCACCACGATGCGGTTGCGAGCATAGCGCAACATGAGCGCTTCGGGCTTGTCGCAGGCGGCAATGGCGCCATGGTCCAGGACAGCCACACGGTCGCAGACGGTTTCGGCCTCGGCCATGTCGTGGGTGGTTAGGAAGATGGTGCATCCCTTGCCGCGCAGTTCGGCCAGCATGCGGTGCACCTCTGCGCGCGCCGCTGGGTCAAGGCCGCTGGTGGGTTCGTCCAGAAACAGCAGCTCGGGCTCGTGGATGAGGGCGGCGGCCAGGGCGGTTCGCTGGCGCATGCCCTTCGAGCAGTTCTTGATGAGCGTTTTCTGGTCGTCGGCTAGGCCCATGCGTTCCAGCAGGTAGGGGATCCGGCGCTGGCTTGCCCCGCGCAGCTGGGCATACAGGCGCAGGTTGTCGGCGATGGACATGCGCTCGTACAGGGCGCTTGTGTCCGACAGGATGCCGATGCGCTCGTAATCGGCGCTGGTGGCGTTGTCGATGGGGCGCCCGAACAGGCTGATGCGGCCTGCGTCGCGCTTCAGCTGGCGAGTGAGCAGCTTGATGGTGGTGGTCTTGCCGGCGCCCGACGGCCCCAGGAAGCCGAAGGCCTCGCCGCGCGGGATGGCGAAGGTGAGGTTGTTCAGCACGCGCTTGTCTTTGAACGACAGGCTGACAGCCTCCATGGACAGGATGGTGGCGCTCATGGGTCCTCCCTAGTTCGAGGCGGTGGGGCTGGTGGCGCTGTGGCTGGCGGCGGCGTTGGGACTGGCATTGCCGGCGCCTTGTTCCAGGGCGGCAAGCCGCACGTTGACTTCGTTGAGCTTGCCCTGCAGGTACACATGGCCAGCGCAGATCAGCACGAAGGCCAGGCCC
Organism: Eggerthellaceae bacterium; assembly: GCA_048242115.1. Lineage (GTDB taxonomy): Bacteria > Actinomycetota > Coriobacteriia > Coriobacteriales > Eggerthellaceae > Xiamenia. Next base: position 2,129 of record DBFAWQ010000191.1, read on the forward strand.
AGGGCCAGTACGAGGATGCTCAGGGCGTGAGTGGTGATCATGATGGTTCCTTTCCGACGGGGCGCCAGGCATCGGCGCCGGTGAACTGACGACGCCCATGATGCGGAAAGAGCCTTTGACCTGCAACGGAATCTGCACGACACGCTCGCGTTGTGCACGAGTGGAGCTATAGCCCGCACGAAAGGAGCAGCGAGAGGGCGCCCGCTCGGTCCGCGCCGTCAGCAGCCAGCCTTCCTCCTACTTCCAGCGGAAGCGTTCGCGCATTTCTTCGGCGCGGCCCTTCGACAGGGGAAGCGATGTGTGGGCGGCGTCGGAGAGCGTCAGGTTGAAGGTGTTGCGGGTGTAGCGCTCCACGCGGGAGACCTTCTGCATGTTCACGATGTAGGAGCGGTGGCAGCGGAAGAACCCGAAGCGCGCGAGCGTGTCCTCCAGCTCGTCCATGGTGAGGGCGGTGGGGTACAACTGGCCGCGGACGCTCGCGTAGTTCAGGCGGTTCGCGCTTTCGACGAAGTCGATTTCGCGGGGGTCCAGCAGCAGCGTGGCGTCGCCGGCCTTCACCGCGATCTTGCAGATGCGCACCTCGCCGTCGAAGGGGTCCTGCTCGTCGCCGCCAGCCTGCAGGCGACCGTCGGTGCCGACGCTGGGCGACGCGCCGCTTTCCGCGCCCGGCCGAGCGCTTGCGTCGCCTTCGCCCTCGTCCACCTGCGCGGGGAACAGCCGTCCCTCTTCCTCCCAGAAGGCGCTTCCGGGCATGAGCAGCGCCTCACGTAGGGGCTGGCCTGCGGTGACGAAGATGGTGCCGGCATCGGAGCGGTCGCTAATCCAGGCGAGCACGCAGCCCCGCGCCTTGGATCCCAGCTCCAGCAGCGGCCGTTCGCAGAAGCAGATTTCCGGTTCGAACAGGCTCATGCGCGCGAAAGCCAGCAGCGCCCGCTGCTCGGCCGACAGCTTCGCCACCAGGGTGCGCCGGCAGTCGTTCAGGCCGAAATGGGCGATTGCGGCTTCCCGGTCCTTGCGCCCCGCTCCAGCCAGCCGCCCGAAAAACCGCAGGTAGGAGTCCACGGTGTCGCGGTCGAACCCGCCGTCCGATTCCAGGAAGTAGGCGCCCCGCCGCTTGCCCTGCACCGCCTCGACGGCCTTGCGGGCCCGTCGCACCGTGTCGCGGGAGCATTCCAGGTGCACGCTGCGGCCAGCCTGGCCGACCTCTTGCTGCATGAGCGCCTCGACCGAGGGGTAATCTGCCACGAGGGGGTCTCCTTCGAACGGATCGGTGAAGATGCCATTATACTATCCCAGGTGGCCGGGAAGGGCCGAACCCGACGTGCGGGCCAAGGGGAAGGAAGGGCGCAGGCGGTGGCAGGCAGCGAGGAGATAGCAACGAAAAGCCAGCTCATGGGTGCGCTGGTGCTTCGCGAGCTTGGCTGCGCCCTGCGCAACCGAACGGTGCTTCTGACCGTTGCGGTGGTCGTGGGCTTCTGCGCGTTCCTGACGCTTGTCGTCCCCGAGCTTCTGGACGGCCTTCCTGCCATGCGGGCGTTCTTCTACGCCTTCGTGGTGACGGTTCCCGTTGTGGAGGTGGGCGGCGTCATCATGCTGTTCGCCATGGCCGAGGAGTGGTCCCACGGAACCTACGAGGTGATGGCGCGGGCCGGCGTGTCCGTGGGGCTGGTAGTCGCGGGCAAGGTGGTCGCCGGGGTGGTGCTGTGCGCACTCATCGAGGTGGCCGTGGCGCTGATCGTGGGCGCGGGCGGCTGGCAGGCCCTGGGACTTGGGGCCGTGACCGCTGTGGGCTGCATCCCGTTTCTGCTGGTGGCGGCCGGGTGTGGGCTGTGCTCCCGCGACGAGATGCGGGTGAACGCGTTCGCCTTCCTGCTGGTGGTGCTCTGCCTGGTGCCGCTGTTCGGGACGCTGATTTCGCCGCTGGGCATCGTGGGCGTCGCAAGCCCCACCGCCTTCCTTGCCGGGGTCGGAACATGGATGATGGACGGCAGCGCCGGCTTCCAATCGCTGTCCATGGACCTGTTGGCGCTGGTAGCAAGTCTGGCGGCATGGTTGGTCGTCAGCATCCTCTGGGCCCGCTGGTGCATCCGCCGAGCCGAAAGGTGAGGGGGCGGCACGGGAGAGTCTGTTCGCGGGGGCCTATGCTTCCGTTCGACCGCGCACAACTCGCCAACTTGGCTCCGAAGTGGTGCAAGTTGGCAGAGATTGGGGGTTTGGCAAATTGCGTGAGCGGCAGCGAGCTTCAACGTTCGCTGCCGCTTTGCATTTTCCCAGCTCGCGAAAGGCGGGGAGGACCTCCGATTTCTCGGGCGATGCAGAATGGTCCCAAATCCGCGCCCCTGATTTGCCAAACCCTCAATTCGCGCCACAAGCGAGCGTGGCAGAGGAAGCTAGCGGCTGACCCTTGGAAGGGTTTAGCGGTTCTCCTCCACGATGCGCTCGTAGGGCTTCGTGCCCGCGTAGATCTGGTCCTTCAGCGGGTTCAGCTTCAGCTTCCGGATGCGGTAGAACTGGTAGACGGCCAGCGCCACGTTGGAGGCCAGGGCCAGCAGGCTCACCACGAAGAACGCGGTGGGGTTGTGGGTGGTGGGAATGGGGGCCAGCACGTCGGCGAACTGGGGCACCGTCATCACGAACATGATCCACAGCGCCAACGTCTGCGCTCTATGCTGCAACCACGCGCCCCGCTTGATGAAGAACGTGGGGATGGTGCAGGCCAGAAGCAGCGCCAGGCCGCAGTAGGCGGAGTGGTCCGAGATGCAGTTGTAGGTGTAGGCGAAGTTCCACAGGTCGTAGCAGATGATCCATGCCCAGATCATGTCCGGCCAGATCATGTCCTTCGCCGGGTCCTTCGAGATGAAGATGCCGAACCAACCGCAGATGGTGACGATGTTCAGAATGCCCGCGATGCCGTTCATGATGTTCCACGGGCCGGAGATGGTCCACAGGTTCTCGACCACGCCGCCGTTCCACAGCGCGAAGCTGAACACCTGGAAGTCGCGCAGCACGGCCTCGGCGATGTTGATGGCCAGGATGAGCGGCGGGAAGCACAGCGCCCACTTCTTCTCGTACAGGTAGTGCACCTTGCCGTCCTTGCCGGTCCATTTCACGAAGCGCAGCGCCATGAATCCCAGGCAGCCAGCCAGGGCGGAGTAGGTCTTCACCCAGTTGAACCAGGTGCCGGTGCCGTACTCGTTGCCGGGGGCCGCCGTGGTGGGCCACACGAAGATGGTCAGCACGATGGGCACCACCGCGAACAGCGCGATGCCGCACCACAGCTTCACGCGCCCGAGCTCGTTGAACGCCATAAGCGCGAACAGGACGAACAGCCAGATGGCCCAGTAGATGGGGTCGGCTGCCTGGTACAGAATGCCCATTGCTCCTCCTCCTGGTCGGGCCCCGTTTCCTGGGCGGGGCGTCTTGCCCGCAGTCTAGCATTCGGGCTGCAGGCAAGTTTTCACAGAGCAGGTGGTTTTGTGAAAGCTGATTCTGCGGTAAGCTGCTACCGAGCGCTTTCCGGGCGGAAGCAGGGCGGAACTGCGCGCAGGATCTCTCCCGGGCCGCGCGGCGCGTGCGGCTTTCGTGGGGGCGGCGCGCAAACTGCAGCGACCCGATGGGGGAGGGGGCGGTATGGGACGGTCTGATGCGGAATCGGCGGCGACGTTGGCGGACGCGGTGCTGGCGCCGCGGCCCGGGCGCAAGTCGCTTCGGGAGTCGCGGCGGCTTTCCGGCACGCGCGGGGCCATTGTGGCGGCGGCGCGCAAGCTCTTCGAGCGCGACGGCGTGCATGCGACCACGGTGAAGGCCATCGCCGAGGAGGCCAGCGTCACCCGTGAGCTGGTCTATTACCACTTCGGCAGCAAGCAGGGGGTGGTCTGCGCTGTGGTGGACGACTACGTGGAGGATCTGGTGGAGACGGTTATCGTCTGGAACGAGATGCGCGTGTTCGGCGATACGCTCGGGTCGCTGCGCAAGTGCGTGCGCATGTTCCGCTACACGCTCTACGATGCGGGCGGTCGCCCCCGGCCCATGATCGCGGTGCTGGAGGAGCTGGGTATTCGGGATGCCTTCGACGTGCGCGCCACCCGAGAGACCGCCCAGTGCCTGTGCGACCACGTAGCCACGGAGTACGCGGCGTTCCACCAGGTGGAAATCGACCTGGTTTACGAGATGTTCTGCCTTGTCATCTTCGGGGTTGTGGGACTGGTGAAAGTACGGCCCGACATCGGCGACGAAGAGCTCATGAAGGTGGTGGAGCAGACGTTGCGGCTGGACATGGAGCCGCTCAGCCCCCAAACGAAAGCGCCGACCGCGTAAAGGCGGCCGACGCTCGAACGGAGGCGCCCGGGTCGGCGCCCGCAGGTTCGGCCCGCTACAGCGGCTTGTCCATGGCGGCTACGGGCTCGGGCAGCTCCTGGCCGGCCACTTCGGCGGCGAACTCGCGGTCGGTGCCGCTTTCCGGGGTGGGCGGGTTGATCTGGAACGGCACCGCCTTCGTGAACAGGCTCACCACCGGCACCAGCACGATGGACGCCAGCATGGCGATGGCGCCGCAGTTGATGGGGCTGGCGATCAGCGGCGTGCCGGCGAAGCCCATGGCCATGTTCACCACGGTCAGCCCCACGCCGAACGCGAAGGAGCACCACACGGCGGCCTTCGAGATGCGCCCGGAGTACAGGCCCCACAGGAAGGGTCCCAGGAAGGCGCCGGCCAGCGCGCCCCACGAGTAGCCCATGAGCTGGGCGATGAACACGATGGACGAGTGGTACTGCACCAGCGCGATGATGGCGGACACGGCCACGAACAGCACCAGCAGGATGCGCATGCAGGACAGCTGCTTCTTCTCGGACATGTCCTTCACCACGTTGCCCTTGATGAGGTCGATGGTCAGCGTGGAGGACGACGTGAGCACCAGCGACGACAGCGTGGACATGGAGGCGGACAGCACCAGCACGATGACCAGGCCGATCAGCAGGTCGGGCAGGGTGGACAGCATGGTGGGGATGATGGAGTCGTAGATGGGCGTGCCGTTGGCGGCGTACTCGATCTGGTCGGAGTACAGCCGGCCGAAGCCGCCCAGGAAGTACGAGCCGCCGGCCACCACGAAGGCGAAGATGGTGGAGATGATGGCGCCCTGCTTCACGGCCGGGCCGCTCTTGATGGCGTAGAACTTCTGCACCATCTGCGGCAGGCCCCAGGTGCCCAGCGACGTCAGCACCACCACGCCCAGCAGGTTCAGCAGGTCGGGCCCGAAGAAGCTGACGAAGGGTCCTTGCATGGCCGAGCCTTCCGCCGGCAGCTGCGACAGCGAGATGACCGCCTCCGAGAAGCCGCCGTTGTTCAGAAGCACCACCACGATGACGGCCGTGATGCCCAGCAGCATGACGATGCCCTGGATGAAGTCGTTCATGACCGTGGCCATGTACCCGCCGACTACCACGTAGATGCAGGTCACCACAGCCATACCGATGACGCACACGTCGTAGGGCAGGTTGAACGCCATGCCGAACAGCCGCGACAGGCCGTTGTAGACGCTGGCGGTGTAGGGGATGAGGAACACGAATATGATGGCCGCCGCCGCGATGCGCAGCGCCTTGGAGTTGTAGCGCTTGCCGAAGAACTCGGGCATGGTCTGGGCGCCCAGGCGATGGGTCATCTCACGGGTGCGCGGCCCCAGCACCCACCAGGCCAGAAGCGAGCCGATGATGGCGTTGCCGATGCCGGCCCAGGTGGCGGCCAGGCCGTACTTGAAGCCGAACTGCCCGGCGTAGCCCACGAACACGACGGCGCTGAAGTAGCTGGTCCCGTAGGCGAAGGCGCTCATCCACGGGCCGACGTTGCGGCCGCCCAGGACGAACCCGTCCACCGTCTTCGTGGAGCGTCGGCAGTAGACGCCCACGCCCACGGCAATGGCCACGAAGGCGACTACCAGGAGAATCTTCAGAAACATGCGAGGTCCTTTCGTTGTGCGACCTGTCCGCCTGATGACGGCGGCCAGGGGGTGGCCGAGGATAGGGGAAGTTGGAGGCGCACACGGCTGACGAGTTCGGGCAAAAAGAAAAGCACCCGGTTCAACCGTGTGCTTCTAATATCGACGAAACGCGTATGGGGGATGAGCGGCGACGGACTGCTGGGCCAGGTGCTCGCTCATGATGGCGCGGGCCACGTCGCTTTGACACTGCTGCGCCTTGTGGGCGCTGCGAACCGCGCTGGACTCAGCGGCAAGGGCGGCGGTCTGTGCGTTCAGAAAAAACATGGCGCAAACGATAGCACACTTTCCCCGCGAAGCAACCCCGAATTCTAACCGCCTCGCTCAACGGTGTTTGCCCCGGTAGCCGCCGAGACGCCGAGACGTCCCGAGACGTCCGAAAGCGTCCGAAAGCATTTGACGCGCGGCCCCATCCCTTTTCGACTCCTCTGGTTTCCCCGCAGGATGCCGAAACCGACGACCAGAGCCACAAACGAGTGTTTTTTGGTTGAGGAAAACGGGGGTGCGGTTTCGCGGCGGCACAGCATTGCGCATTATGCGCATTATGCGTATAATCGATACGACTGAAAGGACGGACCGGTGCGCGTGAGGGAGATCGAGAAGATTCTCAAGGCGGACGGTTGGTGGCTCAAGACCACCAAGGGCTCCCACTGCCAGTACGTCCATTCTGCCAAGCCCGGCAAGGTGACCGTGCCGCGCCATGCCGGCGACGTCGACATCAGGACGGCAAGATCTATCTTCAGGCAGGCGGGCATCGAATGGCCGCCCGGAAGGGACTAGAAATGAAGCTCACCTATCCCGCATGTTTCTATCCTTGCGAGGGGAAGCCAGGGGCCTACACCGTGGAGGTTCCCGACCTGCCCGGATGCGTCACCGAAGGGGAATCCCTGGCCGACGCCATCCTGATGGCGGAGGATGCCGCCGCGGGCTGGGTCCTCGACGAGCTGGAGTCCGGCAACCCCGTGCCCCCGGCCAGCCCGCTCGGTTCAGTCGAGCCCGATTTCGGGGGCTTCTCGAGCATGCTCGTGCTGGACATGGACGCCTACGCGGACAAGTACGGCGACGCCGCCGTCAGGAAGAACCTCACCATCCCGGCGTGGCTCAACACGTTCGCCGTCGCGAACCACATAAACTTCTCGGAGGTCCTGAAGGACTCCCTGACGGCGCTCTACCTGGAGAAATCGAACGCCTAGGGCGCTGTCGCGCGATGTCGGCCCCGCCCTCTGCTGTAGCGCTCCCTCGCGCATTGAAGTCGTTGGAGCAACGGACTCATCTGGGGATTCGATATTTTCCGAAATCCATACCCGGCATTTTCCGAATACGAGGTGCGGGGGGTTGCAGGAGGAAACGGCGGAAGAGGCTACTTTTCCACGAGGTCCAGGAGCTGCTGGTGCGAGTGGATGCCCAGCTTTGCGTATACGTGTTTGACGTGGGCTTTCACGGTGTTTCGGGAAACCACCAGCGCGTTTTCGATGTAGGCTCGGTCGCGGCCTCGGGCTAGCATGGCAAGCACCTCGGCCTCGCGTGGGGTGAGGCCGTAGGTAGTGGCCAGGGCGTCGCAGCGGACGCGAAGGACGTCTTCAGGTGCGGCCACCGTAGCTTGCTCGGGCGCGGTTTCCAAGGGTTCGACGCCGTCGATGACCTGGGCGAAGCTGAACCTCTTCAGGCCTATGATGATGTAGGCGGCGAACACCAGCAGCAACGTGGCGGGGATGCCGATGGCAAGCACCGGGCTGCTGGCTGCCAGGCGGTTGGCGATGACGCCGGCGGCCGCCCCTGCAAGCGACCCCAGGGCGCAGGCGCCGTTTCCCCACGCCACCACGGTGACGGCGCCGAACGGGTTGCGTGATGCGATGGCCACCAGGGCCACCTGAGCCGTCATCTGGAACAGCTCGTGGCCGGCGTTGAGCAGGGCGACATCGCCAGTGGGTAGCACGACCGAAGGCTGAGCGGCGAACAGGAACCCGGCGATAACTGCCAGCGCCGACAGCTGTGAGAGCAGATCGGCGGGGAAGCGGCGCTGCGAGCACAGCACGTAGACGGTGGTGACCAGCACCGGCAGCCCCGAGAGGATGCTCATGCGCGGAACGCCTTCCACCTCGCCGAACCTTAGGGCGAACCCGAACGCAACCTGGAACAGGAACAGGCACACGAACAGGGCTGACGCCGGCGCCAGAAACGACATAGGGCGCGTGACGGCCAGGTCGCTGGGAGTGGCTTGGTGCGGGTGGGCGGTCTGGCGCAGAACGTCGCATCCACCCGGCGCGGCCAGCCACAGCGTGATCAGTGGAAGCAGGCAGAACAGTGCAAGCCCGGCTTCGGGCGCCACCCATGTGGAAAGCGGGTTGACGGCGGTCTGGATGCAGAAGGCCACGCAGATGGTGCCGACGGCCAGCTGCTGGGGAAGGCGGGAAAGCGCCACCCCCACAAGCACCGTGTTCCCGGCTCGACCTGCGGCGGCAAGGCTGGCGCCCGCGGTGAGCAACGGGGCGTTCGCCATCCAAGCGCCCGCTACCATGAGGACGCCCCCGCCCGCGAGCAACCCCAAAGCCACGCCAATGAAGGCGCGCGGGGCCAGGACGGCAGGCCGCTGGTAGGCCAGGATCCCAAGGAGCGTCAAGGCGACTGCGGAAAACGTGACGGAGATATCGCGCGCGAAGGTGAACGTAGCGTCGAACTGGGGAAACACCGACCCGTTCATCAGCGACGTGGTACACAGCAGCGTCAGCAAGGCGAATCCGTCGCGAACGGCGGCAGGAAGCGCGTTTCGGTCGGTTTCCGCCATCTTGCTTCCTTCCCGTCGTCGGCTTCGGTTTTCCATTGTACGCGATGGGTGCGGAGGAAGGGCGGCTGTTTGCAAGAAAGAAGCCGTCGCGCTTGCAGCGGCGCGACGGCTTCCGAGTGGGTCGTTGGGCTTGGTGCTCCCAGCGGCTGGCTATCCGCGACGGCCCGCATCCTCCCTAGGCGCGGCCCGTGGCGGCCAGCATGCCGGCGCGGCGGCCGAAGGTCATGGTTCGTCCGCAGGCCAGGCCGGTGAGCAGGTTCGGGTAGCTCACGCTGAAGAAGCCGCCCGAGTCGTTGCCCGTCAGGTACAGGCCCTGGATGGGGTCGCCGTTCTCGTCGCAGGGGTGCATGTTCGTGTCGATGGTCACGCCGTCAAGCGTCGCCAGGAACCACGCCCCGGTGCGCACGCCGTAGTAGGGCGGTGTGTCCAGCGCGATCAGGCGGTGCTTCTCCTTGCCGTAGTCGGTGTCCTTTCCGGCGGCTGCCATCTCGTTGTAGTGCTTCCACGATTCCACGGTGGCGTCCACGGGCAGGTTCAGCTTCTCGGCCAGCTCCTCCATGGTGTCGGCCTTCTGCACGTAGCCGTCCTCGATGAGCTTGTCGATCATGCCGTCCACCACCTGCATGGGGATGTTGTTCTGCGCCCCGTTATCGAAGGGGTTCAGCCGGCAGCAGCCCACCTCGTCGAACATGCGCGCCTGCTCCGCGTGGTTCGCGTCCCAGATGTCCACGTAGGTCTGGTGCGGCTGCATGATGGTGGAGTGCAGCATGTAGTCGTAGGGGCCGCTCTCGTTGCAGAAGCGCTTGCCCTTCAGGTTCAGCAACAGGAAGGGCTGCTCGCCGAACCAGAACCAGCGCCCCAGCACCCCGTCGCCGGCGGTCTGGTCGGGCTTCACGCAGGCGCGGTTGAACGTGCAGGCCGCACCCAGCGGGTCCATGGTGGCGCCCAGCCACAGCGCCGCCTTGATGCCGTCGCCGGTAGGGTTGCCGCCCGACCCGGGGCAGGCGATGCGGATCTTCTGGTTCCAGGCCTGGCGGTCCTCCATCATCTCCAGGTTGTTGCCGTAGCCGCCGGTGGACAGGATGACGCCCTTGCTGGCGTTGATGCGGATGTAGTGGCGGTCGTCCTTCACGGCTCGGGCGATGACGCCGGTCACGCGGCCGCTCTCGTCCTGCTCGCACTTGACGAACTCGGTGAACCAGCGGACCTCAGCGCCCTGCTCGGCGGCGTAGGCCAGCATCGACTGGGCGTAGCTCCACTCCTCGTCGGCGCGTCCGGCCTCGGTCTTCTGCGGGCTGTGGCCGGTGGCGAAGGCCTTGTCGCGGCCCGGGTCGCTGATGTCGCCCACACCCCCTTCGAACTCCATGACCAGCTTGCCGTCGCGCTCGATGATGTCGGCGATCCAGTCCACCATGGCGCCGGACTCGTCGGCCCACAGCTTCACCAAATCGTAGTTCACGAAGCCGTTCGCGTAGCGCACGATGTCCTCCACGGCCTCCATCTTGTCGATGCGGAACTGGGGGAACTCGTCGAACGAGGCCTGCTGCAGCCGCGAGTCGATGGCGCCGATGTCCTCGCGCACGTTCTTCGGCGTGCCCTGGCGGTCGATGCCCAGCACCTTCGCGCCGTTCTCCGCGGCCGAGATCATGGCCGGGATACCGCCGGTGCCGATGCCCACCACCAGCACCTCCGTGTCCACGGTCTCGGTGATGTCGCTCTCGAGCACTACGGGCGGCGCGCCCAGCCACGACGGTCCGCCGAATTCGCCCACCCGGGGCTCGGCGGGGGTTTCGGCGGCGTAGCCATGCCCGCATCCGGAAAGCGCGGTGGCGCTCAGGCCGCCCAGGGCCAAAAGCCCGGCGCCGGTGAGGAAGCTGCGGCGGGAAACGTTACTCTGCATTGGGAGCCTCCCATCCTTCGGGCATGTTCAGGTTGTGGCACTCGTTGCATACGAGCACCTGGTTCTCGTGGATCTTGTGGCAGTCGCCGCACTCCAGGGCCAGGTCCTGATGGCTTGCGTGCGGGTTGTACTTCTCGTCGTTGTCGGAGAAGCCCCACAGTCCCGCGGTGATCTCGTCAAACGAGGTGCCCAGGGCGTGGTGGCATTCAGGCCGCGCGCAGAACTCCTCGGTGGCGAACTCCTTGCCCGTGGCCAGCATGGTGCCGTCCTCGGTCATGGGGAAGTTGTCGGACACCCAGGCCATCGCCTCGGATATTTGGGTGGTCAGCTCGGCAGTATGGCAGTTCAGGCAGCTTTCGTCGGCCATCGCGTGCACGGTGACGCCCAGGTGCGGATCGTTGGAGTCGTAGGTCTCCACGTAGTAGTCCATGGGCTCGTGGCAGATGGCGTTGCAGAAGCTCGGCTGCTCGTGCCAGACCCAGAAGCCGGCGCCTGCCGCAACCAGGACGACGGCCACCACGCCCACCACCGTCCATGCCTTGCGGTGCGACTTCTTCGGTGCCGGCGCAGCTGCAGCCGCGGCCGTGGCAGGCGTCTGAGGCGGCATGGTGCCGCCCTCGCGCTCCCTCTCCTTCGTATCGCTCATGCTCTTCTCATCCCTTTCCGGTTCGATGGAAACGATGGGCCGAGTATGAGCCGCGAAGTGGCCTTCTGGCTATTACCCCAGCGGGGTAAACTTTGCGTTATGCCTGGTAGATTGCGAGTATCTATCCTAGGAACGACGCTGCCCAGCTGTCGATTTCATCCTGGGAGACGCTGTTCGCGAAGCGGTTGCCGTCGCGCCAGTCGGCATCGGGGGCGGCGGCGTGCACCTCGCTCAGGCTGCCGTCGATGCTGCTGGACCCCGAGGTGCAGAAGGGGATGACCGTCTTGCCGGCCAGGTCGATGCTCTCCAGGTAGGTGAGTACCACCCGCGGTACCTTGCCCCACCAGATGGGGTAGCCCAAAAAGACGGTGTCGTAGTCGCTGACGGCGGGCGCGGGCTGGGCGATGGCGGGGCGCGATGCGGGGTCGTCCTGCTCGGCGTTGGCGCGGCAGTCCGTGTTGTAGTCCAGGTCGGCGTCGGAGTAGGGTTCGGCCGCCTCCAGACGCAGCAGCGGCGCGTCGGCAGCCTGGGCCACCTTCTCGGCCACGGCCTGGGTGTGGCCGGTGCACGAGAAGTAGACCACGGCGGCCGAAGGGGCTGCAGAGGTTTCGGGGCTGGTGGCGGTTTCGGGCTGCTGGCTGGCGGATTCTTTCGTGGAATCGGCGCCGCTGACCGCGCTATCGGCGCTCGACGCGGCGCTGTTGCCGCCGTTCGCGCCGTTGTTCCCCGACGTCGCGCTTGCTGCGTCTTCGCTGGCAGGGGCTGCGTCGTTGGGGGCTGCGGGTGCGGCGCCTTCGGAGCTTCCGCATCCCCATAGCCCTGCGAGCGCCATCGTCCCCATGCCGACTCCTGCCAGCTTCAGAAAGGTTCTCCTGGTAAACCTCATATGCGTTCTCCTGTCCTCTGCTTCCGGTCTCCTATGGTTGCGACTGTTTTTGGGCTGCCGTTCTCTTTCTCTTGTGAAAAGATGACTTCCATTGTTGAATTTAAAGTGCACTTTAAGTCAATAATGGAAGCGAAAGTTTTTTCGAAATCGACAGAGAAGCCAACGAGGAACCATGGGAACCCTGGTGAACTGCGGGAAACTGCAGGAAGCCGCGGGGAGTGGAAGCCGATAAAACTAACGGGAGAGGCGGTATCGATGAGCGACACCTACACCATCGGCGAGATAGCGACCAAGCTGGGCATTCCGGCTTCGACCATCCGCTACTACGACAACAAGGGGATGCTGCCGGGGGTGTCCCGCGCGGAGGGGGGCATGCGCCTGTTCACCCAGGCGGACATCGATTGGCTGCACATGATCGGGCATCTGAAGATGTCGGGCATGACCATCCGTGAGATCCAGGATTTCGTCGGCCTCTACCAGTACGGCGACGCCACCATCGAGCAGCGGCGCGCCCTGGTGCACGGGCGGCGCGACGAGATTGTCCGGCAGATGGCCGAGCTGCAGGAGACGCTGGACTTCATTACCTACAAGTGCTGGTACTACGACACGGCGGCGCAGGCGGGCACGTGCGCGGTGCCCCAGGCCATGGCCGAGGAGGACATGCCGCCGCACATCGCCGAGATCAAGCGTCGCTGCGACGAGCGGGCGCGGTAGGGGGCGCGACGCTTACGCGACGATGATGCCGGGCAACGGCACGTCGTGGTCGTCCGTGGGCACGCGGTCTACCTGCTGTTCCGCGAAGGCGAGGCCGCGGACGAAGGGAGTTCGGGCGTTGGGGTTCTCCGGGGAAGCCAGCACCTGCGCAAGCACGGCGTCGTAGTAGCCGCCGCCATAGCCGAGCCGGCGATTCTGGTCGTCGAAGGCCACCAGGGGCACCGCGAAAGCGTCGATGCTAGCGGGGTCGGCTTCGGGGATGCCCGCTTCGACCAGCTGCTCCAACCGCACGCTTCGCAAGGGGTGGCCGAGGAAGAGCTCGCGCGCTGCTGCGATATTTTCGCTGGTGACGGCCACGAATGCCATAGTTCGGCGCTTCAGCGAGCTGGCGCTTTCGGCGGCGGTCAGCACGGGGAGGCAGACGGTCCAGCCGGCGCCCAGGGCAAGCTGCAGAAGGCGGCCGGTGGGGACCTCGCTTCCCATGGAGTCGTAGAGCGCCAAGGCGACCGGATGCCGTCCGTCTGCACCCTTCGCGGCGGCCACCTGGGAAAACAGGCGCTCGCAGGCCGCCTGCCCCCGCCGCTGCCGCTCTTCGGTGTCGATGGCATCTCGCCGTTCGAGAGCCTCCCGGCGAATCGCTTGCTTTCGGGCTTCGATAGTGGTCACGGCTTTATCCTTCCGTCGAAAGCATTTCGGCCGCGCGTCTGGTGCGGCCTCTTGTTGCCGTTCTCCGTCGCCCCCTGTCCGCCTTTCGCGGCATCCGCTCGGTTACGGATGGAGTGCGAGGGCTGTTTGGCCGCGCCCTTACGGTAGCATGGCGTCCGTTCGCCTTGACGCGCAACGGCTGCAAGGTCGGTGCTCGGCAGCGCTGCGGCGTCCGCGGCGCTGCGCAGGCTTCGCTTCGAGCAGGGGCTTTACGGCGCCCATGCCGGTTGCGGGGCCGCCAAGGCCGTCCCCTACGATTGCAGGAGGTACCCATGGGCATTCAGAACGTTACCGTGGCCGGCGGCGGCGTCCTCGGCAGCCAGATTGCGCTTCAGAGCGCCTACAAGGGCTTCTCGGTCACGCTGTGGCTGCGAAGCGAGGGCTCCATCGAGCGCACGAGGCCGAAGCTGGAACGCCTGCGCGGCATCTACAAGCAGACACTCGAAGCCATGAAGACCGACCCGTCCGCCTACTGCCGCGGCCTGGCCGATTCCCCGGACACGCCGCCCGAGCAGCTGGACGCGCTCATCGCGAAGGTGGACGAGGCCTTCGACAGCCTGGTGCTGACCACCGACCTTGAGCAGGCCTTCGGCGGCGCCGACCTGGTCATCGAGGCAATCGCCGAGGTCATCAGCGAGAAGGACGCCTTCTACAGCTCCATAAAGGACCTGCTGCCCGCACGTACCATCCTGTGCACGAACTCCTCCACGTTGCTGCCCAGCGCCATGATGGACTTCACGGGCCGTCCGGAGAAGTTCCTGGCGCTGCATTTCGCGAACAACATCTGGAAGAACAACACCGCCGAGGTCATGGGCACCCCGAAGACGTCGCTGGAGTCGTTCCAGGCGGTGGTGGAGTTCGCGCGGGCCATCGGCATGATCCCGCTGGAGCTGCACAAGGAGCAGCCGGGGTACCTGCTCAACAGCATGCTGGTGCCGTTCCTGAACTCCGCCGAGGCGCTGCTGGCCAACGGCATCGCCGACGTGGAGACCATCGACAAGGCGTGGATGCTGGGCACGGGCGCACCGCTCGGTCCGTTCCGGATCCTGGACATCGTGGGGCTGACCACGGCTTACAACATCGTGGCCGCCAGTCCCGCCGCCCAGGAGCCCGGCAGCACGGCCGCCCGCATCGCCGCCCTGCTGAAGCAGCGCATCGACGAGGGCAAGACCGGCATCAACGCCGGCGAGGGCTTCTACTCCTACAAGTAGCGGATCGCGTGCCCGCAAGCGAAGCGACTTCCGAGCGCTTACGGGCACGCTTCTGCTGCGAATCGTACATAATCGGTTGCCCCGCGCGGCTTTTCCTGCGAGGCGGTCGATTATGCACGATTCCTTCATGCCCGAAGCGGCGGAGGGGGCAGCGGTTGCAATGGCGCCCCAACGGGAAGAGGCCATCTCGCACGGAAAAAGCAACGGAACGGCAACGGGATGTTTACGGAAAGGATTCGAGATGCCCAAACCGTAACCAACCAACTTCGATTTGACCTGAAAACACAGAGATGACCTTGTTATAATTCATGTGCATTGTACACTTCAATACAGGTTGAAGCGCAAGCCGACGCAAGACGAACAGCCCCAGGTCGATTGGGGCGGTTCGGGGCGGCAGTTCCTTGGAGGTATCCGGGAACGCCGCAGTTGGCGAAAGTCTCAACCCCACGGTCTGACGGCTAGAACTTTTGGCTCGAAAATCGTACGGATTCGGCGTGGAAGCGCCGATTTCCATTATATGGCCGAAAGTTGACCATTTTCATCAGAAAGAGGGCTGCTTCTCTACCCTGATGACGGAGCGTGGGAGATGCCACGCGACATCAGCGGCGAAGCATCCAGATAGGAGACAGCAGTGCAATTCAAGGCATCAACCGATTACGGTATGCGAGCCATTTTGTACTTGGCTGCGCGAAACGAAACATGCTCCTCGAGAGATATCGCCGAAGACATGTCCATTCCCCGCGACTACCTCATCCAGCTGGCGCAGCTGCTGCGCAACGCCGGCATCATCGAGGCGCGACCCGGCAAGCACGGAGGGTACCGGTTGGCCCGCCCGGCATCCGAGATCAGCGTGCTCGACGTGGTGTACGCGCTGGATGAAGACGCGAAGCAGGCAACCCGCAGCCGCCGCGAGACACGGACCGGGGGCGAGATGGTGGAGGAGATCAAACGTGCCTACGACCTCATCGAGGAGTCGATGGACGCGTTCATGTCTAGCCTCACCGTCGAATCGCTGCTGGAATGCGTGACCACCGACCAATCCAGCCGCACGTACCTTTCCGAGCGGCTGACCGCGGAAGGCAAACGTCTGGCCTACGCGTAGCGCCCGTTTCCGTAAAACCGCGCGAATGCACGGACGACCCCGGACGGCGGGTAGGCGAGCGCATAGCCGCGCCCCACGTTCGAGCGCCATAGGAACCGCCCTGGTGAACGCCTCTCCCAGGGCGGTTTCGTATGCAGGGTGTCAAAGCATAGAAAAGCTCGCGGGCCGGAGGGCTGCCCGCGAGCTTCGGGGGGGGGTGGTGGCGCTGGGTGCGGCCCTAAAAGCCTATGCGGCATCCCAGGGGGTCAGGCCGGACGCGTGACGTGCGGCGATGCGGCCCCACACCATGTTCTCGCCGTTGCCGCCACCGGAGATTCCGTAGGTGTGGCGCTGGAAGTTGCCGAAGCTGCCGGCAGCGTACAGGCGCGGGATCACGTTGCCGTCCAGGTCAAGCACCTGGGCGTTCACGTTCTTGTCCGGGCCGCCCAGAGTGGTGCAGCCGCCCGGGTAGATGGGGTAGGCGTAGAAGGGGCCCTCGGCCACGGGCAGAAGCGAGGCCTCGGTGGCGCCGAAGTCGGGATCCACGCCGTTTGCGCAGTACTCGTTGTACTGGGCGATGGTGGCAAGGGCGTTCTCCACGTTCGGGCGCGTGGCCTCGGGGATGGCGTTCAGCACCTCTTCCAGGGTGTCGCCCTTCTTGATCCAGCCCATCTCGATCTCGGCGGAGTTGTCCTCGCTCCAGCCGGGGTTGCCGTAGCATTCCTCGGGGATGTCCTCCAAGGCCATGCCAAGGCTGGTGGTGAAGGCCGGGTTCGACATGACGCCGCCCTTCATAAGCCCGATGGGGCCGCCTTCCAGGGCGTTCTTGTCCAGCACCAGCCACGTGGGGATGCGGGAGAAGTCGGCCAGCACGCTGTCGTCCAGCAGCGTGAACTCGTGCCAGCCGTTGTGGGGGCCGAACATTGAGCTTTCCGCATGCCAGCGCTTGCCGTTGCGGTCCAGCATCATGTAGTTCTGCGTCTTCGGGGTCACCTGGAACGCGTAGGGGTAGCCGCCCTCCACGTCGCCGAACCAGGCGTTGGCGTTGCCGATGATGTTGTTCATGTTCACCAGGCGCGCGCCCACACGGGTGACCATGTCGAAGCCGTCGCCGGTGTTGAAGGGCCAGCCGTAGAAGCCGCGCATGGGGTAGCAGCGCAGGTAGTTGGCCTGCATCTCCTCGTTGAACTCGAAGCCGCCGATGGTCATGATGACCGCCTTGCGGGCCTTGACGGCCTGGCGGGTCTTGTCGTCGCCGATGAGGGTGTAGGCGCCTACGATCTCCTTCGTCTCGGGGTTCTGGATGAGCTCCTCGTCATGGCAGCTGAACACCACTTCGATGCCCAGGTCCTTGCGGATCTGGTCCAGCTTCTGCCAGAAGCCGTTGCCGTTGTCGCCCACGGAGCACACGTGCATGGCCTCGGAACCCTCCATCCAGGGGTACTCGCAGCTAGCGGACCCGCGGGAGGCGTTCGTGCCCTTCTTCACCTGGGCCTCGATCTCCCAGTGATCGCAGTAGTCCAGGTTCTTGTAGGCTTCCTCGCACCAGGCGCGGGCCATGTCCTCGGAGGTGTAGCCCTGGGTGAAGGCGGTGATGTACTTCGTGCCCTTCTCCACGTCGTCGACCCACGTGAACTCGCCCATGTTCATGGCGCTGTTGCCGCCGCCGCGCACTTTTGCGGGCGTGTTTTCGGGGAGGGAGCGCGAAGGTGGGCGAAATCGAGGACAGCGGCACAGGTGGCGGTTCTGAAGGCGGGATTGCTCCGAAGACGTTCGTTGCCAGAAGCATCGGCTGCGCGCTGCAGGCGAGCTGGTTGCCAGCGGCCACGTATTTCCTGTCCGTGAACTGGGTGGATCTGCCCATGCTGCCGACGGTGCTCATGGGTGCAAGCTTCCTGGGGGCGGCGCTGGCCATGGCGGTGTGCCTGCTGGTGCGGCGCTTGCCGGCCGTGGCCGAACGCGTGGGCGCGTGGCGGGGGCGCGGCCAGGGCGTTCTGTCCCTTGCGCAGTTCGCGGTTCTGTCCCTTGGCCTGGGGTTGCTGGTGCTCGCATGGGCCTACCGGTTGCCGGATCAGTTTCTGGTAGGAGCGGCTTCCTCGCTGGGATTGGCGCTGTGCTGCGCCGCCCTTGCCTGCGAGAGCCGCAACCAGGTGGCCGTTTCAGCCTGCGTGATGGTGCTTGCGTTCTCGACCGAGTTCCTCCTCGCCGGTGCTTTGGGCATCGAGACTTCGTCCGCCTGTGCCTTCGTGGCGAACGGACTGTCGCTGGTGCTGCTGAGGGTGCCGGGGAAGGTCTGCGACGACGTGTGCGCAGATGGCCTCGGCATTCGGGGGGAGGGAGCCGTGCTGTCGAACCTGTACCGAGCGCGCCGGCGCAACCTGCTCGGGCGGTTCTGGGCGTCGTTTTTCGTGATGGGCGCTATGACGTCGGTCATGATCGGCCTGTTCGTGGCGGGCATTCGGACGCCTGCGGCCATTACCGTGCAGGCGTACGGCTGGATGGGAACGGTGGCTTTCGTATTGCTGCTGGTGGCGGGCTGGCTGTACCGGCATGGGTTCAGCTTCCCCCTGTCATTCTCGTTCCTGACGCTGTTGGCGCTGGTGGTTTTCTTCCCGTTTCTGCCTAGCTCGCAGTTCAACCAGCATCTGTCATTGGTGTTCAGCGAATGTTGGGTGCTGTGCCTGTTGGGGATGCTGGTCCTTATGGTGTGGGAGATGCGCTCGCCCGTGGGGCGCGACCTGCTGTACGTGTGCACGCTGGGATGTTCGGCCCTGTTCACGGGCGTGTTCGTGGGTTTGGTGGCGTTCGGCGGTCTGTGGGAGGCGTTCTGGGCCAGCGGGTGGCTGGCCACCACCTTCGAGCGGACGCTGTTCGTCACCACCTGCGGCAGCCTTACCATCGCAGCCACGTACCTGTGCACGAACGTGCTGGTCAACGAGCGGTGCATCCGGTCGGTGCGGCTGCTCGCCCGCGGTCGGTTCGAGATTCTGGCCCCGGCGTCCGCACCCCGGCCGGTTGCGGTCGGCGCAGGTCAGCCGGGAGCCGCAGCGCCGGAAGGGTCGCAAGAGCCGGAGGAGCTGAGCCTGGGGGAGCGGTGCCGGCGCATCACGCTGGAGCGGAAGCTCACCCCGCGCGAGTTCGACGTCTTGTTGCTGCTGGCCCAGGGCAACGGCCTCAGCAAAGTGCAGGAGGACCTGGTCATCTCGAAGGGCACCGCCATCACCCATCGCCGCAACATCTACCGCAAGCTAGACGTCCACAGCCGCCAGGAGCTCATAACCTACGTAGCCCAGTTCCCCGGGGAGGGGGAGCAATCCTTACCTTAGAAAGAAGTCGTCGTTCGAATTCAGGCTTGGCAGGCAGAGCGTTGCGTACCAGGGGGCGTAGAGGATGCCGTCTCGAACTTCGAAGTTGGAGCGGCACAGCACGATGCCCTGGGTGATTTCGTAACCGGGGGCGGCGAGGACTTTGCTGAGCGAGGCATGGGTCAGGTAGTCCTTCCCGGACTTCACCTCCAGCGCCACGATGCCTCCGTCGGTCTCGATGAGGAAATCCACTTCGCCGACTTTCTTCGTAAGGTAGTAGTATGGCGTGAACTGGGCGGATACCAGCTCCTGCGCGATGACATTCTCGAAGATGCCGCCCATGTTCACGGTCTTGTCGTCGGTATAGACCGCCCGGGCCAGGCTTTGCGGAAAGCGGGCGAGGAGCATCCCCGTATCGGACTGGTAGAGCTTGAACGAAGCTGCCTGCTGCGTGCGGTGCAACGGGGGCCTGGGTTCGGCCACCTTGTTGACCTTCAGTCCCACCCCTGCGCGTACAAGCCAGAGGAAGTCCTGCTCGTACCTGTCGTAGCGGGCTGCCTTCCCCAAGGAGGTCACGACGAACTTCGTCCGGTCCTCCTCTAGCTGTACCGGCAGTTGGTCGAAGATGGCCTGCACGTGCAGCGCCCTGCCGCCGGCGTATTTCGAGATGTCGTAGGAGTACTGCTGGTCGAGCTCTTCCTGCAATGCGCGGATGCCGGCCAAGCTGCCGTTACCGTCCACGAACTGCTGGACAACTTCGGGCATGCCCCCTACCACCATGTACGTGCGCCATTGGGCAAGCAGGTGGTCGTGCAGATACCCTTCGAGCGGCTGTTTGAGTGCGAAGGCCTGGCGCACCTGGTCAAGGGCGTCTTCCTGCACTCCTGCGGCCCAGCAGAACTCCTCGAAATCCATGGGGCGCATCTCTATTTCCGTCGCGTACCCTACGGGGAAGGAACGAACGCCCTTGAACTGCGTGCCCAGCATAGAGCCCGAGAAAGCGTAGTCGTAGCGGCCGTCCTCCACCAGGAACTTCGCATAGGTGGCCACGTCGGGAAGCTCTTGGATTTCGTCGATGAACACGAGCGTGTTGTGCTCGACGAACGGTGCCTGCGACAGCGTGGCCAGGCGGTTCATGAAGTCTTGCGTATTTCGCGCGCCCGCCAGCGTCTCCTTCGCCACCGCATCCCGCAGAAGGTTGATTTCGACGAGCGAGGCGTACTGGGTCTGCCCCAGATGGCGTATGAGGTAGCTTTTCCCGATTTGCCGGGCTCCCGTTACGAAGAGGGCTTTCCGCTTGCGGGACTGGCTTTCCTTCCACTCCAGCAGCTGCTTGTAAACTTTCCTTCTAAGCATTTATGGCCTCTCATCAGTACAAAGAGCAAAATTCGCAATTTCAAACAAAGAAATTGTAACAAAATTCGCGATTTCAAACTGCCGATTTGGAACAAAATTCGCGATTTTGCGCGGAAGATAAGCCCAGCGTGTGCCCTCCGAATCGGGGGGCGCCGCCGAACGCTTTGGATGAAACTTACAGAAGTGCTGTACCCTTCCGCCACTTTTTACGGAAGCGCTGTAGCTCGCCGCCATTCGCAGCAGCACTTCCGTAAAAAACAGCCAAATCCGAGGAGATGCGGCTTATCGAATTTCACTTCGTTCACAGCTTTTCACGTTTTTTCACAACCTTTCACTTTGTTTCACAACCTTTCATGTTTTTCACTTCGTTTCACTTTGCTGTGCCGACACCCTCGTACTCTGCGAGGGTCTGCGGGCTTGGATAGCTGCGGATGCAGAGAGTCGTTCGGGGGGGGGGGTGCCTGCTTGCCGGGTAACGGGGTAGAAGCGGTTTCGCGGGGTCGCGGGCAGGGGCGCTTGGGTGCGCTAGAGTGGGGCGTGCGGGGCGACTGCGCGCGCAAAAGCACCTGGCGGGGCTTTTGCGAAGGCGCCCCCGGCAGGGCTTCGGCGGAAGGATGCGCCATGATGCAGGACAGCTTGGACGGCAAACGGGTGGTGATCGCCTTGGGCGGCAACGCGCTGGGCAGCACGCCCGAAGAGCAGCTGAAGCTTCTGGAGGGCACGGCGAAAACCCTGGCCAGCATGGTGAAAGAGGGCATCAACGTGGTCATCACCCACGGCAACGGCCCGCAGGTGGGCGTCATCGACGAGGCCTTCGCGGTGGCCAGCAAAGACCCCAAGAACCAGGTGCCCTTCATGCCCCTGACCGACTGCAACGCCATGAGCCAGGGCTACATCGGCGCCCAGCTGACCTGCTCGCTCATGAACGAGTTTCGCCGCCAGGACATCATGCGCTCGGTGGCCGACGTGCCCACCCACGTGGTGGTGGACGCCGACGACGCCGCGTTCAAGGACCCGGAGAAGCCCATCGGCGCCTTCATGACGAAGGACGAAGCCCAGGCGTTCTCGAAAGCCACGGGCTGCCCGGTGCGCGAGGACTCCGGTCGCGGCTGGAGGCGCGTGGTACCCAGCCCCGTGCCCCAGAGCATCGTGGAGCTTGAGGTCATCCGCGACCTCATGGAGGACGGTTGCGTGGTGGTGGCTGCGGGAGGCGGCGGCGTGCCCGTGGTCGTGAAGGACGACGCCTACCAAGCCGTGGAGGCCGTCATCGACAAGGACCTGGTCAGCTCCATTTTGGCGTGGCGCGTGCATGCAGACATGCTCGTCATCCTCACCGCTGTCGAGAAGGTGTGCCTGAACTTCGACACGCCGAACCAGAAACCCCTGGACGCCATGACGGCGAGCGAGGCGCGCACCTACATGGCCCAAGGCCAGTTCGCCCCTGGAAGCATGCTGCCGAAGGTGCAGGCCTGCGTGAAGTTCGTGGAAGCCCACCCCGGCGGCCGCGCCCTCATCACCTCGCTCGAGCACGCCGCCGAAGGCCTCCACGGAGAAACCGGCACTCTCATCACGGGGGATTAGGCGGGGGTGCGCTTCAGTCGTTTTTGGCTGGATGTGCTGCAATCAAGGAAATCAACGAGTATAAAAGAAATCAACGGACTTAAAAGAAATCAAGGAAGGTGGTCGGCCATAGTTGCCATGGAGGCGCCTACGTCGGCCGAAGTGGGCAGGCGCTTGGGGAAGACGAGCTCCTGCGCCACTCGGCACAAGAACCGCCTGGTCGGCCAAGGCGTCATCAAAGAAGGCCCCGACGGCACGCTGAGTTTCCAGATACCCCTCATGGCCGATTACGTGTCGCAGCTGGCGGAATAGGACGCGAGCTGTGGGTGCCTTGCTTTTTCGTGCTTGGGCGGCAGGGCGGTCGTTCGCACGTATCCATTCGACAGAAGCGACATGTGCTACCGCCGCTGTAGCAGAACCGTCGTCTGCGATGAACCGCCGCGGCAGAACCGTTGCTGTGCGAAGCTCTCAATGGCCACTCGGCTGCTGAGAGCTTCGCTCGGTGATGGCGTGGACGCCCGCATTTCCTCCGGCTTTGGCACGAGCGCCCGCACTTTCTTCGGTTATGGCACGTTTTCGCCCTTCGAATTGCACGAACGACGGTTTTGGCAGCGTATTTTTCCTCGTAGGGCGCTTCCAGCTTCTGCTGAATTGCAAATCACCAGCTCAGAAAGCCGAAGCCCCAATAGGGCGCTTGCCATAACCGAACAAAGTGCGGGCGCTCGTGCCAAAGCCGTCCCTTGCGTTTTTGCCAGCCTGTTTTTCTGCCATAACCGAACAAAGTGTGGAATGCAAAAGTGCAGAACGAGAACGCATCTTTTCGAAAATTAGAGTTGTGGGCCGGCACGCCGAAGGACCTCTTCGAAAAGCTGGAGCAGCAGTTCGGCATCGTCTACGCATTCGAGACGTTTTAGGGCGGCGGTGGCTCCGGGGCGATTATGCGAAGGTCGCCAGACGGATGGGGCGTGCCTGCCTGGCAATCGCGTAA
The DNA here is from genome assembly GCA_048242115.1 of Eggerthellaceae bacterium. Classification (GTDB taxonomy): domain Bacteria; phylum Actinomycetota; class Coriobacteriia; order Coriobacteriales; family Eggerthellaceae; genus Xiamenia. The sequence continues at coordinate 25,255 of DBFAWQ010000191.1, forward strand.
AGGTCGTCGGACAGATGGGGGCGTGGCTGTCCGACGACCTTAGGTCTATGGTGCTTGTGGCCGCTCGACAATCGGGCGGCCGCGGTTTTGCTTTACGCTTCGAAAGCGTCGTCCAGCTTGTTCTTGCCGCTGTACAGGTAGTACACCGACGGGCTGGTGCCGGCAGATTCAAGCAGCACTTGGGCCTTGCTGCCTGCGGCGGCCAGGGCCTTCGACACGTCGGAGTTGGCGTCGTCCAAATCGCCGAACACGCGGGCGTCGGCCACGCAGGTCTTCACGCACAGCACCTCCTCGCCCTTCTCGCGGCGGTCGGCGCAGAAGGTGCACTTCTCGGCGGTGTTGGCCACATGGGTGACGAAGTGGTGCTCCTCATGGGCGGTGGGGCCGTCGGTTCCGTGGTTCGACTCCACCTTGTCCACGATGGACCGGGCGCCGTAGGGGCAGGCGGTTGCGCACATGCCGCAGCCGATGCAGGTGGCTGCGTCCACGGTCACCACGCCGTCGTCGCCCTTCACGGTGGCGCCGGTGGGGCATACCTCCAGGCAGGAGGGGTTTTCGCACTGCATGCACAGGGTGGGCAGGTAGGTGATCTCGAGGTTGGGGAACGTGCCGGTCACGTACTCCTTCACGCTGGACCAGCGGTCGCCGGCTGGCAGTCCTCGGGAAACCGCGCAGCCCACGGAGCAGGCGCGGCAGCCGATGCATCGATCAAGGTTGATAACCATTCCATAGCGAGTCAATTGAATCAGCTCCTATCAAAGCTTTCGGTAAGGATCCTAGCGGCGCTGCGGGTTCGGCGAGGCGCAGTCGATGGCTGGCTCGCCTACGCCGCACGCGGTGACGGCGTCGCATTCCGAGCGCAACGCGAACCTCGGATCTGCGGGGGTTGCCGGCACGCTTAGGCCTTCACCACTTCCAGCAGGAACGACGCGATGTCGGGCGATTGCGAGATGGGGTCGCGGGTGACGTTGTCTATCAGCGCGTTCATATTGCTGCCCGGCTTGTCCCACGGGTTGCCCCAGCCGCCGTCCACCCAGGCCACGCCGGGCATCACGCGCTCGGACACGCGCAGGGTGAAGTAGGCCTCGCCGCGGTGCGACATGGCCTTCACGCGGTCGCCGTCCTTCAGGTTGCGCGCGGCGGCGTCGGTCGGGTTCAGGCTCAGCTCCGGCTCGGGGTGGTTCTCGCGCAGGTAGGGGTTGTTGCGGAACTTGTAATGGACGTAGTGCACGGTGCGGCGGTTCGTGCCGATGAGCGGGTACTGCTTGGCCAGCTCGGGCGAGCCTTCCGGGGTTCCGAAGGCGGGCACGTAGTTGGGCAGCGGGTCGTAGCCGTTCTTGCCGAAGGGCAGGTTCACCAGCAGCACCTTGCCGTTGGCCGTGTCGAAGCCGGGTTCGCCGTCGGCACGCAGGCCGCCGGTTTCGTACTTCTTGTACTCGTTGCTTCCCACCAGCTGCACCGGGTTCTTCTTGTACTCCTCGAAGGACACGCCCGAGGGGCCCAATGCGTACTGGATGAACTCCTCGTCGGTGGTCCAGGGGTAGCCCTCCGCCATGCCCATGGCCGTGGCCAGCTCATATTCCATCTGGTAGGGAGTCTTGCAGTCGTAGAGCGGTTCGATGGCCGGCTGGCGAAGGGCCACGATGGCGCCGTCGTGGTGCGGGTAGGTGCGGTAGTCGTAGCGCTCGGCCCAGCTCACGTCGGGCAGCACGATGTCGGCCAGCTGCTCGCAGGTCTCGCTCATGAAGATGTCGGTGTAGCAGATGAAGTCCAGGGTGCGCAGCAGGTCGCAGTTGCGATGGTAGTCGCCCTGGACCATGACGGTGTTGGTGTGGTAGCCCATGAGGCCGCGCGGCGTGTAGGGCTCGCCGGTCTCGATAGCGTCAAGCGCGCCGGGCAGCCCGTTCAGGAACAGCGGGTAGCGGGTGGAGTTCACGTTCACGGCGTCGGCCACCACGGTGGTCTTGATGCCGGTGGGGTTGCCAGCCTCCACGGGGACCGGGTGCCCTACGACGTTCGGGAAGCAGCAGTTGCAGCCTTCCTTGTCCAGCTTTCCGCAGATGGCGCGCAAGCAGCCGATGGAGCGCACGGCCTGCACGCAGTTGCTGTGCAGCGCCAGGCTGTTGCCTTCGTGCAGGGCCGCCCGCTCGGTGGTGGCGTACAGGCGCGCCAGCTCGCGGATGGTGTCGGCCGGAACGCCAGTGATGCCCTCGGCCCATTCGGGGCTGTACTGCTCCATGCACTCGCGGTACTCGTCGAAGCCATGACACCAGGCATCCACGAACTCGTGGTCGTACAGGTCCTCGGAAAGCACCACGTTGGCCATGGCGTTGGCCAGCGCGCCGTCGGTACCGGGCTTGATGGGGATGTACTGGTCTGCCTTCGCGGCAGTCTCGGTGAAGATGGGGTCGATGACGATGAGCTTCACCCCGCGCTCCTTGGCGTCCAGGATGGGGGAGGCGCTGCCGTGCTTCTCGTAGCACATGTAGGCGCCGGGACGCAGCGACGCGAAGGGGTTGCCGCCCCAGCAGATGATGAGATCGGTGTTGTTGTAGTCCTCCTCGTCGCGGAATCCGTAAGTGGTCTTCAGGGCCACCAGGCGCGGGACGAAGCACAGGTTCGGGGCGCCCACCATGTTGTTCGTGCCGTAACGGGCGTAGAACTCGCAGAAGGCGTTGCGCACGATGTTCTCCATCGGGGCGCCGTTGGTGTACAGTAGCGTCTGGGCGCCGTAGGTGTCCTTGATCTTCGTGAGCTCCTCGCCGATGAACTGGTAGGCTTCCTCCCAGCTGATGGCCTCCCACTTTCCTTCGCCGCGCTCGCCCACGCGTTTCATGGGGGTGCGCAGGCGGTCGGGGGAGTACACGGTGTCCACGAAGGCCTGGCCCTTGGGGCACAGCGCGCCCTTGTTGAAGGGATGGTCGGGGTCGCCTTCAATGCTGATGATGACGCCGTCCTGCACGTTCACGATGACGCCGCAGTCGTTATGGCAGTTGCCGCAGGTGGTGCGGACCTTCGTGATGGGCGACGTGGAACCGGTGGGCACTTCCTTGGCAGGGGTGACCGGCGTGGCGTCGGCCTCGGTCTGGGTGTCGGTACCGTCCGCGCTGTCGGCTGGCTTGGGCGCGGGCGCGGCGCATCCTGCCAGAGCCAGGCCCGCGAAGGCCGCGGTGGCGCCGGCCGCCTTCATAAAACTCCGTCGCGTAAGCTTCATGTTCCTCCTCCTAACGTTGGTCGCTCGCCCTCGCGGAAGTTCTTCCCCCGAACCTCCGCGGGCGGCCTCTCCCGTCTTCGCCGGATGCCCTTCCCGAACGCTTGCGGGCTATTTGCTTCTGCCGCTTCCGCTACGTTCTGCTGCTGCCGGCTTTCGGTCTAGGGACTTCACGGCCGAAAGCCGGCAGCATGGCTTGCGTTCGGGGCAGCAGCGCGCTTTTTCGTCGCTCTGCCGTCGCGCGAGGCCTTCGGCTTCGGGAAACAAGGCTAAAACCTGCGGAAAAGGAAAACTTCACCCTGCTGGTGGTAGATTGAAATACCACCTAGGTGATGCGTGGTGGTTCTCAGGCGCTAGAATGGGAATGCAGAGATTCGAAGCGTGTCGCCGGTATGGGCGGACGTTGGTGCGAGGGCGTCGGCGGTGGCGGGTCGGCAGAGTGCGCGGTGCCGCCTTGGCGGGATTCGTGCGAGAGGGCGGTAAAGGCGAAAAGCAAGATACGTGCGGTGCGCCCTTGGGAATGCTGGCGCGCGGGGCGGAGGGGGAGAAATGGCTCGATTCGGCGATTCGTTTGGGAAGCTTCGCAAACGCGTTGCGCGCATCACTCGCAACGACGTGCTGCTCGCCCTGGGACTGGGGTGCTTCTTCTGCTGGTTCTGGGCGGTCATGCAGAACCCCAATAGCGCCGTGCAGAACGGGCTGCCAAGCTACTCGCTGTACTGGGAGGTGGTGCTGGCGTCGGCGGTGGCCCTTTTCGCCGCGGTCGTGGTGGTCGCCACCAGAATAGCGCCCGTGTCCCGCGCACCGTTCGAGCGCAGGGCGACGGTGGGATTGTTGGTGGTTTACGCCCTGGTCGGCTTCGTGCCCCGTTTGTGCGGTTTCGAAAGCGAGCTTACGGCGGCGGTGGGGACGGTGGTCACGGGCGTCCTGGCCGCATGGTTGTTCGTGCAGTGGGGGACCATCATGGGACGCCAGGGGCCTCGTCGACTGCTGACAGTGTCTTGCGCGGCGCTGGTGGTGGCGTTTCTGCTGGCTCTGGTCATGTACCAGACGAGCTATCTTGTGGCGGTGACGCTGGTGTCGCTTCTGCCCTTCGCGTCGCTGGGCGTGGTGTTGGGCGCCGGCTTGTCCGGGTGGGACGAGAGCGCCATTGCGACGGACGACTCCGAGGAACCGCAGTCCGATCGATCGGGAGGTGGCGGCCAGTCGGGGCGCAACGTGCCTGCGCCGCGTTTCCCGCAAGCGCTGCGGACGCAGACGAAGGGTGAGCCGACGCATGCCTGCGCTTCCGCTACCTCTGCTTCCGCTTCTGTCTCCGATAACCCCGCATTCCCAGATTCCTCGTCTGCCGAAGCTTCCGTTCCGGCGGCGAAGCACGCCCACCCGGTGAGCCTGTACGCGACGTTGCTGGTGCAGGGTATGGCTTTCGGGCTTCTGCATCTGCTGTACGGGACGGTGATCCTGGAGAAGTGCACCGACCCCTTCTGCGTGCTGCGCTTCTTGAACGGCAACGTGTTTCCCCAGGTGGCGGTTGCGGATTTCTACGGCGTCATGGGGGTGTTCGGCGTCGCGCTGGCTGCCGTGGTGGTCGTGGTGGGATCCAGCGTGCTGCGGCTGAACTTCCGCAAGCTCATCTACGTGGTGGGCTTCCCGCTGATGGCCGTGGGGTTCCTCATCCTGGGCTCCGACGTGGGCTTCCGCACGACCGGCGTGGTCAGCCATGCGTCCGGGGTCAACTTCACGGCGGGCGAGGTGGTCTACATAGCCGGGTACTACTACGCCATCGTGACCACCTGGGCGCTGTGCTCATACCTGTCGCAGACGAAGCGCCAGGACCGCGTGAAGGTGTACGCGTGGGCCGGCCTGTCGCTGACGGCGGGGCAGCTGCTGGGCTACGCCACCAGCATGTTCGTTGGGTTTGACCGCTTCTCGCGCGGGGAGTACTGCACCGACGCCATCTTCCTTCTGCTGCTTGCCAGCCTGCTCATGGTCAGCAACGACGGCCTATGGAGCGGCTGGGGCGGCGTGCGGCCCACCGACCAGGGCTCGCCGAGCGCCTTCAAAGCGGCCTGCGACATCATCGAGCGCACCTACCGGCTGACCCCGCGGGAGCGGGACGTGTTCGTGCTTTTGGCTCGCGGGCGCAACATGGCGTTCGTGGCGGAGAGCCTGTGCGTGACGAAGGACACGGTGAAGACCCACAGCCGCAGCCTCTACCGCAAACTGGGCGTCCATTCCCAGCAGGAGCTCATCGACCGCGTGGAAGCCGAGATAGAGGTGAACCGAAGCCAGCGCCTGGACGGCCGCGGCTAGGGTATGCGGAAGCGGTTCGGGCGGCTGCGAGCGAGGGTAGGCGAGCGGGTCCAACCCGGCAGCTGCGGGCGAGGGCGGCTCGGGACCGCGCCGTGGCCAAATTTCGCAGAAGCGCTGTAGGGCCGGGACCGTTTTTTCGAGAAGTGCTGTAGTCGTGTACCGTTTTTCGCAGAAGTGCTGTATCTGGCGGCTGCACCCTACAGCACTTCTGCGAAATCTGGCCAACGCGAAGGGCGGCGAGAGCAAGTACGCGGGTCCGACCGGACGGCTGCGGGCGAGGGCGGAAGCTGCTCGATGAAGAACGTGGCAGGATTTCGAGGATATGCATCTTCAACGTATGCATATCCTCGAAATCCTGTCACACCGGGTGCGCATATCCTCAAAATCCTGCCAGACGGTGTGCATATCCTCGAAATCCTGCCATGAACGCTCGGGCGCGCTCCGGATGCCAGCTGCACATTCGACACGCGTGTTCTCGTGGATGGAATTTCATGTACAGGTGTACACGAAATTGCCTATACCTATGCGGAAGTGGTTCGGGCAGTCGGCAGGAGGGGCGAAGACTGTCCGGCGCGAGGGACGGCAAGGAGCGAGGTGGGTTGTATTGCGGATGGGTGCGAAGCTCGGGTCTCGGGCTCAGGACGAGGGCTCTTCGGCGTAATCAACAGCGATTGTTGATGCGTTTGGGTGGGTTTTGCGCGATGATGGGGACTTGAGTTTCGCGGGGGCGCGAAGGCGATGCCGCGGGCGTGCAAGGAGGGGAGGTCGGCTGATGACGGGTACGAC
>DBFAWQ010000192.1:0-3314 GCA_048242115.1 Eggerthellaceae bacterium
CCTCTTTGGAGACGAACGTCGAGGAGATGACCGAGGCCGCCCAGGCCGTGAAGACCGGCGAGGTCACCTGGGCCACCCGCGACTCCAAGGACGCCGAGGGCAACCCCATCGCCGAGGGCGACGTCATCGGCATCGCTGACGGCTCCATCGAGGCGGTGGACGATTCCATCGACGGCGCGGTGCTGACGCTGCTCGGCAAGATGGAGGCCGAGGACGCCGACACCTGCACTATTTTGGCTGGCGAGGGCTACTCCGACGAGGATCTGGAGGCGCTTGTGGTGAAGATCGAGGAAGCCTACGACGAGCTGGAAGTGGACGCCCAAAGAGGAGAGCAGCCTTTGTACCCCATCGTGTTCTCGGTTGAATAATCTGCTTGAAGCTCTCCCGGGACGCGAGCTGGACGGCATGTTCAGTCGCTCAGACAGTCCTCGCTGGTGTCGAAGGCGTTAAGGGCACCGTCTCCCCAGCATAAGCCGCCTTCGATACCATCTGCGGAACTCGCTTGGTGAACACGCCGTCCATCTCGCGTTTGGCTTTGCCATAATAGAAGGAAGATAGTTTGCCCATTGATCGGGAAAAAGCTACGCTCTCGCTGGACGAGCCCGTGTCGCGGGTTCGTCTGGTCAGCCCTGCGCGGGCTGCGGCGCTCGAGAAACTCGGCGTGCGCACGCTGCGCGATTTGCTGACGCACTTCCCCCGATCCTATATCGACCTCTCCCAGGTGGAGACCTGCGGCACCGCTCGCATCGGGGAGGTCTGCACCATTCGCGGCACGGTGCACGAGATCAAGCTGAAGAAGCCCCGCTACAATCTCAAGCTCGTGGAGATCGCGCTCGTGGATGGCACGGGCATCCTTATAGTCACCTGCTTTCGCCAGCCGTGGCTGATGGATCAGGTGAAGGCGGGGGATGCGGTGGCCGTTTCGGGCAAGGTGACCTTCGACTACGGCTACAAGCGCATGACCAACCCCTTCATCGAGGTGATCGGGGAGGGGGAGGAGGTCACCGGCTCGGTGGTGCCGGTGCATCCGGCCACCGAGAAGCTCACGGCGGCCTGGGTGCGCCGCATCGTGGCCAACGGATTGGAGGCAGCCGAAGGGCTCTTCGACCCGCTGCCTTTGGGGCTGCGTCTGCGCTACCGGCTCATGAGCCGGAACGCCGCGCTGCGCGCCATCCATTTCCCGCGCACCATGGCAGAAGCCGACGAGGCGCGGCGCCGGCTCGTCTATGAGGAGCTTTTGTACCTGGAGCTGTTCCTCATGCAGGAGGGCGCGGCCCGCAGCGCTGGATGCGTGCCCCACGCCCATGTGGTGGACGGCCCGCGGCTTGGCGCCTTCGCCGCCTCGCTTCCCTTCGAGCTCACCGGCGAGCAGCAGCGGGCGCGCGACGAGATTCTTGCCGCCCTGGCGGCGCCGACGGTGGCCAACCACATGCTTTTGGGAGACGTGGGCACCGGCAAGACCGTCGTTGCCGGCCACGCTCTGGCCGCCGCCGCCGATTCCGAGGGGCAGGCCATGCTCCTCGCGCCCACCGAGGTGCTCGCCCGCCAGCACATGGAGGGCCTGGGCGAGCGTTTGGAAGGCGCCGGGGTGCGCGTCGCCCTGCTCACGGGCTCCACGGCCGCTGTCGAGCGGGCCGCCATCGTGGAAGGCTTCGCCTCCGGGCAGGTGGATGTACTCATCGGTACCCATGCGCTGCTCTCCGACGACGTCGTGCCGCGCAACCTCACCCTGGCGGTCATCGACGAGCAGCAGCGCTTCGGCGTAGACCAGCGGGCGAAGCTGCTGGAGAAGGGCGAGGCACCCGACGCGCTGTACCTGACGGCCACGCCCATTCCTCGCACCTTGGCGCTCGCGCTCTACGGCAATCTCACCTTGTCCTACATCAAGCACCGCCCCCACGACAGCGCGCGGCGCACGACGCGGGTGCTCTCCCGCGAGCAGCAGGGAGACGCCTTCGAGGCGGCCCGCGAGGCGCTCGACCGTGGCGAGCAGGTCTTCGTCGTCTGCCCGCTCGTGGGCAAGGACGCCGAGGCCCGCGACGCAAAAGCGGCGGGGCGCGCGCGCGAGGCCGATGCGGCGGGGGAGGAGTACCACCCGGCCGTGGCCATCGAGGACGATGCCGATTTGGCCGGCGACGATGTGACGGCGGCTACCCGCGAGGCCGAGATGCTGCAGCGCACCACCTTCGCCGACTGGACGGTGGGGCTGCTTCACGGCGGCATGGGCGCCGAGGCCAAGCGCGAAGTCATGGAGCAGTTCCGTGCCGGCGAGGTCCAGGTGCTTGTGGCCACGACGGTCATCGAGGTGGGCGTGGATGTTCCCAACGCCACGGTCATGATCGTCCAGGACGCCGACCGCTTCGGACTCGCCCAGCTGCACCAGCTGCGCGGGCGCGTGGGCCGCGGTGAGAAGGCGGCCGAGGTGTTCCTCGTCTCCGCTTCCCAGCGCGAGGAGTCGCTCGCGCGCCTGGCGGCCATGGAGAGCACCGACGACGGCTTCGAGCTGGCCGCCTTCGATTTGTCCCTGCGCCGCGAGGGCGATATCCTCGGGAACCGCCAGCACGGCGCCAGCGGGCTGAAGCTCGTGAACATCATGCGCGACGGTGCCGTCATCGAGGCCGCCCGCGCCGACGCCCAGGCCCTTCTGGAGGTGGATCCGAACCTGGAAGAGCCCGACCACGTCGCCCTGGCCCGCGAGGTCCGCCTCGCCTTCGCCCACGAGTCCGCTATCGTAGGAGGTTGATCATGCGCATCATCGCCGGAGAGTTCCGGGGCCGCAAGCTGGACGCCCCCAGAGGCGACGGCACCCGCCCCACCACCGACCGCGTCCGTGAGTCGCTCATGAGCGCGCTCGTCTCCCTGCGCGACGGCCTCGACGGCGCGGTGGTGCTGGACGCCTTCGCGGGTTCCGGGGCCCTGTCCCTGGAGGCTCTTTCCCGCGGCGCCGATACGGCCGTGCTCTGCGAGCGCGACCGGGACGCCGCCGCCGTCATCGAGCGCAACATCGCCGCCCTGCGCCTCGGCCGCGATCGGGCGCGCCTCGTGCGCGGCGACGTGCTGAAACGTGGCGCAACGGCGCCGGGACGCCCCTTCGACCTGGTGTTCCTCGATCCTCCCTACGCCACCGACCCGGCCCTCGTCTTCCACCTGCTCGGCCGCTTGGACGAAGCCGGCGCCCTGGCCGCCGATCTCATCGTCAGCTACGAGCACGACGCCTCCGCCGACGATGCCGTGGAGACGCTGGCCGAAACGTCCGGCTACGAAATAGCCTCCCGTCGCCACTTCGGCGACACCACCCTCGATCTTTTGGAGCG
>DBFAWQ010000193.1:0-33655 GCA_048242115.1 Eggerthellaceae bacterium
AGCCAGTACTGGTCGCTCCAGTATTCCTGCGAATGGCTGTTGCCCGCGACGTCCTTCACGGTAAGCGTGCCGTCGGCGTTGCGCTCGAAGGTGTTCACTTCGCGCACCACGTCGTAGGTGTTCTTGAAGCTGCTGCTCACAGCGGAGGGCAGGCGGTCGAAGGCGTAATGGCCCAGCACCGTGCCGTTCAGGCCGTCGCCGGTCAGGGTGGTCTTGGTGCCGAAGGCGTTCACCTTCTGCCACGTGCCGGCCGCGCCGTTATCGCCCGCCGGCGCATACTGCCACTGGGTGATCATCATGGTACGGTCGGGCAGGCCGGGCTCGGTCTGCTGATCGCCCTGGGCGTCGATCCAGCTGTCGCGGATGCCGTTGTAGGCGCGGCCGCGGGCGGCCAGGTTCAGCACGTCGCCGGCGGCGGGCTTGTAGGTGTCGTCCCATACGTCGCCCTCGATGGAGGTGTAGGGGATGAACACCAGGCCCGCGTCGCCGCCGTTGCGCTGCGGCACGTTGGTGGAGATGTCGTAGATGATGGAGTTGCCCTTCGGGCCGAAGTACTCCTTGCGGTACTCGTCGGCCACGTTGCCGGTCACGCTGTGGGCCACGATGACCATGCCGCCGTCCTTCACGGCCTCGGTCGGGTTGCCGTCCGGATCGAGCACGGACACGTGGTCGCGGTTCTTCATGATGAAGCTGGTGCTGGTGCCGTCGCCGCTGCGGAACAGGTCGGACTCCACGTTCAGCAGCGAGTCGTCGGCCCCGGCCGCATGGTTGCGGGTAAGCGTGGCGGTCACGCCGTCGCGCACCGGCATCTTCGTCACCACGATGCGGTAGCCGGCCAGGTAGTCGGTGCCTTCCTTCTCCTCGGTGGCCGGGACGAAGTGGCCGTCGGCGTCGTAGCGGAACTTCGTGGGCATGTTCGCCGTGGCGTAGCGGCCCTTGATGGTTCCGTTGGTGCCGTCCATGGTGTAGTAGGTGCGCTGGTTCACGCTCTCCAGCTGCGCCTCGTACTCGACCGCGCGCACCCAGCCCCACACGTCGTTGCCCTCGGCGTCGGTGTCCACCACGGCGTAGTAGTACGGGATGACCTGGATCTGAACGCCGGCGATGCCTTCCTCGTCCTCGGAGCGGATGCCGTCGTAGTCGGCATCGTCCCACACCATGCCCACGATAGGCGCCGACGGAGGCTCCACGATGCCGCCGTTCATGTAGGTCTCGTTCTTCGCATAGGTGAGGTTGAACCCGACCGGGCGGTGGTAGGCGTCCGTGGATACGTTGTAGCTGCCAGCCACCGGAGCGGTTCCGGTGGTGGCGGTGGTGGCGTCGGCGGTGGTGGAGCCGGCCAGCACGATCACGCCGTCGATGGCGTGGGTCTTGCCGTCGGAGTTGGACAGCGGAATGGCCACTTCCTTGCCGTCGGCACCCGGTTCGCGGTGCGAGGTCACCGAACCGTCGGCCCCCACATGGCTGGAGCGGAACAGCGGGAAGTTGCCGGTGCCGAAGCGGTCGATCAGGCTCTGGGCGCTGGTGTTGGACACGATGCCGCGGGCCTTGGAGTTCCACGCGTCGATCTCGGGCACGGCGCGGCTGGCATCCTGGGTATCGCTCAGCGGGATCTCCTCGAAGGTGGTCATGCTGATGGCGTCGCCGATCACCATGGCGGTGTAGCCGGCCAGGTACTCCTTGCCGCCCACGATGACGCGTACCGGCAGGTCGGTGAACTCGAAGTAGCCGTCATGATGCACGGTGCCGGAGGCCACCGCCGTGTTCTTGCCCACCGTGCGGGTGGTGTCGAAGCTGTAGGCGCCGGTGGCACCGTCATGGCTGTCGGAGTAGGCCATGGTGGGACGCCAGTCGCCCTTGGTGCCGTCGGCCTGCGTGGCCTCGGGGTCGAAGTACCACTGGCGCAGGTACACGGTCTTCTCGTTCACCGGAACGTTGGGATCGTTGTAGTAGCCCTGCTCGGGATCGTAGGACTGGACCTCGTCCTCTTCGTCGATGTAGGTGCCGCCGTCGGTGTTGTAGGCACCTTCCTTGTACTTGTTGTCGGACCACACGTACCCGCTGATGATGCCGTAGGCCGGGGCCACCTGGCCCACGTCGCCGCCGTCGGCCGCCACGGGATTCGTCCAGTGGTAGGTGACCGCGGAAGCGGTGTCCATGGCGTTGCCCTCGGGCACGACCACGTTGCTGGCGGACAGCGGCGTGGCCGGAGCGCCCGCAGGCGCCGAGGTGCCGGCCAGGATGACCTGGCCCTTGTTGGCGCGCAGCGGATCTGTCGCGTTGCTGTAGCGGGTGTCGATGGTATAGGCGTCCTTGATGGTGCCGGCGTCCTTGTCCGTCACGTCGGTGTCGGAATCGACGGCCCAGGCGTCCATGCCCTTGTAGGTGCCCGTGCCCGCATGGGCCGGGGTCAGGTGCCACGGGTCGTCGGAGTTGTCGCGCAGGTTCAGCGTGTGCTTCACGTCGCGCAGCTCCATGCGGTAGGCCGCCAGGAAGTACTCGTCCTCGCCGGTGGCCTCGTTGGTGCGAACCACGGCCGTGGGCAGGTTGTCGAAGACGTAGCGGCCCATGTTGGTCTCGTCCACCGTGCCGTTGGCGCGCGTGGCAGCGTTCTCGGTGATCACGGCCACGGCGCTTGCCTTGCCGTTGCGGTCGGCCACGGACACGCCGCCGCTCACCCGCGGGGCGCGCAGGCGGTCGTCGGGCGCCACGGAGCCGGTCACCACGGACAGGGCGTGGTTGGGCTGGCCCAGCATCAGGTTGCCGGCAGTGGACAGCCAGTCGTTGCCGAAGGTGGCGTTCTGCACCCAGGCGCCCTGGACTCCGGTCATATCGGCCGGCTTCACCGTGGTGGTGGAGCCGTCGGCGCGCACCCATTCCACGGACCCGGCGTTGGCGTTGCCCGGATCGTCGGCGAAAGCGCTGCTGGAAATCTGGGCGAAGGCCGTGGCGTAAGCCGCGGTGTTGGGCACGAAGTACCACTGGGTGGTGATGACCACCTGGTCGGGGATGCCCGGTTCGGCCTGGCGCAGGTTGCCGCCTTCGTCGGTGGAAAGGCCGGTGTCGCGGATGCCGTCGGGCGCCACGTTGTTGGCCTTGGCGGTGTCGTCCCACACCCAGCCGGTGATGCTGGACGCAGGCACCTTGTACAGGCCGGTGTTCACGTTGGCGCGGTCGGTCTGGAAGGCCACGTCGTAGTTCACGGAAGCTTTCTCATCGGTGTAGACCGCGGTGGAAGCCGTGGAGCTGTTGGCCACCACGATGAAACCGCTGTCCTGGGCAAGCGAGCCGTCGGCCTGCTCGGAGACGCCCACGAACTGCGGATAGCTGGTCACCAGCTGGCCGCCGGCGGCGTTCACGCGGTTCACGTCGCGCTTGGCGTCGGAGTCGTTCATGCCGGTGTTGGCGGCGTCGGCGCTGTGGTACACGGTCAGCACCATGCCCTCGGGCAGGCTGGGCAGCGTCACCCGGTAGGCGGCCAGGGCCAGCGCGTCGTTGGCGGCGAAGCCCAGGCTGTCGTCGGCGGCCTGGCCGGCAGCGTCGGAGGCGGAAAGCGCAGCACCGTCGCCGGCGGAGAACTGCACGAAGGGCAGCAGCTCGCCGAAGGCATACTCGCCGTTGGCATCGGTGGTGGTCACCGCCGTGCCGGTGTAGAGCTGGCGGCCCTGGGCGTCCTTCGCAGGCGTGGTGCCGTCGGCCGCATCCAGGACCTTCTCGCCGAAGGCCGGGTTCTGGATCCAGGCGCCCACCACGTCGCCGGCCGCGTCGCGCACCAGCTCGAAGGTGTCGTTGGCGGCGGTGTAGGTGGTGGCGGCCCGCAGGGTCACGCCGTCCTTCGAAAGCGCCGCCGCGTTGAAGGTGGCACCGTCGGCCGAAGCGGTGCCGGCCAGGTAGTACCACTGGGTCAGGTTCACGGTCTGCCCCGCCACCGGCTTATCGTCAGCGGAGGTGCCCACCAGACCGTCGAAGTTGCCGTCGGTCCACACTTGGCCGCTTACGGTAGCGGTTCCGAAGTAGCCGAAGCCGGCGGACAGCTCGTCCTCGTCGCGGCCGCAAGTCAGGTCGAAGGCCACCGAAGCGCCGCCGCGGGTGAAGGCCCGCTCGTAGACCGCCTGGGTAACAGGCTGGGTGTCGCCCAAGGTGTCGTCTACCTTGTTGCCGGCCAGCACGATGAAGTTGTCCAGGGTGCTGGCGGACTGGTTCGTGCCCGCCACCTGGCCGGCGCCCGCAACCGCCTGGGCCTGGCCGGTGGAAGCGGCCCAGACAAGCGGGTAGTTCGTCTGCTCGTGCAGGCGACTGCTGCCGGCGGTGTTGGCCACGGACACCTTGGTCGGATCGGCCGGGGCCAGGGTGGCGCCGATCTGCAGCGCCTCGGAATTGTAGCTGGCGCCGTCGGCCGAAAGCGGCTGCTCGGCCTTGGTCACCGGGTAGTTCAGGGCATGCTCGCCGGTGCCGCCCGCAACCTCGACGGTGTAGCCGGCCAGATACTCCACGCCGTTCACTGCCACGTAGACCGGCAGGTCGTTGAACTCGTAGTAGCCATCCGAATGGTCGCGGCCGGAGGCCACGGCGGTAGCGGCCGCCACGGTGTCGAAGGTCTTGGTGTAGGCGATGGCAGCAGCGTCGCCTGCGGCCGGCACGTCGGCCAGCTGATGCCATACGCCCTCGGTAGCGGCGTCCGCGCCGGGCACGAAGTACCACTGCTTCAGGGTGACGGTCTTGCCCACCAGCCCGCGCTCGCCGAAGGTACGGCCGTCGATGGAGAAGCTGACCGTATCGGTGACTCCGTAGAGCGGCTTGCGGGCATCGTCGGTGCCCACCAAGCCGTCGTAGTTCGCGTCGGCCCACACGTAACCGGAAATGCGCTTGGTCACGATGTCCATGAGACCGCCGTCGTTGTGCTGACGGTCCGCCGGCTTGGCCAGGTCGTACAGCACCCGCGCCGGGCGGTCGGCGCCGCCGGCCCAGGCCACGTCGGTCACGCCGCGGTTCGGGTTGGCCGCCGCGTTGCCGTCCACCGAGGCGTCGGCGGCGGAAGCCGGGATGCGACCGTAGATGTCGGCGTCGTCCTGGTTCGGGTTCATGCCCGCCAGGCCCGCATGCACGTTGCCCGGCTGGCTTACCTTATATATGTCGTCGGTGGTGTCGGCCACATAGGCATCGTCGTCGAACACGCTCACCAGCACGTCGTACTCGTCGTCGGCCATCAGGTAGCCGCTCTGGTGCACCAGGTCGGAATCGGTCTGGTACGTGGTGCCGTTCAGCGTGGTCTTCAGCGTGGAAGCGGTCAGGTTGCGGCTGCGGAAGGCCTCGTCGGTCACGCGCACCTTGTAGCCGTACACCACGAGCTTCGCCTGAGCGCCCGCGGTACCCTTGGCCACCTCGTTGCCGGCGGCGTCGAAGTAGCGGGTGTCGTGGCTGCGCAGGCCGGCGAAGGTGTAGACGCCCTCGTCGGTGCCGCCCGCGGCGCCCGTGACCGTGTTGGCCCAGGCGGCGTCGGTGATGGTGCCGCCCGCGTAGGTGCCCACGCCGGGAACGGTCTCGTTGGTGGCGCCCGTGTACTTGTCGGAGAAGCCCGTAGGCTCGTCTGCCCAGGCGCTATCCCACACCCAGGTGGCGTTGGCGTCGTCGAGCACCGTGTAGTAGCGCTCCAGCGACACCTTCATGCCGGCACGCAGCGGCTCGGCGGCGTCGCGGACGCCGTCGTTGTCCTGGTCATCCCACAGGATGCCGGAGATGGTCTGCAGCGTGGGCTTGACCTGGCCCACGTCGCCGCCCGTGAACTGCTTCTGCACGCCCGGCACCTCGCCCTCGATGGCCATCCAGTCGTAGCGGATGCTGTCGGAGCCGTCGAAGGTGTTGTCGGTATCCACCACGTTCACGCCGGAGTTGGTCTCCACCTCGGGGGTGATGATCTGGGCCAGCACGATCTGGCCTTCCAGCTGGCGGTGGCTGACCGCAGAACCGCTGCCGTCGGTCTGGGTTGCGGCCGGGTTCTGGGCCACGATGGACAACGTGTTGTCCTGCGCCCAGCTGGTGCCCAGCTCCTGCTCGTCCACGATGTCGGAGTTCAGGGCCTTGTTGGCTTCGGCGATATCGGCGTCGTCGTGGCCCGTCTGGTAACGGGTGAGCAGCCAGTGGTCGGTGCGCACGGTGCCGTCCACATCGGTAACGTCGGTGTCGTTGGTCTTCACCAGCTGCACGCGGTAGGCGGCCAGGAAGTAGGAGTCGCGGTCGCCATGGGGGTCGGCCACGATCTTGCCGGTGCTGTCGATGCTGGCCTGGATGACGGCCACGGCGGACAGGTCGGCGAAGGTGTAGACGCCCGCGCCTTCCAGGGTCACGCCGTCGGCAGCCAGGGTGCCGGCGCTCGTCTGTACCTGCACGATGCCGCCCGGCAGCGACACGCCGCCCGGGATGGCCGGCTGGGTGCCGGACAGATCGGTGGTGTAGCGGTCGGTGCCGAAGCTCATGTTCTGGCGCCACTCGCCCGCCTCGGGGTTGGCCGGGTCGTAATGCTCGGCATCGTCGGCGTCGAAGGGCGTCCAGTACCACTGGGTGATGTTCACCTTCTGGCCGGGGATGCCGGGCTCGGCCGCCTCGTCGAAGACGGTGTTGCCCTCGTCGTCGGTCGTGGTGGCCTGCAGGCCGTCGTAGTTGTTGTCCTCCCACACACGCCCGGTGATGGTGGCCTTCTTCACGGGCACCAGGCCCACGTCGCCGCCCAGCTTGGCAACGACGCTTGCGATGGTGCCGTCGGCCTGCTCCACGTCCACCTTGACCATGCCGTCCTGGGCGATGGTGGCCGGACGCGGCACGTCGTAGTACTTGCCGTTGTAGAACACGGTCATCGATCCGTCGGTCACGTCGGCCACCTGGTACTGGCCCGCGGCGGTGGTGCCGTGGGTGTCCGGGGTCTCGGCCGACAGCACGATGTAGCCGTCGGTGCGGTCGGCCCGCACGCCGCCGACCGGCATGCCCTCGCCGGCGAACTCCCCTTCCACGTTCACGTAGTTGCCCGAGCCGCGGACGGCATCGGAGTCGGTGTCGCGGTTGTGCTTGGCCGGGTCGTCGTTATCCGCCGTAGGCGCGTCGGTGGCGTTCACGTTCTCGCCGTAGTGCGGGAAGGCGATGGCGTAATCGGGCTCCACGTCATCCACGGTGATGCGGTAGCTGGCCATGTACAGCGCATCGCTGGTCACCTGGGCGGCCTCGGTGGCGCTGCTGGCCACGTGCTGGTTGTTCGGCCCGAAGTAGGGCTGCACGTCGCGCAGGGTGGCGGCGGTTCCGCCGTCGGGCACGATGGTGTCCACGTACACGAAGGTGGGCAGTTCGGTGAACAGGTAGTTCACGCTGGCGTTCTGGGCCACCGCGAAGGTCTCGGTGCCGGTCTTCGTGTTCGGGTTCGTAGCGTCGCCCACCATGGACAGGTCGTCGTAGTAGGTGAAGCTCTTCGACTTCACCCACACGCCGCCGCGCTCATCGGCATCCTCGGTGAAGGTGTCCACCTGGGTGGTGTTGATGTCGGCGGTGACGGTGTAGCCGGCGGCGATCAGCTGCGCCACCAGCGGGTTGCGCTCGTAGCCGGTGCCGTCTGCGGCGGCCACGTCGGGCACGAAGAACCACTGCTGCACCTGCAGGCGCTTGCCCACAAGCGGCACGTCGGCGTCGGCCAGCTCCTGAGCCGTGGCCGTAGCCGGGTCGGCCGGGTCGTACCAGCCGTTGACGTCCTTGTCCTGGAACAGCAGGCCCGCGATGGAGCCGGTGCCGAACAGGCCGAAGCCGCCGTCCAGATGGCCCTCGTCGCGGCCGCGGGTCCAGTCGAACCGGGCCAGGAAGCTGTTGTCGGCCTGGTTGAAGCCCGCCATGCCCTGCAGGTACACGTTCTCGTCGTCGGCCTTGGCCACGTAGCGGTCGTCGCTGTTGGCCACCACGTCTCCGGCCAGGATGATGAAGTCGTGGGCGTTGGCCTTGGTGTAGGTTGCCGTGCCGAACGGTATGCTGGCGTTGTAGGTCGCCTGCACCGTGCGCTCGGCCCACCGCAGCGGGTAGTTGTTGTCGGTGTAGGGGTTGAGCGCCGTTCCGGCAGCCAGGGCCGCCGCGTCGGTCTGCGACCCGGCACCGGCGTACACCGGCTTCTGAGCCGTCAGCACCTGGGAGTTCAGCGCGTCGTTTGCCGGCGAGAACTGCTGGTACAGGGTGGTCGGAGCGCCCTGCATGGCGTCGCCCGCATTGCCGCCCAGCACCTCCACCGTGTAGCCGGCCAAATACTCCTTGCCGGGCTTGGCCGGTTCGGTGTCGGTCGCCGGCGTCAGGGGGCTGGCGTAGCGGGTGGGCAGGTTCGTGAAGATGTAGCGGCCGCGCTCGATGTAGCTGGTCACACCGGACAGGCCGGGGATGGAAGCCACGCCGTCGTTGGTGAGCACCCACACGCCGCCCTGGCCGTCGGCCACGGAGCCGGACATCTGGGCGCCGGCGGCGGCCGGGTCGGCCAGATTGCCCTCGGTGGGCTTCACGGTGGAGTTCGGAACGGTCAGCGGGCTCAGGCTGCCGTCGGCTGCCTGGGTATGGGTGGCATGGGTGTAGGCGTCGGCGGCGGTACCGAAGCGCATGTTCTGCTTCCACGTACCGTCCTCGTCGTCGAAGTACCACTGCTTCAGGATGACGCGCTTGCCCGCCAGCCCTTGCTCGCCCATGTCCATGACGCCGTCGTAGTCGGCATCATGCCACAGCACGCCGCTGATCTTCTGCAGCTTCGGCGCGCGCAGGCCGCCGTCGTTGCCCGTGGGCGACAGGCCCAGGGCCAAGTCGTAGGTGGGCATGTTGCCCGCGGCGTCGTTCACCGCGGCGTTGTTCGGGTTGTTCGGGCTGGGAGCGGCCCAGCAGTTCGAAGGCGGCTGGTCGGAGCCGGCCTTCGGGCGCAGCAGCACGTCGTACTCGTCGTCGGCCATGAGGTAGCCGTTGTCGTAGACCAGGTCGGAATCGACGAAGCGGTCGTCGCCCTGCTTCAGCTTGGCGGTGCCGTAGTAGCGGTTCCACCAATCGATGTTGGTCACGCGGGCCTTGTAGGCGTAGATGACGATGAAGCGCTTCTCGTCTCCGTGCTCGTCGGTGCCCTTCACCACTTCCTGGCTCTTCAAGCCGCTGAAGGTGTACTGGCCGTTCGCGTCGGTCTTCACGGTGCGGTCCACGTTGGCCGGGCCCTGCTCGTAGGCGCCGGCGGTGTTGTTCCAGGCCAGGCCCACGGTCGGGTTGGCGTCGTAGGCGGCCCACTCGGCCTCGGTGGCCCACTGGGACTTCACGGCGCCGCCGGCCAGATCGTCGGCGTTGGCAGCCCACATATCGTCGCGCAGCCAGCCGGTCTGGCTCGAACCGCTCACGTAGAAGTAGCGCTCCAGGGTGACGTCCATGCCCACGGCCGGCTTCTCGTCGGCGGTGGGGTCGTCGTTCAGGCCGTCGCCGTCCACGTCGGTCCAGTCCTGGATGCCGTTGTCCTCGTCGGCCGTGTTCACGCCGTCGGTGTCGTCGTCGAACCAGAGCTTGCCGGTGATGGCCTGCAGGGCGCCTTGCAGCTCGCCCACATCTCCGCCGGCGAACACCGCGGCATCGGCCGACGTCCAGTCGTAGATGACCTCGTCGGTGGAATCCATGGCGCTGCCGGCCTCTACGACCACCACGGCACGGCTGGATCCGGCGGCCGCCGCGGCGTTGGCGCCGCTCAGGTTCGACACGCTGGCCAGGATGACCTGGCCGTCGTTGGCCCGGGTCTGCATGGTGTCTGCCGCGGGGGCGTCGGCGTTGTAGTAGCTGCCCTTGATCATGATGCCGCCGGCCACGCCGCGCTCGGTCTCGTCGTACACGTCGTAGACGTCGGAGTCGATCGGGCGGTTGGTCTGCTTGTCGTCGCCCTCCACATGGTAGCGGGTGAGCAGCCACTCGTTGTCGAAGCCGTCCACGTCCTTCGTGTGGTTCACGTCGGCCAGCTCCAGGCGGTAGGCCGCCAGGTAGGGCTGGTCGAACTCGCTCACGTAGACCGTGGGCAGGTTGTCGATGCGGTAGCGGCCCAGCTTGCTGTCATCCAGCAGCGTGATGCCGTCGGTGTCGTACTGGGCGGCGCCGGTGGTGGTTACCAAAGCGCCGTTCTCGGCGTAGTCGGGATGGTACTCCAGCGCCGCGCCGGTGTTGCCGTTCACCGCCAGCGGAGCCACCGGGTCGGTCGCCAGACGCGTGGCCGCATCGCGGTTGGAGGTGTAGCGGTCCGAACCGAACTTCTTGTTCTGGAACCAGTGGCTGTTGTTGTCGTCGGGGTTCGTATGGTTCGGGTCGTAGTACCACTGGGTGATGTAGATCTTCTGGTCGGCGATGCCCACCTCGGCGGCGTCGCGCAGGCCGTCGTAGGTCTTCGGGTCGGCATGGCCCAGGGTAGCGTCGTCCCACACCACGCCCTCGATGGAGGCCACGGGGGCGCGGAACAGGCCCGCGTTGCCACCGCGCTGGGAGACCATGGGCTTGGGCACGTCGTAGTCCACGGTGCCGGAAGCGCCCTGGCCGTAGGTCTGCTGGTAGCGGTGGCCGTCGCCGGCGGTGGCATGGTCGCTGGCCAGGACGAAGCTGTCGGTGCGCCACGCGGAGGCCACGTTGTCGAAGAACTCCTCGCGGATGACGATGGAGCCCGGCGTCTCGGTCCAGGTATCGTCGTCGTTGTCCACGATGGCGCCCGGCGTGGCGGGGTTCTGCCCCTCGGGTACGCGCACGGCGTCGGAGTCGGCATCCTCGCGGTTGCTGCCGTCGGTGATACCGGTCTCGCCGGCGCCGGAGCCGGGACGCGTGGCCACGGTTTCGGTGCGGTTGCTGGTAGTGCTATGGGTGCCGTCGCCGTTCACCGCGGTGGTGTAGGTGGTGCCGCCGGCGCCGGCTTCCACCGAGCTGTCCACGTTGATGCCCACATGGGCCACGGTCAGGCTGAAGTCCGGGGCGATCTCGGAGAGCACCAGGCGGTAGCTGGCCAGGTACAGCCTATCCGTGCTCACCGCGTCCTGATTCTCCAGAGGCTCGGCATCCGGCTTGTCGCCCGGCTGGTACACCTTGGCGGCGCCGGCGCCCTGCTCCACGTAGACGAAGCTGGGCAGGCCCGTGAAGCGGTAGTCGCCGGCCACGGTTCCGGCCGTCGCGTCGTCCTCGTCGGTGAGCTTCGTAATGGGCGCGAACCCGGTCTTGGCGGCGTTGTCGCGAGCAGGCACCTGCACCCAGGCGCCCACCACGACGCCGTCGGCGTTGCGCACCTTGCTGATCTTCGAAGAGGCCATCAGCTGCGTGCCGTCGGCGCGGAAGGCACCGTCGGCGTTGTCGCTGCCGGTCACGTAGTACCACTGGGTCAGCGTCAGGCTCTTGCCGCCCAGGCCGGACTCGGTGATGTCGAACACGCCGTTGTAGTTCCTGTCCTCCCACACGCGCCCGCTGATGTCGGTGGTGCCGAACAGGCCGAAGCCGGCGTTCATGCGCAGCTCGTCGTTGGCCGCGGAGATATCGAAGTCCACGGCCACGGTGGCCTCTTCGCTTCCGGCTTCGGCATGGCCCTTGGCCTGCACGCGGTTGGCCGGATGGGTGGCGCCGGTGGGATCGGCGGCCGTCTGGGTCTTGGCGGCCAGCACGATGCGCCCGTCCAGGGTGGACTTGTTGAAGGCGTCGGCGGTGCCGCTGCCGGCGATGGCGATCTGGGTGGTGAAGTCGTTCCAGCGCAGCGGGTAGTTGCCGCCCTCGTAGACCGAATGGTCGGTCTGGGCCCAGGCGCCGTCGACCTTGGAGTTCACCGCGTCGGTGTCCACATCGTAAGCGCTGGTCATCTTGCCCGCGTTGTTCACCTGCAGGCGGGTGACAGGCATGCCGTTCATGGACTTCTCGTCGGGCAGCGCCGGCGCGCCGTTCGCAGCGGCAGCGCCCTGGCCCAGCACCTCCAGGGTGTAACCGGCCAGGTACTCCTTGCCCATGGTGGAAGGCGTTACCACGCCGTCGGTCACGGAACCGGTGGTGTGGGCCACCACGTAGCGGGCCGGCAGGTTGTTGAAGCGGTAGAAGCCGTCCTGGGTGATGCCGTCCTGTACCAGGCTGGCGGTGGTGGTCCACACGCCGTGCAGGTTCGCGTCGTAGTAGGTGTCGGCAGTGGTGCCGATGACCAGGGCGTCCTTCGCGTTCACCGGATCGGCGTTGGCGAAGGCGCGGGTGTACAGGTCGTTGCCGAAGCTTTCGTTCAAGCGCCACTGGCCCGTGCCGTCGCCGGACTCGCTGGGCACCCAGTACCACTGCTTCAGCAGCACCATCTTGTTGTTGTAACCCGGATCCAACGTCACCGTGGCGGTTTCGTCGTCGGCAACCCGGTCAAGGCCGTCGTAGGTGGCGTCGTTGAACAGACGTCCCGCGATCTCGGCCTTCGGAGGCATGCGCACGCCGGCGTCGTTGCTGGCGCGGTTGGCCCCCAGGCCCAGGTCGTAGGTGAGCGTGGCTGCGGTCTTGGCGGAAGCGGGCGGCGTGAAGCCATGGTTGCCGCTGCCGTCGCCCAGACCGTACAGGTCCACGTCGTTTTGGTTCTCGTTCTTGCTGCCCAGGGCGGTCAGGTGGTTCGTCACCGGGCTCTCGTTGGTGATGACGTTCAGCAGCACGTCGTACTGGCCGTCCTCCATGAGGTAGCCGCTGTCGGACACCAGGTCGGAATCGGTGCGGTAGTCGGTGCCCTCCTGGTACTTCGCCACGGAGAGGAACTTGTCCCAGAACCGGTAATCCACCACGCGCAGGCGGTAGCCGTACAGGGTGATGGTCTGGGTGCCGTCCTCGGCCACGGTGCGCTGGTAGGCCGGCAGGTTTCCGAAGGAGAAGCTGCCGTCGGCGCCCGAGGTGGTCTCGCGGGACAGGCCCAACGTGGCGTTCTCAAGCGGGTTGGCCACCGGGTCGATGTCGTAGTCGTTCCAGTTGGTGGCCCAGGTCTCATCGCGGGTCCACGCGGCGTCCGCGGCCACGGCGAAGGAACCGTCGGGCTGCTCGGAGGCGTCCACGGTGTAGCGCTCGATGGCGATGCGCATGCCTGCGAAGCCGTTGTCGGCGTCGCCCTCGTCGTGGATGCCGTTGCCGTTCACGTCCACGTAGGCGCGGATGCCGTTGTTGTCGGTGTCGCTGAACACCATGCCGGAGATGCTGGCCAGCGGCGTGCGCACCTGGCCGATGTCGCCGGCGTGGACCGGGGTGGCGGTACCGGTGTCCAGGCCGTGGTCGTCGCCCTCGGTCACGGTGGTGATGCCGTCGGGGTTGGCGATCCAGTCGTAGGTCTCCACGCCGGCGCCCATGCCCTCACCGGCGGTCAGGGTCACCTGGGCGTCGATGTTGGTAGCATCGCCCGCGTCCACCCGCTTGGCCAGGATGATCTGGCCGTTGTTGCTGCGGGTGGTGCGCACGCCGCCGGCGTCGGTGGCGTCGGAGGCAACGCCGATGTTGCCGGCCGCCAGTTCGTCGGCGGTGGTGTCGGCATCGGAGCCGTCGCCTTCTTCCACCACGCGGCTTGCCACCACGATGCCGCCGGTGGTGCCGTTCGTGCCATCGGTCCTCAGGGCGCTCGCGATGTCGGAGTCGGCCTCTACCGACCAGCTGTTGTTCACCGCGTTCACCGCAGCGGCCGCCACGTTCTCGTTGGCGGCACGGGCCGCGTCGGAGCTGTTGTGGTAGCGGGTGGGCACCCAGTAGTTGTCCGAGCCGTCCACGCCGTTCGCGGCGTCCTCGTGGTACAGGTCGCGCAGCTCCACGCGGTAGGCGGCCAGGTAGTACCGGTCGTCGTCGGTCACGTACACGGTGGGCAGGTTCGTGACCAGGTAGTTGCCGTTCGCGTCCGTGGCCACTTCCAGCACGCCGTCCATGCCGTCCACCACCGCAAGCGGGGTCTTGGCCACGGCGGCGTTGCCATCGTATATGTAAGGCCTCACGTCGGCTTCGTCGGTTGCCAGCTCCAGGTTGGAGGTGTAGCGGTCGGCGCCGAAGGCGGTGTTGCGCACCCACGCACCGGCGTTCGGATCGGCCTCGGTGGGCTCGGGCAGCCAGTACCACTGGGTGACCGTGAGCTTCTGGCCGGCCAGGCCGCGCTCGCCCGCGTCGAAGATGCCGTTGTAGCCGGTGGTGTAGTCGTAGGTGCCGGTTGTGGCATCCAGGATGCCGTTGTCGTCCCACACGTTGCCGGTGATGCTGGTGCGCGGCACGTAGACCAGGCCCGCATCGCCGCCGCGTTGCTGACCCATGGGCCGCGGCACGTCGTAGGCGATGGTGTTGTACACCTGCTTGTACTGGTAGGTGTAGGTGGGGTTGGTGGTCTCGCGCTCGGACACGATCACGTAGCCGTCCATGCGCCAGTTGGCGGCGGAGGCGGCGGAGCCGTCGCGCGGGTCGTCGGTGGACAGCACCAGGTTGCCCGTGCCGTCGGTCACGTAGGAGTTGTCGAAGTACTCCGGCATGATCTGGATGAGCTTGCCCGCCTCGTCGCGCACGGCGTCGGAGTCGGCGCGCTCGGGGTCGCTGCCGCCGGCCGCCACGTTCAGGGTGGCCAGGTCGCTGATGTTCTTCTGCGTGTAGTTCACGCCCACGTGGGCCGTGGTCAGGCTGTAATCCGGGGCCACCTCTTCCATGGCCAGGCGGTAACCGGCCATGAACAGCTTGTCCTCGGCAGCCGGATACGCCTCGCCCTCGGCGTTGATGGACGTATCGTTAGGCTGGAGCACCTTGAACGGATGCTCGTCGGTGCCGTCGCCCGTCAGATACACGTAGCTGGGCAGCTGCGTGAACTCGTAGGTCCCGGCCGACTGGCCCGCCGCCGGAGCCATGGTGGTGGTGGACTTCGGACGGCTGAAGGTGGACACGGCGTTGCCCAAGCCGGCGCCGATGACGCGCACCCACGCGCCGCTCTCCACGGTCTCGGGCTCGCCCGTCGCCGTGCGCACGATCACGTTCTCGACCGGGTCCACTTCGAAGATGGCGTTGCCCTCGGCGTCCACCGCGTCGGTAAGCGCCTGGATGAGCGCCGCATCGGCGGTGTAGAACCACTGGGTGATGGACAGCGTCTTGCCGCCGAGCACCTCCTCGCCCGGGTTCAGGATGCCGTCGAAGTTCTTGTCGCGCCAGATCTTGCCGGAGATGGTGGTGTAGCCGAACTCGCCGAAGCCGCCGTGCATGCGCAGCTCGTCCTGGCCGCGGCTGAAGTCGAAGTACACCGTGGGTTCGGTCGCAGCCTCGTGGACCTCGCCCGAGCCGGTACCAATCACGGCGTTCTCGGAGCCGGCCGAAGCCGCGTCGCGGGTCTGGCTCACGTAGTACTGGCCCTGGGTGCCGCCCGCCGCAGCGGTGCCGGCAGCGTCCAGGGTACCGGCGGCGGCCACGTTGGTGCCGCGGGCCGCCAGGATGATCTTGCCGTCCAAGGTGGCCTTCACCGTGGCCGGCTCCTGGTTGCCCGTCACCTCGGTGACGGAGGCGTCGGCCATCTGCTGCACCGTCAGCTCGGTCCAGCGGATCGGGTAGTTGCCATCGGCGTAGTTCGAGAAGTTCAGAGCGCCGTTGCCCTTGGCCGCCTGCTCGCTCACGGCCTTGGAGTTCACGCCGTCGCTGGCCGCGCCGCCGATCTGCCAGATGCTGGTCGGCAGACCGTAGATGCTCTCGTCGCTGGCAGCCAGCACGCCTCCGCCCAGCACCTCCAGCGTGTAGCCGGCCAGATACTCGTCGGCAGGCTTGCCCAGGGTGCTCTCCGCAGGCTCCACCGCTTCGATGCCGGCGTCCGGATCGCCCGCCACGCCCTCGATGGCGCCGTGACGCGGCTCCACGTAGCGGGTGGGCAGGTTCTGGAACAGGTAGGTGCCGGCCAGGGCAGCCGCCGGGGTATCGCCCGCGCCGTCGCCCTCGTCGGCCAGCATGGCCAGTGCGGCAGCGGCACCCGCTTCGGTATGCAGGTACACGTAGCCGTTCTCGGCGGTGGCGCCGGGAATCACCAGCGTGCCCTTGTTGGCCACCGGGTGCGCGTCGTCCACGTTCGCCTCGGCGCGCACGTAGATGTCCTCGGCCGTGCCGAAGGTGGTGTTCTGGATCCACTGGCCGTCCTTGAAGTACCACTGCTTCAGCATGACCTTCTTGTTGGCCAGGCCGTCTTCGCGGTTGGCCGGGATGACCGGCTCGCTCGGGGCGCCCGCACCGTCGTCGATGCCGTCGTAGTCGACGTCGTGCCACAGGCGGCCGCCGATCTGCTGGGCCACCGGCATGCGCAGACCGGCGTCGTTGCCGGCGCGGTCGGCGCCGCGAGCCAGGTCGTAGTCGATGGCGGCCAGGTAGGTGACGCCGGCCACCGCAGCCTGCTTCCGCGAGTACACGTCGGTGTCGGAGGCGTAGGGCATCTTGGCGCCGGCTTGGTCGTGGCCGTAGCGGTCGGCGCTGTTCTGGTTGGCATTGTTGGCGTTGGCCACGGTGCCGTAGTTGTAATTCGGGCTGTCCTTCTCCACCTGGTTCAGCAGCACGTCGAACTCGTGGGCGTTGCCGTCGGCGTCGTAGGCCATCAGGTAGCCGTCAGTGTGCACCAGGTCGGAATCCACCGTGAAGTCGTCGTCCTCGATGGCATAGCTGGCACCCTGCAGGTACTTGGCCGTGCCGTAGTAGCGGTTCCACCAGTCGGGCTCGGTCAGGCGCGCCCGGTAGGCGAACACCACGCGCTTGGCGGTGCCTTCGGGCTCGGCGCCCTCCGCCAAAGCGCGGTCGTCCACCACGGTGCCGTCGTCGGCGAAGCGCATCCAGCCCTGGGTGCGCAGGCCGGCGAAGGTGTAGGTGCCGTTCTCGTCGGTGAGCACCGTGCGGTCGCCGCCGTCGTAACTCTTGGCGAAGTCGCCGGCATCAGCGTCGAAGCCCAGGCCCGTGGACGGGTCGGCCTCGTAGGCTGCATACTCGTCGGCGCTGGCCCACAGCGGGTCGCGCTGCCAGGTGGCGCCGGCATCGCCCAGCACCATGTAGTAGCGCTCCAAGCTCACCTGGATGTTCTCCATGGCCGGATCGGTGGCTGCGGAGGTGCGCAGGCCGTCGTTGTCGGTGTCGTTGAACACCAGGCCGGTGATCTGCTGCACCGGCGGGCAGATCTCGCCGGCGTTGCCGCCCTGGACCTTCTGGACCTGCACCTCTTCGGTGGTGCCGTCGGCCTTCTCCACGGTCTCGGTACGGGTGCGGTAGGTCAGGTAGTCGTAGGTGACCAGGCCCTGACGCACGTTGTCCTCGGTCAGAGCGGTGCCGGCCATGGCGTTCTCGGTCAGCACGTCGGACAGGGGCACCGTCACCCGGGCCTCGTTCTTGTTCAGGTCGGTGGTGTCGGCGGACGTGGGAGCGCCCACCTCGTCATCGGCCTCGCGGGCCAGGATGATCTGACCGCTGCGGGCGCGCACGCCCTTCTCGTTGTCGGTGGAAACCGGCTGCACGGGCAGCTCGCCCATCACCGGCTCCGACTCGAACGCGTCGGGGTTCTCCTCCCACTGAGCGTGCTTCTCCTCGTATTCGTTCTGAATCTGAGCGCACTGGGCACGCCACTGCAGGTACTGGGCGCGGAAGGCCGCCACCTGGGCAACCGAGACCGTCTCGTCCTGGGCCGTGAAGGCCATGGCGCCGGCCGTCACGGTCTTGGGGGCCGCGCTGTTCGCGTCGCCGGAGTTGGCGTCGGAGTCGTCGTCGGCCGCGATGCCGGTCTTGGTGCTCTTGTGGTAACGGGTTTGCAGCCACTGCTCGTCGTCGGTCACCTCGACGGTGTCGAAGTCCTCGTAGTAACCCTGGGCCATCTCCACGCGGTAGGCGGCCAGGTAGTGGTTGCCCTCTGCGCTAGTGTAGGCGCTGGGCAGCTCGTCGAAGGCATAGGAGCCCACCAGGTTCGGATCCAGGAAGGTCTCGATGGTGGTGATGGGGTTGCCCTCGTCGTCAACGCCCTCCACCTCGCGAGTGACGGTGCCGTCGGAGGTCTCCACGGCGATTACGCCGTTCACACCCTCCACCTGCCACGATCCGGTGGAGCGCGGCGACACCAGAGCATCGCCGTCCCAACGCCCGGTGTGGCGGTCGGTGCCGAAGGAGGTGTTGCGGATCCACAGGCCCTCGACGTTTCGGTACAGGTTGTCGGTTTCGGACTGCCCGGAGACCACGGCCACATGGCCCGAACCGGCCAGGCCCGCGGCCTTCACGTCGTCGTCCATGGCCACGAAGCCGGACAGCTCCACGTCGCCGCCGGCGATGGACAGTGCGTCGGCCTCCTCGGCGGAGATCATGCCCGTAGCCACGGCGCGGTCCACGAGCTTCTGGATCCTCACGGCCTGCTTGGCCTCGTCGGAAAGCTCGTCGCTGCCGTCGATGGCGTCCCAGTCCTCGATGCCGTCGGCGGTGACCGGCACGAAGTACCACTGGGTCAGGCGAACTTCCTGGCCGGCGATGCCGGGCTCCAGCACCTGGGTCACGCCCTCGGGAGCCTCGGCGCCCTCGGCCGGAGCCTCCACCTCGTTGCCGTCGGCGTCCACGTAGTAGCTGTCGCGGATGCCGTTGTAGGAGCGCTCGTCCTCGCCCAGGTGGGAGTCGTCCCACACCGCGCCGTCGATGGTGGAGCGAGGCACCACGCGCAGGCCCGCATCCCAGTTGTACAGACGGTCGGCGTCGCCCAGGTTGTAGACCAGCTCCTGGTTCGTGATCGGGTCGTGCATGAGCAGCTTGCCCGAGCCGTAATCCTGCTCGGACTCGTATTCCAACTTCTCGTTCAGGTAGTGCTTGAAGGCGGCCTTGTAGTCGCTGTACTCCTTGTTCATCTGGTCGGACACCAGCTTGGCGGCGTTGTACTTCGCCAAGGCGATGTCGTAGTCGCTCTTCAGCTTGTTGTAGATGGCCAGGAAGCCCGGGAACTCCTCGGCGGTGAGGGACTTGTCGGCCGGGTAGACCGTGGTTTCCTTGCCGTCGATGGTGCGGACCTCGCTCTCGTCCAGGTAGAAGACGTAGGAGGTGTCGCGGCCGGGCAGCCAGCCACCGTTGCCGTCGGAGCGGCCGTAGGCGTTGGAGTAGGCCTCGATGACCTTCTCGATGGACAGCGCGCCCACTTCCTTGCCCTCGAAGATGATGCCCTTATATATGTAGGGCTGGGTGGAGGTGTTCTCCAGGGAAGCGGCCTTGCGGTCGGGCCCGCGCAGCACGCCGTTCTCGTCGTAGTACATGAAGCCCAGGATAGGCGCCCATTCCTTGCAGAAGGCCAGCCAGTTGCTCCACCACAGGTCGTCCTGCAGCTCGGACACGCGGGCGAGCTGATCTTCGGTGGGCTCGTTCCAGATGACGGTGCCGGTGGCCTCGTCGCGAACGCCGCCCACGCCGGCCTTGGCGTAGAAGTTCTCCGGGTAGTAGGGCGACTTCGGGTTGGTGACGTCCATCTCCAGCGTGTCGGGGCTGGGAGGCACGGAAGGCACCTTCGGGATGGCGCGGCGCAAGCTGGAGGTCTGGGCCTGCAGCTCGGTGAGCGCCAGCTCCGCCTCGTCGGTGGTGGCGTAGCGGTTCACGTCGCCCAGCAGCTCGGTGGTATGGGTCTTGCCGTCGGCGTCGGTGTACTTGTAGGTCTGCCACGGCACGGCGGAAGCGCCCGTGAGAGCCTTCAGGGCGTCCATGGCGCCGAACAGCACGATGTCCATGGCGGCATCGTCGTGCTTGGGCAGGCCGGCGGCCGGCGTCTGGATGGCCACCTGGCCCAGCAGCACGTTGCTCGGGTTCTTCAGCGGGTCGGTGGTGCAGGTGACGCGGCCCACCTTCAGGCCGGCGCCCTCGATGAGCGCCTTGGCCTCGGCGTAGGTCTTGCCCACCACGCTCGGCGAGGTGTTCGTGGGCTCGACGGTGGAGATGGTCTCCAAAGTGACCGGGTCGATGACGCGGCGCGTGGTGTCGGCCTGGGTGGCGGCGATCAGCTGCGGCAGGTCGGGCATGAGCTTCTCGATGTCGCGCTTCACCTTGAAGCTGACCACGTTGGTCTCGAACTCGCCGTCGCCGGCGTTCACCGTCACCGCATGGGTGATGGTGCGCGTGACGCGCTGCACCTTGTAGGTGGTAGTGATGGTAACCGAATCGCCCGGCACCAGCACCACGCCGCTGAAGGTCACCGCCGTCAGGCCGTTGTCGCTGGGGGCGTAGGAGACGCCCTTGGACGTGACGGCGCTGGCGGACAGGCAGCTGACGCCGTCGCCCGCCGGATAGGGGTCGCTGAAGGACACCATCTGGGTGGTGGCGGTCTCGTTGCGGTAGGTGGTGGTGTAGGTGAACGTCTGGCTCTGGTCGATGCTCGGATCCAGATCGTCGTCGTACTCGGGCATGGTGGTGAAGGCGCTCGGGTTCGAGGTGGTCTGGCCGATGGTGGCTATGACGATGTAGCCGTCCTCGAAGGAACCGCGCTCCGGCTGGCTGCCCTTCTCGTTCAGGTAGTAGGTGCGGGCGGTCTGGCCCTTGGAGTTCGTGCCGTCGGTGCGCTGCACCAGCTCGTCGCCCGTGGTGCCAGATCCGGCCAGCTCGTCGGGGTACTTGTCCACCCTGGCGTAGATCTCGTCGGCGCCGTCCATCACCTTCACGTACTTCGTTCCGGCGTAGCTGGCGTCGCAGGGCTCGTAGCCGCTGGCCAGGTCGTCGGGGTTCACCAGGCGGTAGTAGGTGTTGCCGTCCACCGCGGCGTCCACGTCGCCGTTGGCCTGGCGGATGACCGTGGTGTCCACGGCCTTGGACATGAGGTCGGAGTCCTCGTCGATGCCGTGGCCCACGTTGCCGTTGGCGTCCACCAGGTAGGCGTCGCGCAGGGTGATGGCGGCGTCCACGCCCAGGGCGTTCAGGTCGTCCTGGTCGATGCGCAGGCGGTAGCCGGCCAAGCGCTTGGTCTTGTAGTCGTCGTCCACCTTGCGGGTGTCGCGTGGGTCGATGACGTAGGTGCGCACGTCGCGGAACAGGTAGGTGCCCGCCGTGGCGGCGTCGCCGGTGTAGGCCTCGCGCAGCTCGTCGCCGGGGTACAGCTGCCACGCGTAGTCCGTGGAATCTTCCATCTCCCAGGCCATGATCGGAATCTTCTGGCCGGTGACCGAATCCACGATGTAGTTGCCGAAGACGTTCTTCTCGAAGGCCGGCTGGCCGTTCTCGTCCAGCTGCTGCTTGTACACCAGCTTGGACTCCACGGGCGCATAGTACCAGGTCTCCATCTTCACCCGCAGGCCGCCGTCCACGGCGCGCTGGCCCACGCCGGGCTCGCCCACATCCTGCAGGCCGTTGTAGTTCTCGTCGCTCCAGACGAAGTCGCCCAGGTAGCCCTTGGTGCCGTCGACGTAACCCAAGGCGAACTTGTTCTGGCGCTTGTAGCCCTTCCACGGGCTGGCCTCGTCCTCGTAGATGGCGTAGCCGTCCTCGGTGAGCGGCATGACGGCCTCGAAGGGATAGGTACGGGCCGAGCCGGACACGTAGCGCAGGTCGTTGTCGTAGATGAGGTTGCCGGAGTCGTCGTAAGCCAGCTCACCGTTCTGGTAGGTGAGCGGGTTGTCGCTCCAGGTTACCAGCGTGGGCTTGATCAGACGCGTGGACACCTCGTCGTTGGTCTTGATGATGTAGTGATGCCCGGCGCGCAGGCGGAACGTGAAGGCGCCGGTGTCGTCGGTGGTCAGCGTCGCGGACTTGTTGTCGGCGTCGGTTGCCAGGCGCGAGGAGATCTTCCCGGTCTCGGGGAAGTACTCGTAGACGCTCACGCGGATGTTCTCCAGGCGCTTCTCCTCCACGCTGGTGGCGCCGCGCATCTGAGCCTCGCTGCTGGTGACGTCTTCGCCCTCGCCCACTCCCATGGAGTCGAGAAGCGAGTTGATCTTGGAGGTGTCCTCCTCCTCGCCGGTGGCCATGATGTCGTCGCGGTACACCACGCCCTCGAAGGTGATGCCCTGAGCGATGCCCAGCTTCAGCGAGGTCATGCGCTTGTCGTAAGCGCGATGGACCGGGTCGTCCAGGTCGGGCGCCGCATAGGAGGCCACGTTCTCGCTGTACTTCACCGCTTCCACCGTGAAGGGGGCCGTGGTGATCTTCAGCGCGGCGGGAACGTAGTTGCCTTCCTCATCGTAGGTAGGCTCTTCGCGATCCACCGTGAGGGCGCGGTCGTTGCTCACGTACAGGTTGCCCTCGCCGCTGGTCTGCTCGCCGATGGAGGCGGTGGTGGGCGAGAAGTTGTAGTACTGCTCGGGGAACGTGAAGCGCAGGCTGTAGCGGCCGGGCGCCAGGTTGGACAGCATGTAGTAGCCCGGGTTGCCGTAGGCGTCGGTGGTGGTGTAGGTGACGGCCGGGGCGCCGGAGCCGGCGATGTTGTAGTTGCCCCACGGGTCGACCTCGGGCACGCCGGACACGTCGTCGCAACGCACCCACTGGGGCACGCCGGCGGTCTTGTCGTTCTGCATCAGGCGCACCACTTCGCCGTCGCGGTTGACGGGGTTGCCGTACTCGTTGAGCAGCTCAACCTTCACCTTGTTGATGCCGGGGTCGTCCACCTGCTTGTCGTAGTTCAGGTCGATCAGGTGGGTCTGGCCGTCCTTCGAGGAGTTGTCGAAGGGGGTGGTCACGATCTCCAGCGTGTCCACAAAGCCCTGCTCGGTGAAGAGCTGCGGGTCGGTGGGCACGGAGGGGTCGTCGGAGCGAATCTTGTCGCCATCCGGGTTGATCACCCAGGTGACCAGCGACTGGTCGGCAGCGCGCTCGTAGCGCATGCCGCGGATGAGCGGACGTCCGTTGATGCTCTCCTGGAAGGCGCTGTTGGCAGCGTTGACCAGGTTGCCGTCCTCGTCGGTGGTCATCTCGGTGCCGTCCAGGCCCAGGATGTCGTCCTCGGGCGTGCCGGACCAGTTGGAATCCAGGTAGACGTAGTCGCCGATGTAGCCGCGGTTGTCGGGGGCGTCGATGAAGGCGCCGGCGCGGACGTTCTCGAAGACGTTGCCCAAAGCCACGTCCTGGGAACCGACGCGCTGCATGTAGGTGTTCACCTGGGCGACCGAGCGAATCTGGTCGGCACGGGCGATGGCGTCCTCGATCTGCTGGTTCAGCTGCGCCTGCTCTTCGTCGGTAAGGTCCTTGCCGGTGGAGTTGAACACGTTGGTCAGGGCGTCGCGGGAATCCGGGGTGTCCTCGGCCATGTCCACGGTCACGTTGTAGGTCTTGCTGCCCACAAAGCGCGGAAGGTTCAGCGGAGCTTCCAGGGTGTAGGTGAGCTTCAGGTTGCCCTTGGGCAGCACGTACAGGGAGGACTTGGGCTGGGCCCAGATGGCGCGCAGGCCGCGGATGAGCGCATCGGCCTCGGTCTCCTGGCCAAGGGCGCGCAAGGCTTCCACGTTGCTCTTCAGCTCGGAGAGCGGCACCAGGTTCTTCTCGCGCTTGGCCTCTTCGGGCGTCTTCAGCCGCAGGTTCGGGTTGTCCGCATCGAACACGCCCAGGCGCAGCTCGTTGATGCCCTGCTCGCGGGTGTCGTCGATGACCTCGTAGTCGTCGGGGTCGCCTTCCGGCCATTCGCCGTAGTTCGGGCCGTACACCTCGTGCTCGCCGCGCTCGAACAGCCACAGAAGGTCGCCCACTTCGCCGACCTTCAGCGTGCCTGCGCCGTCGGTGACGTAGGGGCCGACCCAGATCTCCATGCCGTCCACGCCCTCGCGCAGCTCCTGGGGCTCGGTGTAGTTGAGCGCGGTCTGCGAGCTGAACTGGGTGACCTTGATGGAATCCAGGTCGGTGAGCACGCCGGACCACTGCGAGCCGCGGTAGGAGGGCTTGCCGGAATCGCTGGTGTACACCTCGGTGTCGCCCGGGTAGGGCAGCACGTCGTAGAGCACCACCTTGCTGTACTCGGCAGCCTTCTTGCCGTCGGCGTCGGGGTTCACGGCCGCCACGTCGTAGGTGTAGGAGCTGCCCTCGGGCACCGCCGCGTAGGCGCTGGTGACCACGGTGGCGTTCGTATCCAGCTGGGTGGTGACGGTCTTGGAGGTGGTCAGGTTCGTGGAGGCGGTGAAGGACACCGGGCGCAGGGTCATCTTCACCATGGACTGGGACGACGAGCCGTCCATGTTCACGTCGGACTTGTCGGAGTCGAAGCCGCGGGTGAGGTCTTCCTTGCCGGGCACGACGCCGGTGAAGGGCTTGAAGTTGCCCACCTTGTAGCCGAAGCCCATGGTGGACAGCTGGTCGGAGGTGAGCAGGTCGGTGGCGCCCTCGGTTACGGGCATGATGATCTCGACCACCAGGGCCTGGCCCGCCTGCAGCAGGCCGCGGGTGTAGCTCTCGGAGACCATCTGCTCGCCGGTATCCGGATCGATCATCGGACTGCCGTCCTCGTTGTACATAGGACGCCTGTTCAGCTGGCCGCTGAAGCTCCAGCTGGCGAACTTGCGGGTGGTGTTGTCGTAGACGGTCTCGGACGTCTTCATGGCCCGGTCGCCCATGATGAAGGCGCTGCCGAGCACCGGGTCGTTCATGCGCGGCGTCGAGGACGTGACCGTGGTGTCGATGGACGCGACGTCCAGGTAGTCGGTCATGTCGGCGATGTAGTAGGTCCAGATGGGCTTCTCGGCGTCGATGTTGGGAGCCGGGCGGCTGGACCCTTCGGGCTTCTTCGACTCGTAGGACCAGTCGAAGTAGCCGTACTTGGGCTTGGCCAGCTCCTTGTCGGCCTGCAGATCCTCGTAGCTGACGTACTGCAGGTCGCCGGGCAGCATCATGTTGGCCGGACCGTAACCGTCGATGGCGGGCATGACCTGGGAAATCTGCGGGTTGGAGCAGTTGTCCTGCTCATAGCCCAGATACCCCAGCGCCTCCATCTGGTCGTTGGAGAGGTTCGACAGCACGATCTTGAAGCGCATCATGCGCGAGGACTGCTGGTTGATGGAGGTCTTGTCCAGGTCGGTGGTCCACTTGTAACCCGAGGTGCCGGAGCCGGCGAAGTAACCCTGGGTGATGTCCAGGGCCAGCACCGGGCACTCGGAGGTGCGCAGGAAGCCGGCGCGGCTGCGCTCGGTCTCCACGTACTTGGTATCGTCGTAGCGCGGCGTGGCCGACACGAAATGGTTCACGTGCACGTCGGGGTCGGACCCGTCGGTCTCCAGCTCCACGCGGTTGTGGAAGCGGGAGTTGGCGTAGAAGGCCGGGGTGTCGATGACCGAGGTGCTCACCCCGATGGCCGGGGCGTTGTTCGTGATGGACGGCTGCAGCTTCACGGTGGTGCGCGGCTGGTAGTGGCCCATGGCGTCGAGCATGGTCACCTTGTCCTGCCTGTTGGTGCTGTAGCCCCAGCCGGCGTTCAGGCGCAGCGGGTCGATGTCGTCGGCCTCCTGCTTGCCGGACACGTCGATCTTGTTGCCGTAGACGTCCTCCAGGTTGGTCATGTCGTACTTCTTGCCGTCGATGGCAACCACCTCGTCGGGCGCGGCGTCCACGTCCAGGCGGAAGCCATGGGGCACGGCAATCTTGTGGGACAGGCTGTCGCCTTCGAAGCCCTCGTCCTCCTCGGCGGCCTTGATGACCCAGCGGATCTGGCGCACCTGGGCGTTGGGATGGTTCTGGGCGATCTCGTTGTCGTCCAGGAAGGAGTCGTCGATGACCACGTTCTGCTTCGCGGAAACGGCGTAGCCTTCCTTGGCGCCGATCTGCACCCAGCACTCGGAGTCGGCGGTGTTCCAGTCGGTGGATTCGCCGAAGGCCTCGTCCACCTCGTCCTCGCCGAACCAGTAGTCGCGGTCGGCGTCGGTGCCGGCGAGCGCGAAATTCTCGCGGTCGATGTAGCTCGCGCCGTTCTGCTCCTGGTACACGGACTCGTCGCTGTCTACCGTCAGGTCCACCAGGCGGGCGAACATGTACACGCGCAGCTTGCTCTCCACTTCGGCCTGCTCGTTCATCGGCGTGGCGTTGCCCGTGGTCTCCTCGTAGACCACGTGCCCGTTCTCCATGACGGCGCGGCCCTTCGCATCCAGCTTCACCTTGCGCACGGTGCCCTCGCCGTACTGGGCGCCCGGAACCTCCCAGACGCCGGTGGAGACGTCGGTGAAGGAGGACTGCAAGCGGGCGATGGCGTACTCGTCGGTCTCGAACGGAGCGTTCTTCGTGGACAGAGCGGTGCCCTTGGCGTTGGGGGCGGCGGTGGCCCTGAAGGGCTGCTGCCAATCCAGCACGAAGGAGTTCACAGCGCCGCCGGTGTTGATGGCCTGGGTGATGTAGAAGCCGTTGTTGCCCTTCAGCTGCACGTCCTGGCCGGTGCTCACGCCCATCTGCGAGTCGAAGATGATGGTGCGCAGCTCTTCGGTGTCGGCGCGGACGGAAACCGACGGCTTGCGGACGCGGAACCAACCGGAGGTGTCGGTGACGTACAGGTCGGTGAAGTTCGCGTCCATGTCGTAGTCGGTATCGCTGTAGGCGGCATCGAACGCGGTCTGGCCGGCGCGGTAGAAGCGCGTGGGGCTCTGCGGATGGAAGCTGTCGCCCAAGGAGTTCAGATCGTCGGTGATCTTCGGCTTGTAGATAAAGGACGGGTCGGGCGTGGTGGTCATCTCGCCGTCGCCGTAGTTCGTGTGGCTCCAGCCCTGCTCGTTGTCGTCGTCCACCCATTCGAAGCCAGTGTCGTGGGTGGTCACGTACACCTGGGAGGCGTCGCCGTCCCAAGCCAGGACCTTGGCCATCTGCTCGCGGTAGCTCACCAGCTCGCCGTCGTTGTACAGCGACGAGTCCATGGCGGTCTCGCTGTCGCCCAGGTTGTCGATGCGGGTGCGCAGCTTCAGCGTGACGCTGTCGTTGTAGCCCAGGTAGCCGTCGGCATGAGCGCCGGCGTAGAAGGCCTCAAGCAGCGAGCTCCACTGGTTGAACTCGTCGTCGGTGGCGTCGTCGGGGGGCGCCAGCTCGAAGACGACCTTCTCGCGGTCGTGGGAGTAGGCCTTCACGGAGTTCTTCGAGCCGTTGTCCGGGTTCAGCCCGTTATGGGCGTCCAGGGTGTTCGACTTGATGTCGTCCACCAGGCCGCGGGACTCCACGGTATCCTCGGGGTCGTCCACGTCGGCCTTGCCGTAATGGGCGTTGATGTTGTCGGCGCTGGCGCCGCCGCGCACGGAGGCGGCACCGGTGAGGGCGTAGCCGTCGTCGCCGTAGTCGGGCTGGTAGGTGATCTTCATGGTCCAGCCCTGGGCCAGAAGCATCTTCGGCGTCAGGCGCTGGAACTTCTGGACCTTCTGGCCCGCGGCCGCGTCGATGTCCATGGTGAAGGGCACCACGTTGCCGTCGGCGTCCACCACGCGCTGGCCAGCCACCAGATCGGCGCTGGTAGCCCCGGCGATGGCAACGCCCTTGGCGTTCACCACCTTCTGGCCTGCGGCCGTATCGGCGGTCTGCACGGCGGGCAGCGGCTTGGCGTTGGCATCCACCACCTTCTCGCCCTTGCTGTAGTCGGCCGTGGTGGCCGTGCGGTCGAGGTAGGTGCGCTCCACG
Source organism: Eggerthellaceae bacterium (assembly GCA_048242115.1). Taxonomy (GTDB): domain Bacteria; phylum Actinomycetota; class Coriobacteriia; order Coriobacteriales; family Eggerthellaceae; genus Xiamenia. Next base: position 27,511 of record DBFAWQ010000193.1, read on the forward strand.
TAGAAGGCGTAGTCGTCGTTTGCGTAGTCGCCGATGTAGCGGTACTCGTTGGGATGCTGGTCGGCCACGTCCTTCGAGGTGGTCAGCATCTTCTCCTCGTAGAAGGTCACCTGGCTGGGCAGCTCCATGGAGAACACCAGCTTGGCGTGCTTCAGATCGCCCATGGCCTCCAGCTTGTCGGTGTAGGCGGCCGGGTCCAGGCGGTCGGCGTTGTTCGTCACCGTGGCGGCGAACCAGGGCGTCTCGTTGTACTGCCACGCGTCCACCGTCTCGGAAGCCTGGAACAGGGTCTTATGGCGCACCCAGTCGTTGTCCATGCCGAACATGTCGAGCAGCGACTGGTCGTACATGAACCCGTTCACCTTGAAGTAGGGGTCGTTCTGGGATACCCAGTTCAGCTGGTAGTCGTCCACCGTGTAGACGTCGGTGGTGATGAGGTTGTTGCCGTTCTCGTCCAGGTCGGGCGACTTGATGCCGGCCACGAACTCCACCTTGCGCTTGGGCGTGTAGCGGACGTTGGAGACGGTCTGCTCGGGAATGTACTGGAACTGCTCGTAGGCATCCGGCTCCGGATCCACGGGGGTCTCGGCGTCGCGGGTCAGGTCCACCTCGACGTAGCGGTCCTCGCCGCTCAGGTTCAGCTTCACGTACAGCTGGTCGGCGAACTCGTCCAGGTAGTCGTCCAGGTTCGCGGTCTTGGAGATCTCGGTGTAGATGGGACGCGTGTAATCGTCCTCGGTCATCGGGTCGCCGGTGTTGGGATCGGTGGCCTGGATGGGCTTGCCGTCCGCATCGGTCTTCACCGACCCGTCGGGGTTGGTCTCGTACACGGGGTTCTGCTCGTAGCCGGAAAGCACGTAGAAGACGGTGTAGGGATCGGGGTCGTGGCCCACCGAAGGCGTGCGGTACGCCACCGGCACGATGCGGCCCATGTCGTTTACCGTGTAGTTGTACTTCTCGGAAGCAGCCACCGGCGTGTGCTTGATGCGGATCTCCTCGTAGTACATGCTGCCGGTGTCGTCGTAGGACTGGCGGTACAGCTTCACCGGGTCCTCGGTGCCGGTGCTCACCGTGTATTTGGCGATGTTGCTCTTGTCCAGCACCACCGGCTGGTAGGAGGACGTGGTCACCATGACCGGGTCGCCATTCTCATCCTCCAGCGGATCGCCGTTGGCGTCGGTGGCCTGGTGGCTCTCGGTCACGTACTCGTACAGGGTCAGCGAGTCCATGGCCCGCTCGGTGCTGTCGGAGTCGGAGGTGAAGGTGTACTCGGACAGCTCGGGGAGGCCCTTGGAATGCAGCTTCGCCAGCACGTACTCGTCCTGCCCGTTCAACTCCAGCTTGATATAGGTGTCGCGAGCTGAGGCGCTGGCGGCCGTAGCGTAGTCGCGCTCGTCCTTCAGCTCCAGCTTCTTGAAGCTGCCGTCGGCCTCCTTGGTGTAGAAGGTGGCGCCGGTGGCCTCGATGCTGCCCAGGTCGGGCAGGCCGTAGCTGAAGAAGCTGTAGGGATCCACGTAGGGCTTCGTCACGGGAGGCAGCTTGTTGATCTTCACGCGCACGTAGCCGGCGCCCTCGGCGACGTAGAGCTGCGTGCCCTTGGAGTAGGCGTTCTGCAGCGCCGCCGTGGTGCGGGCGATGGGCGTGTAGATGGCCTGGGACTCGTCGTCCATGTACTGGGTCTCGGCGGAGGTGGCGTCGGTCACCTCGGACGCGGGCTTGTAGACCACGTTGCCGGAACCGTCGGTGCGCTTGTAGTAGATGATGCCCTTGTAGTCGATCTCGAGCGGCACGTAGGTTGCCGTGCGGGTGTAGAAGGTCATACCCGCCGCGGAAACGGGCTTCGCGCCGGTCGCAGTGCCCAGAGTGACGGTCTTCTTGCGGCGGTAAGACTCCGTAGCTACGTAGTTGTTACCAGCCGTGTCGTAGTCGCCCATGTACAGGTGCGCCAGCGACTCGGAAAGCTCCCATGCTTCCTTGTTGTCGGCGGTGAGCGTCTTATCCAGCTTGAAGGTCTTGTCCAGCGACCAGGCGACGGTGACGCCGTCGGCAGCGTACTGCTTCAGCTTCAGCGTCACGTTCCCGTTGTCGGTCACGCGCACGCCGCTGGCTACCATCTTGCCGCTGCTGTCGCGCTGGACCACCGTGGTGGTCACCGCGCCGGTGGCGCTGTTCGTGACCTCGCGCACCTTCACCATCTCGTTGCCGTTGGCGTCGTCCATGACGCGCTCCACCACCGCGTCGTAGCGGCCGGTGGCGCTGTTGTAGGCGCTGGTGTTGCGCGGCGCATGGATGACCGAGCCGTCGGTCTTGATGATGTCGCCCTCGCCGGCGCCGGCGCCGGTGGCGTCGGTGCCCAGCTCGGGCAGCCCGGTGGCCGGGTCGATGGCGGCGCCGGTGAGCTTCGTCAAATCGTCGCTCGGACGGTTCGTGGGATTGGCTTCCACCTCGTAGTCCACGTTGAGCGTGGGCACCTTCGTGCGCAGCTTCACCGTGGAGTACACGCCCGAGTCGATGTGGGTCTGCTTGGCCAGACGCGTCACCTCGTCGGTGTAGAAGCGGTTCGCGAAGGGCTCCACGTGGGTGGCCTGCGTATCCACATCGTCGCCGGCCGCCGGACGCACGCTGCCGCGGTTCATGGAGTTGGTGGTAGCCGTGGACAGGCCCCACTGCACGTCGGCGTAGGTGTAGTCGGCCACGGACAGGCCCTTGCCCTGGGCGATGGGCGTGGTGAAGGTGCGGCCGTTCTTGTCGGTGGCCACGGTGTCCACGCCGCGCAGGGGCAGGCGCGCGGCCAGGCCGGTGCCTCCCATGGAGCGGGGCACGCGCTGGGTGCCGTAGGACACGCCGCCGGCTCCCTGGTTTTCCGTATAGCGGCCGTTGAAACCGATGAGGTAGTTCATGGGCACGCCTTCGGAGGTGAAGTTGCCCGTGCTCACGCGGTTGGTGGGGATGACGCCCACCTTGTTCACGTTCACCGAGTACTCATGCCCGCAGCCGCAGAGGTTGTTGTAGGTGTAGTAGGTGGACTGGCTGGCGTCCAGGCGCTTGTCCTCCGCGTGCCAGCCCAGCCCGTGCAGGGTGTTGTAGTACGTGGAGGTGGAGATGTTGCCCCAGTTGCTGCACACGGCGCGGTAGTACAGCCAAGTCATGCGCTGCTCGCGGGTCAGCTGCGCCTCCGAACCCACGGTGAAGGGGTTCAGCTTCGCAGGACCCACCACGCTGGTGCTGGCGCTCACGCCGCCCTTGTTGCCGCCGGGCTGCTCGGTGCGGGCCTCGTCCGTGGCGTTGGCCACGGTGATGTCCTCGTCCACCAGGTACTTGAAGCCGTCCAGCTTCGAGGTGACGAAGGCGCGGATGTTGTCGTAGGAGCGGCTGGTCACGGCCGGGTCGATGCCCTGCTTGGGCTCGGCGTAGGTCATGATGTTCAGCTTGAAGGTGGCAAGGCCGTTGTTCACAATGCTGGTGACCAGGTCGCGGTCGGAATTGTAGCCGTCGGCGGTGGGCTCGAAGCGCACCACGTAGCGGTACTCCACCGACCCGTCGTCGGAGGTGACGGGCTCGAAGGAGTAGGTGACCTTGAAGTTGGCCTGCTTCCAAGCGTCGGACAGGTTGTCGTTCACGGACTTCAGCGTCTGGTAGCCCGTGGGGTCGCCGGCCGGGGCAGCCGTGGCCGAAAGGTTCGTGTAGTTGCTGGAATCGGCACCTTCGACCATGGAGATATCCCAGTCGGAGGCGTTGATGGTTCCCTGGGCCGGCAGCACCGCGCTGGGCTGCCCATCGGATCCGGTCGCGCTGCCGCCCTCGTAGGCGTCGACGGGCCACGCCGGCTGGTTCGTGCTCTTCAGAAGCGGCGCCACGCCGAAGGGAAGCACCACGGTGACCACGGGCAGCGTGAGCGTGCCCTTCTGGCCGCCGTCCACCGCGTAGTTGTTGTGGTACTTCGAATTGAAGGTGTAGTAGCCGCCGTCGGGACCGTAGCGGTAACCGGTGTTCATGTATCGCTGGAAGTTGTAGGGCTGGTCGTTCAGCCAGTAGCGGTTCTCGACGTGCACGTTCAGCTGACGGCGGTCGGCCTCGGTGTCCACGTAGTAGTTGACGTTGTCGGCCTGGATGGCATCCGAGGTGTTGCCCGACTTCACGCCGGTATCCGCATCCACGGTGCCGTCGGAGTCCACGTAGTCGGACACGGTGTTCCACACGCGCACGAAGGGCTTGCGCATAAGCGCATGGGTGCCGGTCTGGGCGTACACCACGGTACCGCCCTTCAGGGCGTCGGCCTGGTCCACGCCGCCGGTCCACGCCATATGGCCGCGCTCGCCGGTTTCGGCGTTGGCGGCAACGTAGGTCATGCGGCCGGAGTCCATGATGCGCATGCCCATGTTGGACAGGCTGGCTCGCGCTTCGTTGTCGCCGGCCACGGACGCATCCTGCACCACGGAGTTGTTCATGACGGTGTAGCCGTTGATGGCCGGGAAGTTCGGGCTGCCGTAGAACTGGCCGTAGCCGGGGGCATGCACGCCCAGACGCGACTTGTTCATGGGCGTCCAGCTGTAGTCCATGCCGTAAGGCTGCACGTTCTGGCGGCGTCCCGGCACGGCGGCGTTGCCCTCGTACAGGTCAACGTCGTAGATCTGGTAGTAGGCGGACGAGTTGAAGGGCTCCGTTGCCGCCACGGCAGCAGCGGCCTCGGCGGTGCGCTGGTACTTCTGCACGGCGGCGTCGGCGATTTGGTCGGCAGTGGCCGTCGTGTAGGTTCCGTCGGCGTCGTTGCGCACGTACAGCACCGTCCCCTCGGGGAGGGCGGCTATGGCGTCGGCGGCTACGGGCGCATAGGCCTCCTCCACCGCAGCCTCGCCGCTGGTGGCGGCGTCGACGAACTCGCCGGCAAGCGCGCCGGTGGCGTCGGCAGTGTGGGCAACGTCGTCCCATGGGGCCGTCAGCAGGCGATCGTACCAGGCCTCGTCCTCGTTGTTGCCGAAGATGTGGCTGTCCAGGTTCACGCGGATCTTGTAGCCGCCCTGGGTGTAGCACTCGGCCATGGACACCGGGTCGGGGTCGGCGGCATTGGCTGCACGCGAGTCGATGTTGCGGCCGAACCACTTGCCCAGGGTCTGCTTCACCGTGACGCGGATGACCCACGGCTGGCTGGACTGCGTGTAGGCCTTGCCCTGCATGAGGGCCGGGTCCACCTTGTCGGAACCGGCCGCAGCCCCCAGCACCGATTCGGCGCCGGTGGTGGCGTTGATGGGCTGGTAGGTGGCCTGCTCCACGGTGACCGAGTAGTCGGTGCCCACGTTGGTGGTGTTGCCCGTGCGGTAGGTGGCCGGGTCCTGCTTGGCGCTGGGAGCGTCGTAGCCCTGGTAGGTGCCGTAGGGGGTCTGCAGAACCTCTACTTGCACCAGCTCGTCGCTGATGGGCAGGTAGGTCTCGTCCACGTAGGGTGCGCCATCGTTGGCAGCATGGCCGGCACCGGTATAGGCGCCGTTTACGCTCTTCAGCAGCTCGGCGCCCACGCTGATCTTGTAGTTGCCGTCCTCGTCGGTGACGTAGTTGCCCTCCTCGTCGCGCACAAGCTCGGGCTCCACGCCGCGCGGCATGATGTAGGTGAAGCTGACGCCGTCAAGGTTGCGGTCGCCGTAGTTGTAGGCGATCAGCTGGCTTGTGTAGCTCTGGCCGTATTCGAGGGCGTCGTCGTACTGGCCGAACTCGATGGTGGGATCGGCCGCGGCCTGCCAGTGGGTCAGGTAGTTCGCGCCCGAATCGTAGCAGAACTTGTTCGGGTCGGTGTAGTTCACGTCGGCCGCGGTGTTGAAGGTGGTCAGCCCCGTCAGGCTGCCGTTGGACAGCGTGGTGGCATGGTTGTACACGCGGGCGGCCTGGTAGTCGTCGGTGCCGTTCATGGCGCCGTAGCCGTTATCGAAGTCGCTCACCATCTCGCTTGAGGTAGCCAGCCACGCCTTCTGCATGTGCATGCGGGTTTCGGACCACACCAGGGGCGTGGCGCTCGTGGCCTTCGCGCCGGATACGGTGGTGCCGTCCGCCAAAGCGGTAGTGCCGGTGTCGGCCATGGACACCTTCAGATCCTGCACGCTGGTGGCGCGACCGCCCGCAGCGGTGGCCAGCGCATCGGCGATGCGGCTGGCGG
>DBFAWQ010000194.1:0-4689 GCA_048242115.1 Eggerthellaceae bacterium
AAAGGAATCGGCCTCGAATGGACGAAATGTAGGTTGTGCATCGCATAACCTACATTCCATCCATCAGAACAAAACCAGTTTGAACTGGTGTTTTACAACGTTTCCCCAGCTCACAGCGCTTGGACGAAATGTAGGGTATGCGATGCCCCGCTAGTAAAAGCAGGCAGCAAAAAAGGAGGAGGGCCAGACAGATAGCAGGTAGCGGAGAAGCAACCGTAACCGACCGCCCCTCCGCTGTGCTCATCTCGATGTCACAACAAGTCCTTTTTCGCGCAGCTACCTCCTATTCCGCAATCACCGTAATGGCGGAAGGATACTGCTGCCATCCGTACACGGAATCAATGGAGCACAGGTACAGCTCGTAGGTTCCAGGAGCCGGGGGGTTCCAGTCGACTACCCAGTGCGTCCACTTCTTCATATCGAAATCCGCGGGCACATCGATGTACGTCCAGGTGTTGCCATAGTCTGAGCTGAATGCAATCTGCTCGATGCGGCTACCGTTGTGGCCCCAGTTGCAAGCATAGCCTTCCAGCCGCACCGGCCCCGACGCGTTTACGGTCTCGCCGTCGTTGACGGGGGACAGCCATCCGGAGTTCACCGAAGCTACGCGGCCACTGGCGCTCACCACGCCCGGCTCTTCGACATAATCCATGCCGGAAATGAAGTGGAAGTCGCTCAGACCGTCGGTAGGTAGAAAGTTCAGTTCGATAAGCCACTTGTTCCACAGGCCCGCAGGAGCGGTCGGCATGGCGAACGCCGCAGGGTACCCCGCTTCCACGCTCAGCGGCTCGCCCCATGCCTCCAGCATGATGAAACCATCGTTTTCCAGCAGGAAATCCAGGCTGGGAGCTACGGAATTCCATCCGTCCTCGCCCACGGCCGATACGGCATTGGTGCCCTCGGGAACGCCGCCGCAGGCCTCGACCAAGTCCTTAATCAGCACGCCGCGCGCCGGAACATTGCCAATCTGGTAGCTGCCGATAGTGTTGACCACGCATACCTCGAGCATAGTTACATCTGTCTGCGGCAGCGCCTTCAGCTCGTCGAGGGTGAACGTGCGCTCGTTTTGCACACCCGTAACCTTCAGGACGTAGTCCTTCGCGTCGATTTGGGGAATAGCGTAGTTCGATGCGCTGTACATATCCTCTTGGGCAGAGGGATCCTGGTCCATGCTCACCAGGGACACGTCCATATCGCGCGCCATTGATATACCGGTCACATGGCCGTTGGGCCACTCGCGCCCCTGCACCCAGGCCCACTGCCTGTCGGAGCCGGAGTCCTTGAACCCACCGAACTCGTCGGTATGCTTGTAGGCGTCGAACATCACGTAGGCATTGTTCTGGTCCAGAGCATGGCAACTGAAGCAGTTGCCGCCAATTTCGTCGGTGAATACCCTGCTTCCGTAATGGGCCGAATGGATGGGCTCCTTCAGCATCACGCCATGCAACGGCGTACCATCGTGGCATAGATAGCAGTCCATGTACGTAGCGTCTTTGCCGTAGCCTGGAGCCGACGAAGCCAGATGCTGCAGCGGATTGAGATTCTCGATCAGCGTCCACAGATCCTCGTGGCAGGCGTTGCAACCGCGGTTACCCGCATTGACGAACGTCTCGGTGAAATATGATTCCGGGTAATCGCCCGAGCTTTTGTCGCGGAAGTCGGCATAGCCGAAAGCAGCTCCCGGTGTCTGAGCCGCGCCGTTGGCCACCTCGTCGACCGCCGCATCGCCATCGGCCGTCTCGCCGTCGGAAGCGCTGGCCAACACCGGCGCGTCCTGCGGCGCATCGACCCGGGGCACCTCCGGTGCGCAGGCTGCGAGCGCCAGAGCCAGCGCGACCACGGATGCCGCAGCTCCCAGCAAACGGGCATTGCGCGAGACAACCACTCGTCCTACCTGGACTTTTCTCATTATCGTTCCCCTTCTCCCTCGATGTTTAGGCCATAGAGGCGGCCAAGGACCGCAAGCTCGTCCCGGATACCCGGGCGTTGATGGCCGCCCCGCCGCCGGCGCCGTTGGACGCGCATACGCACCCGATCGTTACAGTGTCCCCATCGGCCGCCGTTGCGTCGCCGACGATAACGCCGTACGCTCCGGCTGGTCCGCTCACGCTCGCAGCCTCGGCCATCCCCCGCACCGCATAGCTCGGCAGCGAGGTGCACAGAGCCGTCGCCGCCGAGCGGAACGTGGTGGCTATGTCGCGATTGGACGTCACCGCATCCTGGTTGAACGCGAACACGCCGACCGCATCGGCCATGCGAACGGTGGTCGATTCCGCGATTGCATCGTCGGCCCGATCGGTTGCCTCGCACGTATCCGTTGCCGCCGAAGCCTGAGCAATCGGCTCCCCCACGGCCGCGATCCCACCGGCAACCATCCCTACGCCTACGATTACGCTCATGGTCCTTGCTGTAGCTTCTCTCATCTCTCGCCCTCTCTTTCCGGCCCGAAAGGCCCCCTTGATAATCCGGGCTTTTGCGCCGTCCCACGTACCCCCTTCCCTCCCAACCGTGCGCGCCACCCCGGATGCTTGCTCCAAGCTTGCCAGCGGCAACAGAAACGCGTCTCGCCAATTCGTTGGTATTTCTTCGCTTTCCCGCATCCCATCTACTTAATATTTGACGAGAGACCCGAAAACTCCTTGTGCTACCATCCCCGCCATGGGAAAAAATCAGGACACTCCCCCGAGGGCACCCTCTTTGCGCGCCCCGTTTCCCCGAATGCACGAAAACGCACCGGGGCTTGCTGCCCTCTCCCTGGCAGCGGGGCTCTATCTCACGTGGTGGGGAGCATTCCACGAGGCAGGGCGCCTCTACCTCTATTATCTGCCCGCCGCGTTCCCCCATGCGGGCGAGGCGAGTTGTCTCGCCCGCACCGCCGGCCTGTGTCTAGGGGCAGCCCTCACCCACCTGGTCTTTCGAACCCCACGCAAAACTGACAGTCTCCAACGTCTGCTGCCCTGCTTCCTCGGCGCACAGCTGCTCATCACCGCTGCGTTCTGGTGCTGCATCCTGGGGCTGCACGCGCCTTATCTCGCCATCACGCTGCATCTAATCGCCTCAGCCACGGTTGCACCGGCCGCCGCGTTATGGCTCGACCACCTCAGCCGCTACCCCGTCCGCGACGTCTACGCAGCGCTGCTCATCTGCTTCGGTTCCTACGCCGCCTTCTCGGGACTCACCTTCGCCTGCGGACTGAGTTCCTCGTCTCCCGCTATCTACGGAATGGCCCAAGCTGCGTTCTTCGCAGCCGCAGCATTGCTCCTTCGCAAAAGCGGACACCCGAACTCACCGGCAGTGCCTCCGCCCCGCTCTGCCCGAGCGGCCTTTTCCGCACGACAGGCTCCTTGGCCGCTCGCCACGCACTTGCTGCTGTTCGGTACCGTGTTCGGAGCAACCCATGCGCTCGCTTCTGGCTTTTCCCATGGAGCGAACGTCGAACTCCCCATATTCGCAGGGCTGTTGCTCGCTGTCGTAGCCTTCTCCATCTCGTATCTTGGAAAGCACAGCACCGACGACGTGTGGTCGAAAATTCGCGCAGTCGCCTACCCGCTCGCCATCACCGGGTTCCTTCTGCTTCCTGTTATGCGGGAAGTATCCGCAATACCACTTTCCCTCACGGAATGCGCACTGGCCTACTACAACATGCTGTTCGCCCTTGGATGCATTGTCATCATCAAGAATGCCGCGCTGCCAGGAGTGCAGGTCTGCTCGTGGGGGCTGTTCTGGAAGAACCTGGGGATGATGCTGGGCTCAACGACGGGTTTCGTGCTTTCACCGACGCTCATCTCCTCCTCGTTTGCTTTCTCCATAGCCTCAACCGCAGCGTTCCTCGCCCTCACTGCTGGCGCTTTTTGGGTAGGCAGCGCCAAAACCATTTCGAAGATCTGGGGACTGCGACGGGAAAGCACGCCGCGTCACCACTTCGACCTAGTGGTTCATAGGAAATGCGAGCTGCTGCGCGACCAACACCTGCTGACCGCCCGAGAAACCGAAGTGCTGGAGCTGCTCGCCCGCGGTCGACGCGTCGAACAGATTACCGGCGACCTGGGCATATCCGTCGCCACTACGCGGACCCATGTGCGCAACCTGTACACGAAGCTGGATGCCCACTGCGCTACCGACATCGACGAAATCATCCGCAGCGTAAAGATAGCCGATGCCGACCTAGAGTAGATGTGTCCCGAAGAGTCCGCAAGCACAACCAGCGAAGGAGAAAGCGCGACCTCGACCGAGCAGCAGAGAGCGAACGGATGAGATGAGACGGCACAGGGTGGGAGCAGATGGATGGAATGTAGGTTATGCGATGTCATCGGCGGGACAAGACAGACAGCGAAGAGACGGCAGACCCCCCCAGCAAGCAGCGGAGAGGCGCGTCGGACGAGCGCAACCAGGTAGCGGAGGGGCAGGTCGGAGGGTCCCGAGCGATTCCGCAGCAGCAACGATTCGCAAGCCCCAACGCACGCGCGAGGCGAGGACAAGCGAGGGACCCTCCGGCCCGCCTCGGAGCGGACAAGCGCGATTAGACAGTGGAGAGCCGTAGAGGGATGGCCGGCGAAAGGCTACAAGGCTTGAAGCGATTCCGGATGGACGAAAAGTGAGTCGTGCATCGCACAACTCGAGTTTAATACCTCGACCAACCACCGCACATACCAGGAGTTTTCCACAATTTCACCAGGTCAGAGCCGAGGG